>DATLNR010000060.1:0-4087 GCA_035536655.1 Casimicrobiaceae bacterium
CACGGCACAGCATCGCCAGACGTGCATCGCCGCGCGCGCCGGGTTCGGCGACCTGTTGATCGGCGCCGGCGCGCTCGTCACCGAGGCGAACGGACTCGACCTCGATCGCGCGCACGGCGTGCGCGACGCGATGATCGACCTTATCAGGATCGTCGAAGGCTTCTACGCGTGCGGCGTCGCGGCATCCGTCTATTGCAAGACGAGCGACGCGGGAACGGTCACGCCGGATCCGGTGTTCGCGAACATCGGCAAGCTCCTCATGGCGACGCAGATCTACGACATGCACCGGCTCGCGCATCAAGTGTCCGGCGGCCTGGTCGTGACACTGCCCTCACCCGCCGAAGACCACAATCCCGCGACCGCCGGCCGCTTGTCCGAAGTGCTCACTGCGCGTTCCGATATTCCGTACGAGAAGCGCATTGAAGTCGCGCGCTTCCTCGAGGACCTGACCGCATCGCATCAGGCTGGCTGGTACTCGGTCATCAGCCTGCACGGCGGCGGCTCGCCGGACGCGATGAAGACCGAAATCTACCGCCACTATCCGATCGGCAACAAGGTCGACCTGGTCGAGCGGCTCCTGGATCGCGGCGTGCTCGCGGATGAAACGCGCGCGATCACGCGCAATCGTCAGCCCGGGCGTTGCTGCACCGTCGGTTGCTTCGCGCCGGATACGCCGCAGATGGTCGCGCTCCCTTCGCCCCGCAAGCGCGATGGTGGATGGCAAGCGGCGGAAGCCGAGCCCGCCGCCGCGGATTGAGTCAACGCCGCTTACAGATCAAGCAGAACTTCGACGCGCTCGCGCAGCGGATGGCACGCGAAGCGATGGCTGCCGGAGGAAAGCGGCGGATCGAATGCCAGTCCGACGAACTGATCGTGGCCGGCGAGGATGTGAACCGGGATAGCGGGATCGCCGACGACCGCACGCTGCACCGTCAAGGCGTCGGCGTTGAGCCAGGGCAACGGATGCGCATGCGCAAGCTCGACGTCGATGGCGATCTCGCCCTGCACGTTGTCACTGCCGGGAACGACGACCAGCGTCGCCGCATAGCGCAGCGGACGCGCGCCTTCGGGCAGGCGCAGCGGCGGCGGTTGTGGGTCGACCGCGCCAGCAGCTGCGACCGCACGGATCACGCTCGCAATCAATGCGAGCACGAGCAACGCACGAGCGAGTATCAATTCGCCGTGACGTTGGCCGCACGGACGACGCTGCGCCAGCGATCGAGCTCGTTCTTCAGGAACTGATCGGCCGCGTCGGGCGAACTGCCGATGATCTCCGATCCGGCGTCGAGCAGCCGCTGGCGCAGGTCGGGAATCGAAAGCGTCTTCACGATCTCGGAATTGAGGCGCGTGATCGCGTCGCGCGGCGTGCCGGCGGGGGCGACAAAGCCGAACCATGCAACCGTCTCGAAGTTCGGCACGGCGGCTTCGGCAACCGACGGAATCTCCGGAAGCAACGGATGGCGCGCGGCACTCGACACGGCCAGGAGCCGCAGCTTGCCGGACTTGTGGTGCGGCATCAGCGCGACGATGTTGTCGAACATCATTTGGATCTGGCCGCCGATCAGGTCAACGTGCGCGGGCGCGGAGCCCTTGTACGGCACGTGAACGAGATCGGTTCCCGTGTCGATGCGGAATTTCTCGCCCGTCAGGTGATGCGACGTGCCGACGCCCGCCGAGCCGAAGCTCACCTTGCCGGGATTGGCCTTCGCGTAATCGATCAGCTCGCGCACCGATTTCGCCGGAAAGCCGGGATTGACCGCGAGCGCGAGCGGCGAATGCGTCACGACGGTGACCGATGCGAAGTCCTTGCCGGTGTCGTACTTCAGATTCGGATAGACCCAGGCGCTGATCGGCAGCGCAGCGGTCGACAACAGCAACGTGTAGCCATCGGGCGCCGAGCGCGCGACGTGCTCTGCGCCGATCGTGCCGCCGGCACCGGTCCGGTTCTCGACGACGAACGGCTGTCCCATCGCCTGCGTCAGGCGCTCGCAAATGAGCCGGGCAATGATGTCCGACGTCGTGCCGGGCGCGAATGCGACGACGACGCGCACCGGTCGCGTCGGGTACGACTGCGCGAAGGCCTGGCTGGTCAGCGCCAGGATCAGCACGGGCAGCAGCCCACGGAGAATTCGCATGACGTGGCCCTCGTCGAATCGTCAACGCTTAGCTGGCAGGCGCTGGCAACCGTGCCTGGCCGCGAACCAGCAGATTCTCCGCGATTCGCGTATCGGTTGCATCCAGTGTTTCGAGCCATTGAATGTCGCCGCCGACGAGCACCGCAATGGGGACACCATCGCGATACAGCAGACGATTCTGCGTCAGCGCGGGGACCCGTGGGCCCGGCACGACGAGGCCCACGAGATTCAGCGGGTCGGCGGCGCTGACGGCGATGAGCGTGCCGCTTCTCTCGGCTTGACGCGCCTTGCGCAGCGCCGGCACGGCCTCGGGCAATGCGAACTGCTCGCCGGGAACGCCAGCGACAAAGCGGCCGCCGCGAATATCGCCGCGCGATTCGAGCCTGCGCAACGCGGCGACGAGCTCGCGCCACGGCGGCAACGTTTCCGCTTCACGCTCGAGCAATCGTTTGAACACGACACCGTAGCGTCGCAACAGCGCATGCGCGATCGTCTCGTTGCGGTCATCGTTGTCATTCGGTTCGTCGCTGTCGGACGACTTCCGCGTGCGATCGATCAATGCCCAGCGCCCTGCGTCTTCCAGTCCGATCGCATGGGCCTTGTAGCGCCTGCGGCCGCCGATCGGCTTGCGCTTGTTTGCCGGCATCAACAGGACGCGCAGTCCGGCGAAACTGTCCGACGTCACCTTGCCGAGCGCAACCAGCTCGCCAAGCGCTTCCTCGACCTGCGTGCGAAGCAACCGCGTTCCGTCGACGATCTCATCGTAAAACGAGGCGCCGTGCGCGCGCAGGAATTCATCGACCGCTTGCGCGCGTGAACTGTGCAACGCGCTCGTTCGCGATGTTGCGGCCGCCGTCCACAACGATGCGGACCGACGCGGCATCAAAGCGATCGGTGTGGAACGCACCGGACCGCTCGCGGCGCCGCCGTTGTCGGGCACCGTCAGCCGGCGCCAGACGATGCGACCGGCAAGACACAGGTCGTCGAGCCAGCGAAGATCGTAGTGCTCGAGCCGCGCGGCGAGGATCTCGGTTTCCCACGCCGCAGCCGCCGCTTCGAATCCTTGCAGCTGCGCGATGATCGCCGCCAGCGCGTCGACGCCTTCGCGCTGGTCGCCCGGCTCGACGTGCTGCCAGCGCAGGAGGAAACGCATGAAATCCGCGGTGGCCACCGGCTCGATCTCGGCGCGGAGCCGCCCGAGCGTGTAGCGATGGATGCGAGCGAGCAGACGGCGCTCGCACCACTCGTTCGCGGCGGGCGACGTGAAATGGCCTTCGAGGATTGCGCCCTCGCCCCCGAGTCGCACGAGCGCTTGTCGCACGTCGGATGCATCGATCACGAACGCTTCGGCGAGCGCTTCGGCCGTCGTCGGTCCGAGACCCTGCAACCGGCGGCGCACGATATCGACGATTGCTTCGTGGTGATCCCACGATCGTCGGGCAAGCTCGTCCGGGACGACGACATCCGGTGAGTAACGCGCGGACGAATGCAGAGCGCGCATCTGCGGCAGGCACTCCGTCGCGACCCATACGCGTCGCGCCGGTGTCGTGGGCAGCGCCAATAGCGTCGCGCGTTGCGTTGCGGCGAGTGCCTCGAGCCATGCGAGCCAGCCGGCGTCGGCGGTCGCCTCCGCTTCGGTGATGAAACCGAGCGTCAGCAAGGCATCATGCACTTCTTCGGCGTTGGCGGCGTCCGGCCACGCTTCGCGACGAACGCGCGCGATTGCATCGGCGTCGAGGCGACCGAGATCCGCCGCGCCGGCGCGATCGGTCCATCCGCGGGCGAGCACCGCCTGCGTGCGCCGCTCTTCCAGCGGCGCATCGTCGAGATAGGCATACGGCTTCGCGGCGAGCACTTCCAGCGCCAATGGCGACGGTCGCGTGAGCTCGCGCGTGACAACGCCGATCGCGCCGCATTCGATGCCTCGCAACAGCCGTTCGAGCCCGTCGACG
>DATLNR010000061.1:0-40210 GCA_035536655.1 Casimicrobiaceae bacterium
CGTGGCGGTTGTCGACGGTCACGACGTCGCCCAGCCGGATCGATCGATCGAGCAGGATGACAAAGCCGGCGATGTAGTTCGATGCGAGCTTCTGCAGGCCGAGGCCGATGCCGACGCCGAGCGCGCCCCCGAACACCGACAAGAGCGTCAGGTCGAACCCGATCGCCTGGAACGCGATCAGGATGCCGACGATGAGGAGCGTCGCTCGCACGAACTTCGCCGCGAGCGCGCGCTGCGACAAGTCGAGCTGCGTCTTCATCAGCCGCGACTCGATGAAGCCGGAGAGCCACAGCGTCAGCGCGAGCGCGAGCACGACGGCGCCGGCGCCCTTCGCGATCGTCAACAGCGTGACTTCGCGTGCGCCGAGCGGAAGCCGCAACGCGTCCATCTCGGCCGCGAGCTGCGGCGTGATGCCGAGGACGTGCAGCGCGACGAGCGTCCATACGATGTAAGCGACGCTGCGCTCCGATCCTTTGAGCCACGTCGCGTTCGGCACCAATCGGCGCAGCGTGTAAACGACGATGCGGATGACGGCGAGCGCGATCGCGAGCAGGATGCCGACGTCGAAGAAAAGCGACGGCTGCCATAGCCGCCAGACGACGCGTCCGACAACGAGCAGGAGCAGCGCAACGAGCGGCATCGCCACGCGCACGACGTTGCGGGTGATCCGGTGGTGCGCGATGATGTCTTCGGAGCGTGCGGCGAAACGGCGGTCGACGATCCACCCGACGACGAAGCACACGACGACGAGCGCGAGCTCGAGCCAGCCGAATGGCATCGTCAACGTGCCCGCGAGGCGCTCGAAAGTGACCGGCTCGAACATCGGCCGCAATTCTACGATGCGCGACCGCCGCGAGCGTCAGTTGCGCCGGGCGGTCGTTTACCCGGCGCGCCGCTCGAGGACCGCCGCGAAGAACCCGTCGCAGCCGTGCGTGTCCGGCGCGACGACGAGCCGCCGCCCCGTCGCAAGCGGAATCTTCGCTCGCGCAAGCTCGGCGGCTGCGTTGCCTTCGGTGAAGTCATCGCGTTGCGCGAGAAATCGATCGACGATCGCTTCATTCTCTTCGGGAAGCACGCTGCAGGTCGCGTAGACGAGTCGCCCGCCCGGCTTGATCAGCGTTGCGGCCGCGTCAAGGATCGACGACTGCTTTGCAGTGAGCTCGGCCAGCGCGGCTTCCGTTTGCCGCCATTTGAGGTCCGGATTGCGGCGCAGCGTGCCGAAGCCGGTGCACGGCGCATCGACCAGCACGCGATCGATCTTGCGTTGCAGCCGCTTGATGCGCGCATCGCGTTCGCTCGCGATGAGCTCGACGCCGACGTTGGACAGCCCCGAGCGCGCAAGCCGGGGACGCATCCTAGCGAGCCGCGAAGGCGACACGTCGAACGCGTAGATGCGTCCGTGCGAACGCATCAACGCGCCGAGTGCAAGCGTCTTGCCGCCGGCACCGGCGCAAAAATCGACGAGCAGGTCGTTGCGCCGCGGCCCGACGAGGTGCGTGACGAGCTGGCTGCCTTCGTCCTGCACTTCGATCCGGCCGTCCGCGAGCCACGCATGCTTCGCGAGCATCGGGCGTCCATTGATGCGCAGTCCGAGCGGCGCGAAGGGCGTCGGCGCGACGTCGAGTCCCTCCGCGATCAAGGCCGCAAGCGCGTCGTCGCGCGTCGCCTTGATCGCGTTGACGCGCAGATCGAACGGCGCGGGAACCGTCCATGCGCGCGCGAGCGATTCCCGCCGAGCTTCGCCGTAAACCGTTCCTAGCCGCTGCCATAGCCAGTCGGGGAGGTCGGCGGCGATTGCAGGCGGCAGCGGTTGCGCAAGCCGCGACTTGAACTCGGCGAGCCACGCCGCTTCGGCTCCGCGCGTCGCGTTCGCCAGCTCGCGGACCGAAACGCCGAACTCGCGCACGACCGTTGCAAGGGCCAGCTTGCGCGGATCGTCGCTCGTCGCGATCGTGGTGATCGATCGCATGCGACGCAGGAACGCGAACGCGCCTTCGGCGACGAACGCCCGGTCGCGCTGGCCGATGTTCGGATGCTCTCGAAAGAACGCGCGAAGCGTCGCGTCGGCCGGCGCGGAAAGGGTTCGCAGGCGCTCGATCGCTTCGGCGAGCCCGGCGACGTCGTGCGGCCGAATCGCAGGCGGGCTGACGGCCACGCTATCCGCCGTCGCGCGTCGTCACGAAACGATCGAGCAACGCCGCGACGGCGGGCGAATGCGGGAGCGCAATGCCGAACGTGCCTTCGAGCGTCTGGCGCAACGCACTTGCGTCTGTTAACGTCGTCCGCTTCGTCGCGCCATCGGCTTCGTGGATGGCGTAGTCGTTGTCGCGCAACACATGCCGTCGTCCCGCTTCGATCCGCGCGGCAATCAAAGCATCGAGAAACGGCGAATCCGGGTGGTTGCACAGATACCAGTTCGCCACCTGATAGTCGGGAAGGAGCTGCGGTTGCATATCGAAGCGGTACAGCGCGCGCCATGCCCCGCCGATCTGCGCCTGCACCGTATACGCGCCGTCGGACTCGATCAGCCGGTACACGCCGTGCGGTGTCGATTGCGCGACGTCGCAA
Source organism: Casimicrobiaceae bacterium (assembly GCA_035536655.1). Taxonomy (GTDB): domain Bacteria; phylum Pseudomonadota; class Gammaproteobacteria; order Burkholderiales; family Casimicrobiaceae; genus VBCG01. The sequence goes on from DATLNR010000061.1 coordinate 2,569, forward strand.
ACGAGCCGAAGCGGCGCGGTCAGCGTCATGCCGCCGAAGCCGACGTCGGCGACGTGCTTCGCACCATCCAAGTCGATCAGCAGCACCATGTGTGTACGTGGCAGCACGACATCCGGCCTGGACCAAAGCACGCGCGCCGCAAGCCCTTTGACGTTGAAGCGCAGCGTTGTCAGCACGTCCTTCAACAACAGGTTGTGCTCGAAGCAGTAACCGCCGCGGCGACCATCGACCAGCTTGGCGATGAGCGCTGCCGTATCGAGCCGAACCGGCCGCTTCAGCAGCGGATCGAGGTTCTCGAAAGGGATCGCCTGGGGATGCGCGAGATGAATCGCCGCGAGCGCGTCATGCGTCGGCGTTCGCGGGCCGTCACAGTCGATGCGATCGAAGTAGCGGTCGAGATCGGCCGGCGACAGCGACATCAATGCTCGGCGCCGACCATCCAGCCGACGCCGAAACGATCGGCGCACATGCCGAACAGCGGCGACCAGAACGTCTTGCCGAGCGGCATCTGCACCTGCCCGCCATCAGAAAGCGCATTGAACAAGCGCGTCGCTTCGGCGGCGTCCTTGCACGACAGCGACAGCGAGAAACCGTTGAAGCCGCCCTTGTCGGTGCCCATGCCATCGGACGCCATGACCAGGCTGCCGCCGATGTGCATCGACGCGTGCATGACCTTGTCGTCCCAGCCGGGCGCCAGCATGCCGGGCGGCATCTTCTCGGGACTCTCGTTGAAACGCATCATCATCTCGACTTTCGCGCCAAGGACCTTCTTGTAGAAGTCGATCGCTTCCTCGCAGTTGCCGTTGAAGAACAGATATGGTTGTACTTCCATGGCGTGTCCTTTCAGTTCACTCGGTCGTCTGCACGCTCGCATGCGCTTCGTCGACGCGAATCGAATCGAGCAACACTTCGACGGTGCCGCGTGGTGTCTCGGCGCGCATCTTGACCGGCAGCCAGCGCAGCGACGGCGCGATCCATGCGTAGCCGTGGCTACGTCCGTCGTCGCTCACGCGATGCCAGACTTCGGTCTCGATCGTTCCGTTCGCCCATTCGATGGTTTCGCGCCGCTTGCGCGTGGCGGTGATCTTGAACACGCGTCGCGTCGTCGCGAGCGTGAACGTCTGGACGTCGTCCTCCGGCGGCCGGAAGTAGTACTGCCACATCAACGACAACAGGTCGAACGTCGGCGGCTCGATTGCCTCGGTCTTCTCGTTATGCAGGTTGACGATGCCGTTCTCCCAGTCGAGGTCGGCGCGCTCACTGCCGCGGCGGTTGAACTTGTCGACGACGAGCTCGTGCGGCTGCAAGCCTTCGGGCGTGATGGCGCCGCGGCTTTCGATGCGACCCTGGCCGCGGAACAGCAGCGCGGCGAGGCCGCGCGCGTCGCCGACGATCGCGATCCGATAGCGATTGTCGGCATGCTCGAAACGGTACGTCGCCTGCCCGATCTGGAAACCCTGCGTGCCGTAGAACACCTTGAACGCGAGGTCGACGCGCGGCGGGAGCGTCTTGCGCTCGATAACCGGCGCCGCTGGGACGTCGACGTCTTCGGCAAGGATGGGTGGCTTCCGCGGCTCGCTCGCGGCTTCGGCCGGAGGCTCCGCAGCGGGCGGCGCATCCGCAACGGGTCCGGCGGACGCCTCGGCGGCTGCGGCCACTTCGACCGGCGGCTCCGGCTTTACGACCGGCGCGGACGGTCGCGGCCGCGGTTTGGGCTTCGGCTTGACCTGCGGCGTGGCGACAGTCGGTGCCGGTGGCGGCGGCAGTTCGGTCAGCCTCGCCGTCAGCGGCGTCGAGTCGGGCGTCTTCGGCAGTTCATCGGGAATCGACGTCAGCGCCAGATGAACAGCCAACGATGCGGCCAGCGCGAGGGCGAGCGGCCGCCTTGCGTGCCACCACGGCCGCTGCAAGCGCGGGGGTGCCGTTTCGCCGTTCATCCTTCTCACATTGCGACGAAACGTACGTCTGGCAAGGGGTGGGTGGCGCACCACACGCGTCCGCCGACGAGGGCCACGCGTCCGGCGCAGTAGGCGCCGACGACCGACGGCAGCAACCGGTGCTCCTGATCGAGGACGCGTGCAGCGAGTGTCGGCTCGTCGTCGTCCGGACAAACCGGTACGCGGGACTGCGCAATGATCGGTCCGCCATCGACGTCAGGCGTGACGAAATGCACGGTGCAGCCGTGCTCGCGAACGGCGTCGGCGAGCGCACGGCGATGCGTGTGAAGGCCCGGATACGCCGGCAACAGCGACGGATGGATGTTCAGCATCCGATCGGCATACCTTGCGACGAAGCGTGACCCGAGCACGCGCATGAAACCGGCAAGCACGCACAGATCAGGCGAGCCCGCGTCGATAGTCCGCGCGAGCTCATCTTCGAAGGCGTCGCGATCGGCGAACGCTTTCGAATCGACGACGGACGTCGCGATCGCGTTCGCGCGTGCGAAATCGAGGCCCGCCGCGTCGGGACGGTTGCTGACGACGTGCGTGACCGTGCCGTTGAAATCAGTCGAACGCGAGGCGGCGACGAGCGCCGCCAGGTTACTGCCGCGACCCGAGATCAGTACGGTGATGCGTTTCAGCGCCATCCTGGTTGCCCATGCGAACCGGCAACACCAACGTCAGCCGACGGTCGTCGCAGCATCGCCATCGGCACGGGGGACGATCTCGCCGATCTTCCACACGCGCTCGCCCGACTCCGAGAGCTGCGTGATCACAGCATCGACGTCCTTCGCGGCCACGATCACGACCATGCCGATGCCGCAGTTGAACACGCGATGCATTTCACCGTCCGTGACGCGTCCCGCTTGCTGCAGCCAGTCGAAGATCGGCGGGCGTTTCCACGACGCTGCGTCGATGCGCGCGGCCAGCTTCGGCGGTAGCACGCGCGGCACGTTCTCGATGAGTCCGCCACCGGTGACGTGCGCCATCGCCTTGACTTGTCGTTTTCGTGCGAGCGCGAGCAGCGGCTTGACGTAGATCCGCGTCGGGGCAAGCAGCGCTTCGCCGATCGTCATCGCGGCACCGGAAAGCGGGCTTGCAAGATCGGCATGCGCCTCGTCGACGATGCGGCGGATGAGCGAATAGCCGTTGCTGTGCGTTCCGCTCGACGCGAGGCCGAGGACAGCGTCGCCGGCGACGACGTTGCGACCGTCGATGATCGCGTCCTTCTCGACGACGCCGACGGCAAAACCGGCGAGATCGTACTCACCGTCGACGTACATGCCGGGCATTTCCGCGGTCTCGCCGCCGATCAGCGCGCATCCCGCTGTCTCGCAGCCGACAGCGATGCCGCGAACGACGCGCGTCGCGACATCGACATCGAGCCGGCCGCAGGCGAAGTAGTCGAGGAAGAACAGAGGCTCCGCGCCCTGCACCAGCACGTCGTTGACGCTCATCGCGACGAGGTCGATGCCGATCGTGTCGTGACCGTCGAGCGCGAAGGCGAGCTTGAGCTTCGTGCCGACGCCATCGGTGCTCGCAACCAGCACCGGGTTGCGGAATCGTTTGCCGATCTCGACCAGCGCGCCAAATCCGCCGATGCCGGCCAGCACTTCCGGCCGCATCGTGCGCCGGGCATGCGGCTTGATGCGCTCGACCAGCGCGTCTCCCGCATCGATGTCGACGCCGGCGGCGCGGTAGGTTAGGTTTTCAGCCATCGGCGTTCCAGCGATCAGCAGTCAGCTTTCGGCTCTCGGCAGCGAAGCTTCTGGAGTCTACCGGAGGCGTCCCATGACCGACGTTGATCGGCGTGACCTGCTCGTGTAGGGTGGCGCCGCGATGAGTTCGCCTCCCGTGCCGCCTCCCGCCGTCGAGCCGCCAGTGGCGTTCGAGTCGCGTGCGCTCGACGCAGTCGCCGGCGGCACCGAGGTGGCGCGGGCCGTCGAAGTGCCGCTCGCGGCGAGGCGACCGCTGCTGCTCAAGCACTATCTGTGGCTCGCCGTCGGCCTTGCCGTCCTTTACCTCGCGCTGACGCATCTGGGGGCGGTGCTCACGCCGTTCCTGATCGGCGCGATCCTCGCCTATCTCGGCACGCCGCTCGTGAACGCGCTCGAGCGTCGCGGCGTCCACCGCGCGATCGGGACGACGCTCTGCGTGCTGCTGTTCGGCATCGCGATCTTCGGCATTCTGATCATTCTCGTGCCGCTCGTTCAGGCCGAGGTGTCGCTGGTGATGAAGCGCATGCCCGAGGTGTTCACGCGCGTCAACGACCTGCTGTTGCCCTGGCTCGAGCGGCAGTTCGGCATCACGGTTTCGCTCGATCTCGCGACGATCCGCGAAGTGATCGGCGACAACATCGAAAGCTTCGGCGACTTCGGGCTGCGCCTGTTGGCCGGCGTCAAGACGGGCGGACTGCTGCTCCTGTCGATCCTGATCAATCTCGCGCTGATCCCGGTCGTCATGTTCTATCTGCTGCGAGACTGGAACCGCATCCTCGAGCGGATCGATGACCTCCTTCCGCGCAGCTGGAGCCCCAAGGCGCGCCAGATCGCGCGCGAGATCGACGACGTCCTGGCCGAGTTCCTGCGTGGACAGCTGATGGTCATGGTCGTGCTCGCTGTGTACTACGCGATCGCGCTGTGGGCCGTGGGACTCAATCATGCGTTCGCGATCGGCATCCTGACCGGGTTGCTGGTGTTCATTCCGTACGTCGGCTTCGGGCTCGGCTTGACGCTCGGCATCGTCGCTGCGTTGCTGCAATGGACCGGACTCACGTTCTTTCTTTCCGTGCTCGGCGTCTATGCGGTGGGACAGCTTGTCGAGAACTACGTGCTGATTCCTTACCTCGTCGGCGACCGCATCGGTCTGCATCCGCTCGCCGTCATCTTCGCGCTGCTTGCGTTCGGCGCGGTGTTCGGGTTCGCGGGCGTGCTGCTCGCCTTGCCGGTGTCGGCTGCGTTGCTCGTGGCGCTGCGTCACGTGCGCGCCGCCTATGCGGATTCGCCGCTCTATCAAGATGACTGAAGCGGTGTCGTGGCGGAGCAGCTAACGTTCGATCTTCATCGGGCGCTCCCGCCGACGTTCGACAATTTCGTCGTCGGTCCGAATGTCCAGCCGGTTGCAGCGCTGAAACGCGTCGCGGCGCACGAGATTCGCGAGACCGGCCTCGTCATCTGGGGCGCGCATGGTGCGGGCAAGTCACACCTCTTGCAGGCGGCGGTCGCGCAGGCGCGTGACTGCGGACGAGAAGCGCTCTACATCGACAAAGGATCGCGCATCAACGAAAGTGCAGGTGGCCAAGCGTCGCTGATTGCGATCGACGACGTCGACGAAGCCGACGCTGCCGTGCAGGGACGCCTCTTCACGTTGTACAACGCACTCGCCGCCGCCGGCGGTCAGCTGATTGCTGCTGCGAGCGTTCCGCCGGCGCGCATGACCTTGCGCGAGGACGTCCGCACGCGCCTCGGTTGGGGATTGGTGATGGAAGTGCTGCCGCTGACCGACGCGGAGAAGCCGGCGGCGCTTGCGTCGTTCGCACAGTCCCGCGGGCTTTACCTTCCGATCGACGTCATCGACTACCTGCTCGCGCACGGGCGTCGTGACATGGCGACACTCGTGCGGTCGTTGACGCTTCTCGATCGCTACTCGCTCGCGCGAAGCCGCCCGCTCACCGTTCCGCTCGTTCGCGAATGGCTCGAACGCTCGAACGACGCCGTCAAGAAGTAGTCGGTGAGAAATGGAGGCGGCGTCGATGGCGCCGCCTCCTGCATCAGGTGCTCGAAGCGGCGGCGTAAAATTCAGGCTTTACGCCTGCGTCACGTTCGAGCGCTTCGATGACCTTACTCGCTGCACGTCCTGCCGTCACGATCGCCGCGGTCGTCGAGCGCGACGGCCGCTACCTGCTGGTTCTCGAACGAACGGCGCGCGGCTTGCGGCTCAATCAACCGGCGGGTCATCTCGAGTCCGGCGAGTCGCTGCTTGCTGGTGCTGCGCGCGAAACGCTCGAAGAGGCCGCGTGGCGCGTCGATCCGTTCGCGCTGATCGGCATCTACCGCTGGCAGGCGCCCGACGACGGTTCGACGTTCGTGCGCTTCGCGTATGCGGCGAAGGCCGTATTGCATGAAGCCGATCGTCCGCTCGACAGCGAGATCGTCGATGCGCAGTGGCTCGACTACGACGAGATCGTCGCGCGGCGCGACGAGCATCGAAGCCCGCTCGTGCTTCGTTGCATCGACGACTATCGTGCCGGCCGTCGATTTCCGCTCGACCTCGTGCAGGAAGTCGCCGGCGCGGGATCTGCTTCGCATGGCGGCGCCTCATGAAGCGCCGCGAGAAGGTCATCGTCGGCCTCTCGGGCGGCGTCGACTCGGCAGTTGCCGCATGGATGCTGAAGGAGCAGGGCTACGACGTCGTCGGCGTGTTCATGAAGAATTGGGAGGACGACGACAACGACGAGTACTGCACGTCGCGCGAAGATCTCGTCGACGCCGCAAGCGTCGCGGACGTCGTCGGCATCGAGCTCCACGCGGTCAACTTCGCGGCCGACTATCGCGAGCGCGTGTTCGCGCACTTCCTCGGCGAGTATCGGGCGGGGCGCACGCCGAATCCCGATGTGCTGTGCAACAGCGAGATCAAGTTCGCGGCGTTCCTCGATCATGCGCGCTCGCTCGGCGCCGACCGGATCGCGACCGGCCACTATGCGCGCTTGCGACCGTCCAATAGCAGCGGCATGCAATTGCGCAAGGCGCACGATGCATCGAAGGATCAGAGCTATTTCCTCCACCGGCTGACGCAGCCGCAACTTGCGCCGGTGCTTTTTCCTCTCGGCGAGACGACCAAGCGTGAGGTACGCGAGATTGCACGCCGCGAGAACATCCCGACGTGGGCGAAGAAGGATTCGACCGGCATCTGCTTCATCGGCGAGCGGCCGTTTCGCGAGTTCCTCGCACGTTACCTGCCGCGCGAGCCTGGTCCCATCGTGACGACCGACGGACACGAGATCGGCCGTCACGATGGGCTCATGTATTACACGCTAGGTCAGCGCCAGGGTCTCGGCGTCGGCGGCAGGCGTTTCGGTTCCGAGGCCCCGTGGTTCGTCGCCGCGAAGGATCAACGGCGCAACGCGCTCGTCGTCGTGCAAGGTCACGATCATCCTCGGCTGATGCGCCGGCGGATCGACACCATCGATGTCCATTGGATCGCCGGCGAACCACCGCGGTTGCCGCGAACGCTTGCAGCGAAGACACGCTATCGAATGGCGGATGCGGCGTGCTTCATCGATGCAACGCCGTCGGGCATTACCGCCGCGTTCGACGTCCCGCAGCGTGCCGTCACACCCGGACAGTACCTGGTGCTCTACGACGGGGAGGTGTGCCTCGGCGGCGGCGTGATAGACGCGACGACAGAACACGCGGCACTCGACGCGGTGGCCGCCGCTGCGCCCGTCGACTGACGGCGCTTGAACGCAGAGCCGCCATCCGGGTGGATCGGTCGATTCGTTCGGCTGCAAGCGGCCGGCGGCATCGTCCTCGTCGCCGCCGCCATCGTAGCGATGATCTGGGCAAACTCGCCGTTCGCCGCCGCGTACTTCACGCTGTTCGAAACGCGAATGTCCATCGCGTTCGGCGCGTACTCGCTTTCGAAGCCGTTGCTCTTGTGGATCAACGACGGCTTGATGGCGGTGTTCTTCCTGCTTGTCGGTCTCGAGATCAAGCGGGAGATCCTCGAAGGCGAGCTGTCGACGGTGAAGGCGGCGGCGTTGCCGTTCATCGCTGCATTCGGCGGCATGCTGGTGCCGGCGCTGGTCTACGTCACGATCAACGCAGGAAACGCCGAGGCGCTGCGCGGGTGGGCCATTCCGACGGCGACCGACATCGCATTTGCGCTCGCGGTGCTCTCGCTCGTCGGAAACCGCGTTCCGCTGTCGCTCAAGGTGTTCCTGCTGGCGCTCGCGATCATCGACGACTTCGGCGCGATCGTCATCATCGCTCTGTTTTACACCGAGAAGCTGTCGCTCTTCGCGCTGTCGCTTGCGCTGGTCGGTGTGGCCGCACTTTCGGTGCTGAACCGGTTGAACGTGTCGCGTCTTGCACCGTACGTGCTGTGCGGACTCTTCATCTGGGTTTCGGTTCTTCAATCCGGCGTCCATGCGACGCTTGCCGGCGTCGCGATCGCGTTTGCGATTCCGTTGCGGCCCCCGCGATCGGAGGGTCGCTCGCTTTCGCGTGACGTCGAGCAGGCGCTGCATGGCTGGGTGACGTTCGGCATCATGCCGCTCTTCGCACTCGCCAATGCGGGGTTGTCGCTGGCCGGCGTGACGACGGCCATTGCCGTTGAACCGGTGACGGCCGGGATTGCTGCGGGCTTGTTCGTCGGCAAGCAGTTGGGCGTATTCACGTTCGCGTCGATTGCGATTGCGATCGGCGTCGCGGCGCGGCCAGCCGGCGCGGGCTGGCTGCAGTTCTATGGTGTCGCCGTGCTGACCGGCATCGGCTTCACGATGAGCCTGTTCATCGGCACGCTTGCCTTCGACGACGCAGTGCGGGCGAGCGCCATTCGCCTGGGAGTACTGGGCGGCTCGATCGCTTCGGCGGTACTGGGCTATCTGATCCTGCGATTTGCCGCACCGGCCGGATCGGCTATCGACGAAGACGCACGTACGCGCGTTTCGCGAGGTACAGAAGCTGTCCGGTAAAGCCGCGCTCCTGCGCCTGCAGCAGCCTCGCGATCTCCTCGTATTGCATGCGGATCTGGGCGTCGCGGGCCGCGATCAGTGCCTTCAGCTCCTCGACGTCGCGCTGGCCAAGCGTCAGGCCGGCCGCAAAACGGGCCGGCAGCGGACGCTTGACGTAGATCGTCGAATGTTTTCCGGCGATCTCTACCGGCGGCCGCGTCTTCGAATAGAAATAGAGCGCGATCGACTTTCTCGTGACGTCGGGCCGGTCGTCGGGAATCGTGAGGCCGGTGAAGCCGTGCCAGCTACGCTCGCTCGTTTCGAAGATCACACAGCGATTGAACAAGGGTTCGAGGCGAACGGCCGCTTCCATGTCGCAGGCAGGATCTGCGTAGAGCTCGAGCGCACCGCCCCACGACGACTCCCAGCCGCGGTTCAGGTAGATGATGAGGTTCAGCCGACGGTGCCAGCGCTCGCTCGGATGGAGATTGAAGTCGACATGCGGGTCAAGCGACTGGCCGCTGCGATTCTCGTGCGTTCCCCCACCCAAGTAGAACGGGTCGTACAGCAACGACGGGATGCCGGTGACTCGCGACAGATACGACAACCACGCGGGGGAGGCGATCAGCGCATCGAGCTTCGCGTACGGGCCTCTGAGTCGCGCAATGGATTCGTACGTCGATTTGCCGCCGGCCTTGCCGTCGTCACCGATCGCGGTACCGCTGTCGAACGCAGGAAACGCCTCGATCAGCTGCAACGCAAACGACTCAGCGAGGAAGTCGTCGATGACGACGTGCGGAAACGGCTGGGCGGTGGCAAACGCGGTCGCGTCACCCGCGACAAGCGCATGCTCGCCCAAACATTCGCGCAGCAGCGCGTCGCCGGCCACGCCGTCCGCTACGTTGGCTGTGACCCGAGCAGGCTGCCGGACGGCTTCGCCGTCAGAACGGGATGTCGTCGTCGAAGTCGTCGGCGTTCTTGCGGCCCGATGCCGCCGCTGGCGCACCGGGAGCGGCCCCGCTGCCGGCGCTGCGACGCATCCCCGCGCCGCCGCCGCTCGTCGACGCACCGAACTCCGCATCTGCGCCGCCGTCCCGACCTCCGCCGATCAGCTGCATGCGATCACCGACGATCTCGGTCGAGTATTTTTCGACGCCGTCCTTGTCGGTGTACTTGCGCGTCTGCAAACGGCCCTCGATATAGACCGAGCGACCCTTCTTCAGGTATTCGCCGGCGATCTCCGCCTGGCGACCGAAGAGCACGACGCGGTGCCACTCGGTGCGCTCCTGCTTCTCGCCGCTCTTGTCCTTCCACGTCTCGTTCGTGGCGATGTTGAGGTTGGTGATCGCGTCGCCGCCGGTGGTGTAGCGCGTCTCGGGATCGCGGCCCAGGTTGCCGAGCAGGATCACTTTGTTCACCGAGGCCATGGAGATCCTCTCGCGTGCCGGTTCAGATCGTCGGAATGCATCGTGCAATCGAATGTTGCAACGAATATAATATCAGGTTGCCCGCAACGTCTCTTCGACTTGCGGCCTAACCCGGAAGGTGCATTGCACGCGCCCGCGCCTTGTCAGGCGCGTTGAACGTCTCGTCTGTCGCATGGATCTGATTCGCATTCGCGGCGCCCGCACGCACAACCTGAAGAATCTGACTCTCGATCTGCCGCGGCTGCGGCTGATCGTGATCACCGGTCTTTCCGGCTCGGGAAAGAGCTCGCTCGCCTTCGACACACTGTACGCCGAAGGCCAGCGACGCTACGTCGAGTCGCTGTCGGCGTACGCGCGACAGTTCCTGCAGCTGATGGAAAAGCCCGACGTCGACCTGATCGAAGGCTTGTCGCCGGCGATCTCGATTGAGCAGAAGGCGACGTCGCACAACCCGCGATCGACGGTGGGCACGGTCACGGAGATCCACGATTACCTGCGCCTGCTGTACGCGCGCGTCGGCGATCCGTACTGCCCTTCGCATCCCGAGCAGAAGCTCGCCGCGATGACGATCTCGCAGATGGTCGACGCGACGCTCGAACTGCAGGGTGACCAAAATGAGGGGCCGCGCCTGATGATCGTCGCGCCGGTCGTCGTCAATCGCAAAGGCGAACAGGTCGAGTTGATCGCCGAGCTTCGCGCTGCGGGATTCGTTCGCTTGCGCGTCGACGGCAAGGTTTGCGAGATCGACGCGGTTCCAAAGCTCGCAAAGACGACGAAGCACACGATCGAGGTCGTCGTCGACCGGTTGCGCGTGCAGCCGGAGTTCAAGCAGCGGCTCGCCGAGTCGTTCGAGGTCGCGCTGCGCCACGGCGAGGGGCGCGCGATCGCACTCGAGATGGACAACGGCCGCGAGCATCTGTATTCGGCGAAGTTCGCGTGCCCGATCTGCAACTATTCGCTCGCCGAGCTCGAGCCGCGGCTGTTCTCGTTCAACAATCCGGTCGGCGCCTGCCCACGCTGCGACGGCCTCGGGTCGATCAACTTCTTCGATCCGAAGCGCGTCGTCGCGTTTCCGCATTTGTCGCTCGCCTCGGGCGCAATCCGCGGCTGGGACCGGCGCAACCAGTTCTATTTCCAGATGCTCACCAGCCTCGCGAAGCATGTCGGCTTCGATCTGGAGAAGCCGTTCGCGAAGCTGCCCGAGCGCGTGCAGAATATCGTCCTCTACGGCAGCGAAGGCGAGAAGGTCGCGTTCACCTATCTGACCGAGCGCGGCCGCCCGATGGTGCGCGAGCACGCATTCGAGGGCATCGTGCCGAATCTGGAGCGCCGCTATCGCGAGACCGACTCGATGATGGTGCGCGAGGAGCTCGCGAAGTATCTGAACGACAAGCCTTGTCCGGAGTGCCACGGAACGCGCCTGAAGCGCGAGGCGCGGCACGTGAAGATCGGCGACGGCGTGAACGCGCGCGCGATCTTCGAGATCTCGAGCCTGGCGCTCAAGGAAACGTCGGCCTTTTTCGCGAAGCTGAAGCTTGGCGGACACAAGGCGGCAATCGCCGACAAGATCGTGAAAGAGATCATTTCGCGCGTCGCATTCCTGAACAACGTCGGCCTCGATTACCTGTCGCTCGACCGCTCGGCGGAAACGTTGTCCGGCGGCGAGGCGCAGCGCATCCGACTCGCAAGCCAGATCGGCTCGGGCTTGACCGGTGTCATGTACGTGCTCGACGAGCCGTCGATCGGCCTGCATCAACGCGACAATGATCGACTGCTGACGACGTTGAAGCACCTGCGCGACCTTGGCAACAGCGTGATCGTCGTCGAGCACGACCAGGACGCGATTCTTTCGGCCGACTACGTCGTTGACATGGGGCCGGGCGCGGGCGAGCATGGGGGACAGGTCGTTGCGCAGGGAACGCCGGACGAGATTCGTCGATCGACGCAGTCATTGACCGGGCAGTATCTCGCGGGGCGGCGACAAATCGCGATGCCGGCGCGTCGCCATCGACCGGATGCCGAGCGGATGTTGACGATCACCGACGCGCGCGGCAACAACCTCGCCGGCATCACGCTCAACCTTCCTGTCGGACTCTTCGTGTGCGTCACCGGCGTGTCCGGCTCGGGCAAATCGACGCTCGTCAACGATACGCTTTATCACGCGGTCGCTCGGCATCTCTACGACAGCGCGGACGAGCCGGCGCCGTTTGGCGAGATCGAGGGCCTCGATCAGTTCGACAAGGTAATCAGCGTCGACCAGAGTCCTATCGGCCGTACGCCGCGCAGTAATCCGGCGACGTACACCGGCCTGTTCACGCCGATCCGCGAGCTCTTTGCGCAAGTCAAGGAATCGCGCGAACGCGGCTACGGTCCCGGCCGCTTCTCGTTCAACGTCAAAGGCGGGCGCTGCGAGGCTTGCCAGGGTGACGGGCTCATCAAGGTCGAGATGCACTTCCTGCCCGACGTTTACGTCACCTGCGACGTCTGCCACGGCCAGCGCTACAACCGCGAGACGCTCGACGTGCGCTACAAGGGCCGCAACATCCACGAAGTGCTCGCGATGACCGTCGAGCAGGCGTACGCATTCTTCGAGCCCGTGCCTTCCGTTGCGCGCAAGCTGCAGACATTGCTCGACGTCGGCCTGGGCTACATCACGCTGGGTCAGTCGGCGACGACGCTCTCCGGCGGCGAGGCGCAGCGCGTCAAGCTCGCGCTCGAGCTCTCCAAGCGCGACACCGGCCGCACGCTCTACATCCTCGACGAGCCGACGACCGGCCTGCACTTCCACGACATCGAGTTGCTGCTGACGGTGCTGCATCGATTGCGTGACCACGGCAACACCGTTGTGGTCATCGAGCACAACCTGGACGTGATCAAGACGGCCGACTGGATCATCGACCTCGGTCCGGAGGGCGGCGCCGGCGGCGGCCGCATCGTCGCGGAAGGACCGCCGGAGTCGATCGTCACCATGCCCGCAAGCTACACCGGCCGGTATCTGAAGCCGGCTCTCGACAAGCAGCCTATTCGCTCGACGCAGGCGGTTGCCGTCGGCGAAAGTCGCGGCCGGAAGGTGTCGAGCGACTTTTCGTAAGCGCGTGAGGCTCGTCACTCGGCCTTGATGCCGGCCGCCTTGACGACGGCGCCGTACTTCGCGAGGTCGATGCGCATCTGCTCGGTGAACTGCTCGGGCGTTCCGGGCGTTGCGGTGATGCCCATGCCGGTAAGCCGCTCGATCGTTTCCGGCGCGCTCAATACGGCATTGAGCTCGCGATTCAGACGGTCGATGATCGCGCGCGGCGTCTTCGCCGGTGCGAGAATTCCGACCCACGAGCTCGCTTCGAAATCCGGGACGCCGGATTCGATGAACGTCGGGACGTCCGGCAACGACGCCGATCGCGTGCGGCTCGACACGGCGATCGGGACGAGCTTGCCCGACTTCACGTGCGGCACTGCGCCCGCGACGGCCGTGTAAACCAGCGGAATGTTGCCGCCGAGCGCATCGCCCATCGCCTGACCGCCGCCCTTGTACGGGACGTGAACGAGCTTCGCGCCCGCGCGCTGGTTCAGAAGCTCGCCGGCGATGTGCGGCGTGCCGCCGATACCGGACGTTCCGTACGAGACACCGTTCGGCTGCTTGCGGGAGACCTCGATCAGCTCCTTCAGCGTCCGTCCGGGAAACGACGGATGCGCGACGATGATGAGCGTCGCGTCGCCGATCTTGCCGACCGGCGCGAAGTCCTTCAGCGTATCGAACGGAACGCTCGCAAACACGTGCGGGTTGATCACCATCGTCCCGTCGAACGCGAGCACGAGCGTGTAGCCGTCTGGCGGCGCAGCGGCGACGGCCTGCGTGCCGATGTTGCCCGACGCGCCGGCGCGGTTGTCGACGACGACCTGCTGGCCCAGTCGTTTCGAGAGGCCTTCCGCGATCAGGCGTCCGCTGGTATCGGTGACGCCGCCAGGCGCGAACGGCACGACGAGGCGGATCGGCCGGTCGGGATAGGGCGCCTGTGCCGATGCGGACAGCGCGATCGTCGCGGCGACGATGCAAGCGACGAAACGGGCGAGACTTTTCATCGAATGCCTCCGTGCGTGTTGCGGTCAATCCGCGTGATCGCGGTCGAACTGCCACACCGCCTCGAATCCCATCAGCCGGGTGAGTGCGGCGAAATCGTAGAGCGGCGTCGTCAGTGCTTTCGACGAGCCGCTGGACTTCAGCTGCGAGAACGTTTCAGACATCGCTTGCAGCGCCGCGAGCAGCGCAGTGACCGGAAAGATCGCGAGCCGATAGCCGATCGATTCGAGATCGGCGCGCGAAAGCACCGGCGTCTTTCCGCGTTCGACCATGTTGGCGACAAGCGGCACGTCGAATGCACGGCCGATCGCGCGCATCTCCTCTTCGGATTCGGGGGATTCGATGAACAGCATGTCGGCGCCGGCGCGGACATACGCTTCGCCACGGCGCAGCGCTTCGTCGAGGCCCATCGACGTGCGGGCATCGGTGCGAGCGATGACCAGAAAGTCGCGCGACGTCCGCGATTCCATGGCGACGCGGATCTTCTTCACCATCTCGTCGGGGGCAATCACGCGGCGGCCCGGCGTGTGGCCGCATTTCTTCGGAAACTCCTGATCCTCGAGCTGGATCGCCGCCGCTCCGGCCGCCTCGTAGCCGCGCACCGTGTGCTGCACGTTGAGAAGTCCGCCGTAGCCGGTGTCGCCGTCGGCGATCAACGGCACGCTCGCCTGCGCGGCCATGAGCTGCACGCGACCGACCATGTCGGTGTAGGTGGCAAGCCCGGCGTCGGGCAGACCAAGATGCGATGCGACGGTGCCGTAACCGGTCATGTACAGCGCGTCGAAGCCGAACGTGTCGGCGAGGCGGAGCGACACCATGTCGAACACGCCGGGTGCGGTCACGAGGCTGCGCGATTGCAGCCGTTCGCGAAGAAGCGACGGGGCCGCCGTTTTCATCGAATCACTTCACCTTCATGCCGGGTTCCGCGCCCCGATCCGGCGTGAGCAGATAGATGCCGGGTCCGTCACCGGACGCAGCGAGCACCATGCCTTCCGATACGCCGAACTTCATTTTGCGCGGCGCGAGGTTCGCGACCATCGGCGTCAGTCGACCGATCAGATCCTCGGGCCGATAAGCCGACTTGATTCCGGCGAATACCGTGCGCGGTTTGTCTTCGCCGATGTCGAGCACGAGCTGGACCAGCTTGTCCGCACCTTCGACGGGACGTGCGTCGACGATGCGCGCAATGCGCAGCTCGACCTTCGCGAAGTCGTCGATCGAGATTGCCGCATTCGATGCCGCCGCCGGGGCTGCAGCCGACCCGGACTTCGTCACGGCAAGAGCTTCCTTCGGTCCCTCGAGCAGCGCGTCGATCTGTTTCGAGTCGATGCGTTGCATCAGATGCTTGAAGGGACGCACGCGCTCTGGTAACGACGTCACGTCGTTCCAGACGAAGTCGCGGTCCATGCCGAAGAGCTCGCGTGCAACGCGGGACGCGAGCTTCGGCAACACCGGAGCGAGCATCACCGTGAGTTGCAGAAACCCTTGCAGCGATTGCGACGCTATCGTCTGCAGCGCATCGCGCTTCGCCGGATCCTTCGCGAGCAACCAAGGCTGCGCGGCGTCGAACGCCTCGTTGATCCGGTCGGCGATGCGCATCGCGTCGCGCATCACGCGTCCGTACTCGAGCGCTTCGAAATTCGCGCGAGCCGATTCGGCGGCCGACTGCGCAATGGACTGCCGCGTCGCACGCTCGTCCGCGCTTTCACCTGGCGTCGCAAGGCAGCCGTCGAAGTGACGCGTGAGGAACGGCGCTGCACGGCTCGCGATATTGACGTACTTGCCGATCAGGTCGCTGTTGACGCGTGCGAGGAAATCCTCGGGATTGAAGTCGAGATCCTCGACGCGGCCGTTCAGCTTCGCGGCGAGGTAGTAGCGCATCCATTCCGCATCGAGCCCGAGGTCGAGGTAGACATCCGGGCTGATGCCGGTGCCGCGCGACTTCGACATCTTCTCGCCGGAGAACGTGATGAAGCCGTGCACATGGACGTTGTCCGGCACCTTGTACGGCGCCCCGGCGAACTTGAGCATCGCCGGCCAGAACAATGTGTGGAAGTAGACGATGTCCTTGCCGATGAAGTGGATCTGCTCGACTTCCGGATCGGAGAGGAACGCGGCGAAGTCGATGCGGCGACTCGCAAGATGGGCTTTGAGGCTTGCGAGGTAACCGATCGGTGCGTCGAGCCAGACATAGAAGTACTTGCCGGGCGCGTCGGGAATCGGAATGCCGAAGTAGGGCGCGTCGCGGGAGATGTCCCAGTCCGAGAGCGCCTTGTCGCCGACGCCTTCGAGCCACTCGCGCGCCTTGTTCGCAACTTCCGGTTGCAGCCGATCGCCGAGCGCCCATTCGCGCAGGAACGCGACTGCCGCCGGATCGGACAGCCGAAAGAAGAAGTGCTCGGACGCGCGAAGCTCCGGCGTGGCGCCGGTGAGCGTCGAGTACGGGTTCTTCAGGTCAGTCGGCGTGTAGACCGAGCTGCAGTTCTCGCACGCATCGCCGTATTGGTCCTTGGCGCCGCACACCGGGCATTCGCCCTTGATGTAGCGGTCGGGCAGGAACATGCCCTTCACCGGATCGAAGAACTGCTCGATCGTGCGCGTGTCGATGAAGCCCGCGGTTTTGAGTTTGCGATAGATGTCCTGCGACAGATCGACGTTCTCCGGCGAATCGGTCGAGTGCCAGTGGTCGTAGCCGATGTGGAAGCCGCCGAGGTGCTTCGGGCGCGTGGCGGCAATGCGGGCGACGAGCTCCTTCGGCGTCGTGCCTTCGCTTTCCGCCCTCAGCATGATCGGTGCGCCATGCGCATCGTCGGCGCAAACGAAGTGCACGTCATGCCCCTGCATCCGCTGGAAACGCACCCAGATGTCGGACTGGATGTGCTCCATGATGTGGCCGATGTGCAGCGGTCCATTCGCGTACGGCAGCGCCGTCGTGACGAACAGCTTGCGTTGAGACGTACTCATGCGCGGCGAGTGCATGAAAGAGGGCGCGTCGATTCTAGCAAAGGGTTCGACACGCTCGCTCGGGCTCGGGTCGCCGCGGTAAAATCAACGGTTATCCGTTAACCCTCGTACACGACCGACGACCATGGCGCTGAGCGAAGCCGACGTGCAGAAGAGCCTTGCAACGGTCGTCGATCCGAACACCGGTCGTGACTTCGTCGCGTCGAAATCGGTGAAGAAGATCGCCGTCGATGGCGGCGACGTCGTCGTCGATATCGTGCTCGGCTATCCCGCGAAGAGCCAGCATGCGCGATTGAAGGCGATGGTCCAGCAGGCGATCGGCGCGCTTCCGGGGGCGGGTCGCGTGACCGTGAACATGACGCAGAAGATCGCGGCGCACTCGGTGCAACGCGGCGTGAAGCTCGTTCCCGGCGTGCGCAACATCGTTGCGATCGCGAGCGGCAAGGGCGGCGTCGGCAAGTCGACGACCGCGGTGAACCTGGCACTCGCGCTTGCGGCCGAGGGCGCAACGGTCGGCATTCTCGATGCGGACATTTACGGCCCGTCGCAGCCGACGATGCTCGGTATCAGCGGCCGACCGGAATCGGTCGACGGCAAGACGATCGAGCCGATGGAGGCGTATGGCGTGCAATCGATGTCGATCGGCTATCTGATCGACGTCGACACGCCGATGGTCTGGCGCGGTCCGATGGTCACGCAGGCGCTCGAGCAACTATTGAAGGACACGCGGTGGCGCGACCTCGATTACCTGATCGTCGACATGCCGCCGGGCACCGGCGATATCCAGCTCACGCTGTCGCAAAAGGTGCCGGTGACCGGCGCCGTCATCGTGACGACGCCGCAGGACATCGCGCTGATGGATGCGCGCAAAGGGCTCAAGATGTTCGAGAAGGTCGGCGTGCCGATCGTCGGCGTCGTCGAGAACATGAGCATCCACGTGTGCAGCAACTGCGGGCACACCGAGCCCATCTTCGGGAGCGGCGGCGCCGAGCGCATGTGCCGCGACTACAACGTGCCGTTCCTGGGCAGCCTGCCGCTCGACATCCGCATCCGCGAGCAGGCCGACTCGGGGCGGCCAACGGTCGTCGCGGATCCCGACAGCAAGGTCGCGGAGATCTATCGCGAGATCGCGCGCAAGACGGCGGTTGCCGTGGCGCAGAAGGCGGCGGACTTCAGCGCGAAGTTTCCGTCGATCGTGATCCAGAACACCTAAGCGAAGTGCAGCTGCGATGAGCATCAAGTCCGACCGGTGGATTCGCCGGATGGCGATCGAGCATCGCATGATCGACCCGTTCGAGCCCGGCCAGGTACGCGAGGTCGACGGCCGTCGCGTCGTCAGCTACGGCACGTCGAGCTACGGCTACGACATACGCTGCAGCAACGACTTCAAGATCTTCACCAACATCAATTCGACTATCGTCGATCCGAAGGCGTTCGACGAGGGCTCGTTCGTCGACTTTCACGGCGACGTTTGCATCATTCCGCCGAATTCGTTTGCACTGGCGCGGACGGTGGAGCGGTTCCGAGTTCCACGAAACGTACTCGTGATTTGTTTGGGGAAAAGCACGTATGCGCGCTGCGGCATCATCGTGAACGTAACGCCCTTGGAACCCGAGTGGGAAGGCTACGTCACGCTCGAGTTCAGCAACACAACGCCGCTGCCGGCGAAGATCTATGCCAACGAAGGCGTGGCGCAGGTGATCTTCTTCGAGTCTGACGAAGTCTGTGAGACGTCGTACAAGGACCGCGGCGGCAAGTACCAGGGGCAGCAGGGCGTCACGTTGCCCAAGATTTGACGGATGCGCGCACGTTCGCGTCGTTACGGCTTTTCGGCAACGACCTTTCCGTTCTTGATCACGTAAACCGCGAGAACTCGTTCGGTTCGATCGTCGGATCCTTTTCACGCCCTTGCTGCACCAGGACGGGTGTCGAAAAGGCGCTATCGTAAACCGGCCACCGGTCGGCGAGCGGACGATAGACGTCCACAAAATTTCGGAGGGCGCGAGGGCGCCAGCATGCGTTCGCGTCGAGGCCATGGGCTCGAGGGATTTTCCGCCCGGTCGTGCGCCATGCCGGAAGGCCGGCCGACGGCGCCCGAAGGTCAACATCGCAAAACCGCCGTGTTGCAGCAGTGCAAATGGCGGCACTCTTGCGATCGGCGGCGGTCGAAGTGCTCGCATCACGTGTCGCGCGCGCGCAAAATCCGGGTCGCGGTTGCCGTGACGGACCAGCACCCGGCCGGAGCCGTCCGCCCCGCCCAACCTCCCGCTCGAGGAGTCATCGCCGTATGAGGTTCCGCTTCCCGGTCGTCATCATCGACGAAGACTTTCGCTCGGAGAACGCGAGCGGCCTGGGCATCCGCGCGCTCGCCCGCGCGCTCGAGACCGAAGGCTTCGAGGTCCTCGGCGTCACGAGCTACGGGGATCTCACGAGCTTCGCCCAGCAACAAAGCCGCGCTTCCGCGTTCATCTTGTCGATCGACGACGAGGAGTTCGGCTCGGGCTCGGTGGAGGACACGCGCAGCGCGCTCGCCAACCTGCGCGCCTTCGTCGAGGAACTGCGCTTTCGCAATACCGAGATCCCTGTATTCCTCTACGGCGAAACACGGACATCGCGGCACATTCCGAACGACATCCTGCGGCAGCTGAACGGCTTCATCCACATGAACGAGGACACGCCGGAATTCGTCGCGCGCTACATCATCCGCGAGGCGCGCACGTATCTCGACAGCCTGTCGCCGCCGTTCTTCCGCGCGCTCGTGCACTACGCGAGCGATGGCAGCTACTCGTGGCATTGCCCCGGTCACTCGGGCGGCGTCGCGTTCCTGAAGAGCCCGGTCGGCCAGATGTTCCACCAGTTCTTCGGCGAGAACCTGCTGCGCGCGGATGTATGCAACTCCGTCGACGAGCTCGGGCAGCTGCTCGATCATTCCGGTCCCGTTGCGGCTTCCGAGCGGAACGCCGCGCGCATTTTCAACGCCGACGAGCTGTACTTCGTCACCAACGGCACGTCGTCGTCGAACAAGATGGTATGGCACGCGACGGTCGCGCCCGGCGACATCGTCGTCGTCGACCGCAACTGCCACAAGTCGATCCTGCACGCGATCACGATGACCGGCGCGATCCCGGTCTTCCTCACGCCGACGCGCAATCACCACGGCATCATCGGGCCGATCGCGCAGGACGAGTTTCGCTGGGAGACGATCGAGCGCAAGATCCGGGCGCATCCGTTCGCGAGGAACGTCAAGTCGAAGCCTCGCATCCTGACGATCACGCAGAGCACGTACGACGGCATCCTCTACAACGTCGACGCGATCAAGGACCTGCTCGGCAGCCGTATCGACACGCTGCATTTCGACGAGGCGTGGCTGCCGCACGCGACGTTCCACGACTTCTATCGCGGCATGCACGCGATCGGCAAGGACCGGCCGCGCAGCCGCGACGCGCTGGTGTTCTCGACGCAGTCGACGCACAAGCTGCTCGCAGGATTGTCGCAGGCGTCGCAGATCCTCGTGCAATACAGCGACACGCGCCAGCTCGATCGCCATCGCTTCAACGAGGCCTATCTCATGCACAGCTCGACGTCGCCGCAATACGCGATCATCGCGTCGTGCGACGTCGCGGCGGCGATGATGGAGCCGCCCGGCGGCACGGCGCTGGTCGAGGAGTCGATCATGGAGGCGCTCGATTTTCGGCGAGCGATGCGCAAGGTCGACGAGGAGTTCGGCGACTCGTGGTGGTTCAAGGTCTGGGGTCCGGACACGCTGGCCGACGAGGGCATCGGCAGCCGCGACGACTGGATGCTGAAGGCCAATGACCGCTGGCACGGCTTCGGCGAGATCGCCGAAGGCTTCAACATGCTCGATCCGATCAAGGCCACGGTGCTGACGCCGGGGCTCGACGTCGCCGGTGATTTCGCGGAGCCGGGCATTCCCGCGTCGATCGTGACCAAGTACCTGGCCGAGCACGGCGTCATCGTCGAGAAGACCGGTCTCTACTCGTTCTTCATCATGTTCACGATCGGCATCACCAAGGGCCGCTGGAACACGCTGGTGACCGCGCTGCAGCAGTTCAAGATCGACTACGACGCGAACAATCCGCTGTGGCGTGCGCTGCCGGAGTTCGTGCAATCGCATCCGCGCTACGAGAAAGTCGGCTTGCGCGAGCTGTGCGACGCGATCCACGGCCTCTACAAGGCGAACGACATCGGGCGGCTCACGACCGAGATGTACGTGTCGAACCTGGAGCCGGCGATGCGGCCGTCGGACGCGTTCGCGCGCATGGCGCATCGCGAGATCGAGCGCGTCGAGATCGACGATCTCGAAGGTCGCGTGACCAGCGCGCTCTTGACGCCTTATCCGCCGGGCATTCCGCTGTTGATTCCCGGCGAGCGCTTCAACAAGCAGATCGTCAAGTATCTGCAGTTCGCGCGTGACTTCAACGACCGGTTCCCCGGCTTCGACACCGACATCCACGGGCTCGTCGAAGAGGAGATCAACGGCCGGCGGCGGTATTTCGTCGATTGCGTTGCGGGGGCGAAGGTCATCGCGGCGGTGCCGGTCGTGCCGCGAGTACGTGCGGTGAGGAAAAGTTAGCGCAGAATGCGAGTGTCCGCTGGGTGCGCTCAGCGGTTCGAACAAGAACCGTCGAGGAGGCCTCGACCATGAGCTTGATCGAGCAAAGTGCGCGTGCCCGGTCTTTCGGGTCCTTCGCAATCAGGCGCCGGCTCGTCTGCCTGATGGGCGCTGCGTGTGCCGTGCCGTGGCAAGTCGTGCGAGCGCAGCGATCCGCCACGCATCGCGTCGGGTTTCTCTCCGGCGGCACCCAGACCGATGCGGCGGCTTTCCTGCAATCCTTCGTCGAGCGTCTGCGCGAAATCGGCTACCGCGAAGGCGACAACCTGGTGCTGGACGCCCGGTACGCGGAATATTCGGCGGAACGCGCGACGCGATTGGCTCACGAGATCGCCGCACTGAAGCCTGCGGTGATCGTTGCTAACGGGGGCGGCATCGGACCCGCCTGCCGGCTCATCCCGCAGGTCCCGGTCGTATTCCTGCACAGCGGCAACCCGGTCGACGCCGGCTACGCTGACAGCATTGCGCGGCCCGGCCGCAACGCCACGGGAATCACGCTGCTCGCGCTCGACCTCATCGGGAAACGGGTCGAGCTATTGAAGCAGATCAATCCGAAGCTGAGTCGCGTGGCGTTCCTCGCCAGCCCCGAGCATGCCGGGCAGCACCGCGAGCTCGCGGCAACCCGCGCCGCATCCGAGCGGCTGGGGTTGGGCATCAGCTACTACGAGGTAAGCACGCCGGCCGAGCTCGCTGCCGCGCTTCCGAACGTCGCGGCCGACCGACCCGATGCGGCGCTGCTTTTCTCCGACGCGCTGATGACGGGCCAGCGACAGCTGCTCGCCGCATTCTTCCTCAAGCACAGGATCCCGAGCGCGTCGGGCTGGTCCGCCTTCCCGGAGGCCGGACACTTGTTGTCGTACGGCCCCGAGCGGCATGCAACGTGGCGGCGGCTGACCTATTTCGTCGATCAAATCATCAAGGGAACTCCGCCCGGCCGGATTCCAATCGAGTTGCCGACGGTTGTGGAGATGGTCGTGAACCGCCGCACCGCGCACGCCATGGATCTTGTCCTATCGCCCGAGATTCTGCTCCGGGCGGATCGCGTCATCGATACGTGACGTCGACCGACAGGCGATCGATCATCCGATCACGTTGTCGGCTCTCGCGAGCAGCGACGGCGGGATCGCGATGCCCAGCGACTTCGCCGTCACGCCGTTGACGACGAGCTCGAGCTTCGTCGGCTGCTCGACCGGCATCGTCGCCGGCCTCGCACCCTTGAAGATCCGGTCGACGTAGTGCGCGACGCGCCGGTAGATGTCGACCTGGTTCTGTCCGTAGCTCAACAGTCCACCGGCTTCGGCGTACTCCCGGTTCGCGGAAATCGACGGGAGTCGTTGATGCTTGGCTCGCTTCGCGATTTCGGAAGCTTCCTGGATGAACAGCGGATCGAGACCCACGATCAAGGCTTCGGATTTTTCGCCTGCGATCGCACGGAACGCTCGCCCGATGAGGTCGCGCGTGGTTGCTTCGAACGCGATCGTTCGCACCGCTGAATGGCGCGTCGCCAGAGCGAGGTCCGCCAGGACCGCCTGATGTCCGGCGTTCGCGGGATTCACGAGCACGGCGACGCGCGAAAGATTCGGAACGACGGCTGCGAGCATCTCGAGCTGCTTTTTCGTCAGGTCGCCAGCAAGATTGAACAAACCGGTGACGTTGCCGCCGGGCCGCGCGAGACTCTTGACGAATCCGAATGCGACCGGGTCGGCCGACACGACGAACACGATCGGTATCGTTGCGGTCGCCTTTTGTGCGGCGGCGACCCCCGGCGGTCCCAGCGCCAGGATCACGTCGACGTCGAGGCGCACCAGTTCCGCCGCCATCTGCGGCAGCCGAGCGTAGTCACCCGCGGCAAAGCGCGACTCGACGACCATGTTGCTGCCCTCGACATAGCCGAGCTCGCGCATCGTCCGCCGGAATGCGCCGTAGTAATCCGCGTCCATCGATGGCGGACGGCTCCGCGGCGACAGAAATCCGACTTTCCACACCTTGTCACGTCGTTGGCCGAGCGCGAGCGGCGGTGCGCAAGGCAACGCAGCGAGCGCAATCGTCAGTCGACGGCGTCGGTTCAAGAGCCTTCCTTTCCCGGCGGCTCGTCAGGCCGGTTTCTCTTGCAGTCTACGCGCGCCCGCCGCCAGCGCGTCGGCCTGCGTCTCATGCAGATTGCGTTCATCGAGGACAGCGAGCGCGCCGCTGCGCTCGAGCACGTTGCGCACGTCCGGCTTGACGTTGGACAGATGCAGCGTCGCCCCCGACGCCTTCAGCTCGCGCGCGAGATGCGCCAGAAGCTCCGCCCCCGCGACGTCGATGAAGTTGACGCCAGTGCAGACGAGAACGAGCTCACGAATGTGCGGACGCTCGTGGCGCAGTCGCTCGACCTCGTCGCGCACGTGCTCGACGGCGCCGAAGAATAGCGAACCGTCGACGCGGAGCATGTCGACGTGAGGATGCGGTGGCGCGGCCGCGCTGGCCGCGACGAATCGGCCGGTTGCGGCATCCGATGCGATGCGCGTGAGGCGAGGGTGCGTCGTCCGATACAAGTAGGCGAAGAGCGAGACCAGCACGCCGACGAAGATCGCGAACTCGAGCTCGAGCGTAAGCGTCGCGATGAACGTGACGACAAGCACCATCGCATCGGGACGATTGGCGCGAAGGATCCGACGTATCTCGGCGAAATCGATCAATCCGAAGCCGACGATGAACAGCAACGCGGCCATCACGGCAAACGGCAGCCATGCAGCAAGCGGCCCCACCGCGAGCAGCACGATGGCCAGCGCAACGGCCGAGAACAATGCGGCGAGCGGTGTTTTCGCGCCCGCCTCGTAGTTGACGCCGCTGCGATTGAACGACCCGGACGACGGATACGCCGAGAAGAACGCGCCCGCGACGTTCGACAGGCCCTGTCCGACGAACTCGCGGTTGCCGTCGATGCGCTGGCCCGACCGCAGCGCCATTGCGCGCGCAATCGACACCGCCTCGGTGAGTCCGAGGACGGTCAGCGCAAGTGCGGCCGGTGCAACGCTTCGCCACACCGCGGGATCGAACGACGGCAACGATAACGGCGGCAGCGCATCGGGGAGCGAGCCGACGACGGGAACCGGCGTGCCGGTCACGCGCGTCACGGCGAAGGCGAAGACGCTGCCGGCAATCATCGCGACGATCATGTAAGGGATGCGCGGAAGCCAGCGCCTCGCGGCAATCGCGATCGCGAGCGTCACCACGCCAGTCAGGGCGACGGTCACGTTCAGTTGATCGATGCGCGAGAACGTCTCACGCAGCGTCGCGAAGAACCCCGTGGTCGCCGGCGCGGGAATGCCGAGGAAGTTGCGGATCTGCGAGGCAATGATCAGCAGCGCCGCGCCGGCGGTGAACCCGACGATCACCGTGTGCGAGATGAAGTTGACCAGCGCCCCCAAGCCGGCGAGACCCATCGCGAGTTGCGCGAGCCCCACGATCAGGCACAACGTCAACGCGAGCGTGATGTAACTCTCGCTGCCTGGTGCCGCGAGCGGCGCCACCGTTGCGAAGACGACGAGCGACAGCGCGTTGGTCGGACCGCTGATCATGTGCCACGACGAGCCCCATAACGCTGCGACGACGACGGGCACCATCGCACAGTACAGGCCGTATTGCGGCGGCAGGCCGGCGAGCGTGGCATAGGCGATGCCCTGCGGCAACACGACGAGGCCGCCGATGAGCCCGGCGATGGCATCGGCCCTGAGCGTCGCTGAGTTGACACGCTCGCGCCAGGCGAGAAACGGGACGATTCTTACGAGTAGCGGCGGCAACGGTCGAGTCAGACGGCGATGCAAGCGCGCATCATCGCCGTTCACCGGCGATCGTTGCAAATCTGTCGGGTGCTTACGGAATCAGGCGGCGAGCCCGGCGACTCGCGCAGGCTCGGCGTTCACCGGCGCTGCTTGATGCGCAGGCGCCTTCGCCGCAACCAGCAACGAGGCCAGCACGCAGGATGCGATGCGGACCTCGATCGGGTCGCGGGGCGAGGGCGCGATGATCGGGACGCTCGCGCCGAGCACGACGCCGGCCGCGAGGCCGCCGGTGATCGCGGTCAACGTATGCAGCACCATGGCCGCCGCTTCCATCGTCGGCGCGATCAGGCAATCGGCGCGGCCGGCGACGTCGGACTTCATTCCGTGCAAGCGCGCCGCGTCGGCGTTCAACGCGACGTCGATCGTCAACGGTCCATCGACGATCGCGGCGGGAAATTCGCCTTGCGCCGCCATCGAGCGCAACGCCGACGCTTCGCTAGTCGACGGGAACGCCGGCGCAACGATGGTCTTCGCAGCGAGCAACGCGACATGAGGCGCCGTCACGCCAAGCGCTTGCGCCAGCTCCAGCGTGTTGACCAGGATGTCCTTCTTCGCGGCGAGCGTCGGGGCGACGTTGAGGCAGGCGTCCGCCAGCAGCAGAAAGCGCGACTGTCCCGGCAGGTCGAGGAACATCGCGTGCGACAGTCGTCGTTCGCCGCGAAGCCCGGTTGAGGGCTCGGCGATCGGCGCGAGCAGATGCTCGTGCGCGAGGCTGCCGCGCACGATGCCGCTGACCTTGCCTTCGCGCGCAAGGAGCACCGCGCGCTGGCTTGCGGCCCTCGGCTCGTCGGGCGTGTCGACGATCGAAAGCCGCGAGATGTCGAGCCCTGCGCGGTTCGCCGCGTCGCGAATCCTCGACTCGGGACCGACGAGCGTCGGCGCCAGATAGCCGGCGAAGGCGCCGGACAGCGCAAGTTGCAGCGAGTCGCGATCGACCGGGAAGACCATCGCGGCCGGCAGCGGCGGCAGAAGCCGCGCGCGCTCGACGAGCTTCTGCAGGTGCGGGCGGGCGATCATCGACGTAAGCGTCGCAAGCGTGGCACGGTAGTGTCAACCCGGGGCCGATGGAAGGGGCGGCGAAGCCTTCGAGCGGGCGTTGCGGCCGTTCTTTCAAGCACGGCCCTTCCACGGGACGACGGCGCGCTCGATCCGGCGCATCAAGAGGTCGAATGCATAAGCGACGACACCGATGACGACGATGCCCATGATGACGACGTCGGTGCGCAGGAAGTTCGAGGCGTTCAGCACCATCTGTCCGAGGCCCGCGTTCGCGGCGACCATTTCGGCGGCGACGAGCGTCGTCCAGCCGAAGCCGATCGCGATGCGCATCCCCGTGAAGATCTCGGGCAGCGCGCCGGGAATGACGACATGACGGATCACCTGCCACTTCGACGCACCGAGCGAGTAGGCGGCGTTGATCTGCTCGATCATCACGCTCTTCACGCCGGCGCGCGCGGCCATCGCGAGCGGCGCAAAGCATGCGAGAAAGATCAGCACGATCTTGGCCGTCTCCTCGATACCGAACCAGATGACGATCAGCGGCAGATAGGCGAGCGGCGGGAGCGGCCTGTAGAACTCGATCGGCGGGTCGAAGATGCCGCGCCAGATGCGCGACACGCCCATCGCGATGCCGATCGGGATTGCGGTGACGCACGCCAGCCCGAAAGCGGCGAACACGCGCAGCAAGCTCCAGCCGAAATGCTCGGCAAGCGGCCGCCCGCCCTGGATCTCGCCTTTCCACGCTTCGATGAAGCTTTGCGCGATCCGCTCGGGCTTCGGCAGGAACAGGTCGCGAATCCAGCCCAGATGCGTGGCGATCCACCACAGCACGAAGAGCACGATGACGGTGATGATCGCGATCGTCGTGCTCGAGCCTTCGCCGGGGATCGCGTAGCCGCTGACTTCGCGATGCGCCGGTTCGTCGGTCGAGGACGCGCGAGACGTCGTCGCGTCGGTCGGTGCTTCGATCGGCGAAGAGGCGCTCAACGCCGTCCTCTCATGCCGCCGCATGCGCGGGCGCAGCGTGGATGACGTGCAGCACTTCCTCGCGAAGGCCGATGAATTGCGGATCGGACTTGACCGCGCGCGCGTCCTTCGTCTCGATGTAGCGGCGGCCGAAGTCGAGCCGGTAGCGATGCGCGATGCGGCCCGGCGATGGCGTCATCACGACGAGTTCGGTCGCGAGGAACAGCGCCTCCTCGACGCTGTGCGTGATGAAGAAGAACATCTTGCGCGTCTGCCACCAGAGCGCGAGGATCAGTTCCTGGATCTGCTCGCGCGTGAGCGCATCGAGCGCGCCGAGCGGCTCGTCCATCAGCATCACCTCGGGATCGCTCGCGAGCGCGCGCGCAAGCCCGACGCGCTGCTGCATGCCGCCCGAGATCTCGTAGACCGGTGACGTGGCGAACTTCGTCAGTCCCACGGCGTGGATCTTCTGCATCGCAAGTTTCCGGCGTTGCAACTTGTCGACGCCACGCATGCGCAAGCCGAACTCGACGTTCTCGACGACGTTAAGCCACGGCATCAGCGCATGCTTCTGGAACACGACGCCGCGCTCGGCGCCAGGACCCGTCACGGGCCGTCCATCGAGCAGGATCTCGCCCGACGAATAGCGCATGAAGCCTGCGATGCAGTTCAGAAGCGTCGTCTTGCCGCATCCCGACGCGCCGAGCGCCACGACGAAGTCGCCCGGATCGAGCGCGAGGTCGACGTTGGCGAGGGCGTGGGTGCCGGCCGCGCCGTTGCGGCCGGCGTAACGGACAGAGAGGTTGGTGACCTGGAGCTTGCTCACGGAAGCTGACGCGTCACCTCCTTCTTACTTCAAGGCCTCCTGCACATACCCCGGATTCACCGCCACCGCATAATCCGGCAGCTTCTTCTCGATCTGCTTCTGCGACAGCTGGAAGTCGGCCGTCGCGGCCAGCGCCTTCGCGGCGATCGAGTCCTTGCCGCCGCCGAGCCACTTCGTCGCCTGGTCCTTGGCCGACGGGAACGCGTAGAGCGCGATGCTCGACGGAACGTCTTCAGGCTTCGCGCCCGACCACTTCGCGATCGCTTTGACCTCGTTGCTGTCTTTCGTGTACTTCGCCTTGTTCTTGCGATAGTTGTCGTCCGCCGTCGCGAGCACCTTCACGAACTTGACCATGAAGTCCTTGTTCGCTTTCGCCCAGTCGCGATTGACCACATAGCCGTCGAACGTCGCCTTGCCGGTGTCCGAGGAAATCTTGCCCGACGTCAGAATCACCTTGCCGTCCTTCTTCGCCTCGGCGAGCACCGGATCCCAGATGAACGTGGCGTGGATGTCGCCGCGCTGCCAGGCGGCGCGCACTTCGGGCGGCCGCATGTTCAGGATCTGCACGTCGGCGGGATTGATCTTCGCCTGCTCGAGCGCGACCATCATGTGGAAATGCGTCGTCGAGTTGAACGGCATCGCGATCTTCTTGCCTTTGAGATCCGCCAGCTTGTTGATGCCCGAGTCCTTCTTCACGACGAGCGCTTCGGCGTCGCCGATGTCGTCGAGGATCCAGAACAATTCCAGCGGCTCGCCGCGCGAAACGGCAGCCGCGATGCCCGCGGAGCCGACTTCGCCGATCTGCACGGCGCCCGACGCCATCGCCTTGATGACCTCGCCTCCGCCGCCGAATTGTTTCCAATTGATTTTGTAGCCGGTCGCCTTCTCGATCTCCTTCGCCTCCTGCGCAACGCGGTATGGCACGACCATGTCCTGGTAGCCGATCGTCACTTCCTTCGCCTGCGCGCCGACGATCGTCGCCGCCAGCATCGTCGATGCGAACATTGCAACTCTGCTCAGATCCTTCATGTTTCGTCCCCTCGTGGTTTCTCGAATCGAATTTCGTTACAGCGCCTTCAGCGTGCGGCGCAGGATGTCGACGATCTGGTCGACGTCCCCGCGCCCGGCCACGAGCGGCGGCGCGACGATCGCCGCGTCGCCGGTCGCCTTCAGATGCAAGCCGTTGTCGAACAGCTTCTTTTGAAACGCGTGGCCGCGCTTTCCGGGTGCTTTGTCCACGGCGACGTCGACAGCGCCGAACATTCCGTAGCCGCGGATGTCGGTGACGATCGACGCGTCGCGCAAGGAAAACAGCCCTTCAAGGAAGTACGGCGACAGCTCGCGACCTCTGTCGAACAATCCTTCGCGCTCGTAGATGTCGAGCGTCGCAAGTCCCGCTGCACACGGTGCCGGATGACCCGAGTACGTGTACCCGTGGAAGAATTCGATCGCGCCCTCGGGAGC
This sequence comes from Casimicrobiaceae bacterium, assembly GCA_035536655.1. Taxonomy (GTDB): domain Bacteria; phylum Pseudomonadota; class Gammaproteobacteria; order Burkholderiales; family Casimicrobiaceae; genus VBCG01. The sequence goes on from DATLNR010000061.1 coordinate 32,363, forward strand.
CGCGGCCATGATCGTGTCGTGGATCCGATCGCTGATTGCAACCGCGCCCATCGGCTGCGCGCCGTTGGTGATGCCCTTCGCCATCGTCATCAAGTCCGGGGTGACGCCGAAGCTTTGCGCGGCGAATGCGCTGCCCGTGCGCCCGAATCCGGTGATGACTTCGTCGAACACCAGCAGAATCTGGTGGGCATCGCAGATCTCGCGCAGCCGCTTCAAGTAACCCTTCGGCGGAACCAGACATCCGGTCGAGCCGGCGATCGGCTCGACGAAGCAGGCCGCGATGTTCTCCGGGCCGTAGAGATTGATCAAGCGAACCAGATCTTCGGCGAGCTCGACGCCGTGCGTGCCTTCGCCCGGCTCGAAGAAGTTCTCCTTGACGTGCGTATGCCGCATGTGCGCGATGCCCGGCAGCGTCGGGCCGAAGCGGCGGCGGTTGTTCGAGATGCCGGCGAGCGACACGCCGCCGAAGTTGACGCCGTGGTACGCGCGCTCGCGCGAGATGAACATCGTTCGGCCGCCCTGGCCCTTCGCCTGCCAGTACGCAAGCGCGACCTTCATCGCCGTGTCGACCGCCTCTGAACCGGAATTCGTGAAGAAGATGCGATTCAGATCACCAGGCGTCAGCGCCGCGACGCGGCTCGCAAGCGCGAACTGCTTCGGGTGCCCGCGCGTGAACGGCGCGATGAAGTCGAGCTCGGCGAGCTGCTTGCCGACCGCTTCAGCGATCTCCTGGCGGCAATGCCCCGCGTTTACGCAAAACAATCCGGACGACGCGTCGATCAGCCGTTCGCCGCGATCGTTGTAGACGTGCATACCTTCGCCGCGCACGATCATCTTCGGGTCGTGCTTGAAATCGCGGTTCGGCGTGAACGGCATCCAGTACGCGTCCATCGACAGCCGCTGCGTCGGTGCGGCGTCGCGAACCTTTGTGTCGGCGTGGCCCATAGAGTTCTCCTTCTTGTTGCTTTGCGTGGCGGATCGGCAATCCTACACCCGATGGCGGCGCTTGACGTTGGTTAGGATCGGGCGCCAAATATCGGCAAATCAAACACAAAGTCGGAGGCCCGTGAGGGCCTCCGTTACCAACTCGTAGGTTTTTGTTTTCCCCCATGCCCATTCGATCCATCCGCGCCATAGTCTCCCGAAAGGCGTCGCCGCTCCTCATCGACGCGTCGTCGACAGTAACGGAAGCAGCGCGGCTCATGTGCGAGCGAAGGTTCGGCGCGGCGATCGTGCTCGACGGCACGCGCCTCGTCGGCATCTTCACCGAGCGCGATGCGCTGTGCCGCGTGCTGGCCGCGGGCGTCGATCCGCTGCGGACGCCGGTCGCGGAGGTGATGACGCACGACCCGCAGACGATCCACCCGGACAAGCCGTTCGACGAGGCGATGCGCATGATGCACGAGGGCCGCTTCCGCCACGTGCCGGTCGTCGAGGATGGGCGCCCGCTCGGCATGGTCTCGGTGCGTGATGCGCTCGCGCCCGATCTCGACGAGCTCAGGGAAGCGCTCGAGCTTCGCGAAGTGGTGCGCGAGTAGGTTGGTGAATCGGTATCGCGCGTTCGTTGCGACGATTGTCGCGATGGCGATGCCGCACGTCGCGCAGGCGACGTTCCATACGTTCGTCGTCGATCAGCTGTACTCGAGCGCCGACGGCGAGATCCAGTTCATCGTGCTGCGCGAGAATGCCAATGCGAACGGTCAGCATCTGCTCGCGAACCACGTCATCACCGCGAGTGGCGGCGGAACGCGCACGTTTCGGATCCCCACGGACCTGCCGAACAGCTCGACTGCCGGGCGCCAGGTGCTGTTCGCAAGCGACGGCTACGTGACGCTGCGCGCGACGGCGGCGCCGAATCTCCCGGCGCCCGATTACACGATTCCCAACCGCTTTCTTGCGACCGACGGTGGCTTCGTCGATTTCGCCGGTATCGATCGACTGACCTATGCGTCGCTGCCTGCCGACGGCAGCAACGCGCGCCATGGCAGCGGAGGGATTGCCGTCAACCAGGCGCGTAACTACAGCGGAGCCTTCGCGCCGGTCCCGGTCGCCGCAACCATCGCGGTCGAATACCATCATGCTGCGCTGGACCATTACTTCGTCAGCAGTCTCGCGCCGGACGTCGCCGCGCTCGATAGCGGGCGCGCGACCGGATGGACGCGCACCGGCGAGCGCTACCGCGTCATGCCGGGGCCGGGTTCGTCGTTTCAGCCGGTGTGCCGGTTCTACATCCCGCCCGACAAAGGTGACTCGCACTTCTTCTCGGCAAGCGCCGATGAATGCGCCGACGTGCTGCGGCTCACGACGACGAATGCGAATTTCGCCGGGTATGTCTTCGAGACGCCGAACGCGTGGTATGCAGCGCTGCCGGACTTCGTCACCGGCGCCTGCGCCACCGGGCTGAGGCCGCTGTTTCGCCTTTGGAACAACCGCGTCGACTCGAATCATCGCTATACGGTCAGCACGGCGATCCGTTCGCAGATGCTTGCGCGGAGCTTCGTGGCGGAAGGCTATGGACCCGAAGGCGTCGCCATGTGCGTGCTGCAGGGACCGTAACGCACGGCGCAGGCTTTTCACGTTCCCCGGAAACCGATAATGTGCGCCTCGCTCAACAGGAGGCCGCCATGCGCATCGGCGTCACCCGTGAAGTCAAGGTTCTCGAGAACCGCGTCGGCCTGACGCCCGAGTCGGTGCGCGAAGTCGTCGCGCACGGTCACGATGTCGTCGTCGAGCACGGCGCGGGTCTTGGTATCGGCATGGACGATGCGGCGTACGTGCGCGCGGGCGCGACGATCGCTGCGACGGCGGCCGACGTGTTCAAGTCCGCGGAGATGATCGTCAAGGTCAAGGAGCCGCAGGCTGCCGAACGAAAGATGTTGCGCGAAGGACAGGTGCTGTTCACCTACCTGCACCTCGCACCCGACCCCGAGCAGACACGGGATCTCGTCCACAGCGGCGCCGTCTGCATCGCGTACGAAACGGTGACATCGCCCACCGGCGGATTGCCGTTGCTCGCGCCGATGTCGGAAGTCGCCGGCCGCATGGCGGTGCAAGCGGGCGCGTATTACCTCGAGAAGCCGCATGGCGGGCTTGGCGTGCTCCTCGGCGGCGTTCCGGGTGTCGATCCCGCGAAAGTCGTCGTGCTCGGCGGCGGTGTTGTCGGATCGCACGCGATCCACATCGCGCTCGGCATGGGCGCGGACGTGTGGGTCCTCGATCGCAACGTCGATGTCTTGCGCCGGCTTTGGGTCCAGTTCGACCGGCCGCTCAATACCGTGTTCTCGACGCGCGACGCGATCGAGCGCCATGTGATCGCCGCGGATCTCGTCATCGGCGGCGTGCTGATTCCGGGGGCCGAAGCGCCGAAGCTCGTATCGCGTCAACTCGTTTCCCGCATGAAGCCGGGCTCGGTCATTGTCGATGTGGCGATCGACCAGGGCGGTTGCTTCGAGACATCGCGGCCCACGACGCACGCCGATCCCGTCTACGTCGTCGATGGTGTCACGCATTATTGCGTGGCCAACATGCCGGGCGGCGTGCCGCGCACGTCGACGTTCGCGTTGAACAATGCAACGCTGCCGTTCGTGATCGCGCTGGCCGAGAAAGGCTGGCGGCGGGCGCTCCTCGACGATCCGCATCTTCGCAACGGCTTGAACATCGCGTTCGGCAAGGTGACGTGCGCGCCGGTGGCCGATGCGCTCGAGTACGACTATCACGACGCCGCATTGCTCCTGTCGTGATTCAGTCGCGCAACGCGCGCGGTAGCCACAGCGCAAGCTCGGGGATCAGCAGCAGGAGTGCAAGGCCGATGAGCTGAAGCACCATGAACTGGGCCATACCCGCGTAGATGTCCTGCAGCCTCCAATCCGGCACGACGCCTTTGAGGAAGTAAGCGGAGAGCGCTACCGGAGGCGACAGCCAGGCGGTTTGAAGGCACACGGCGACGAGCGTGCAGAACCAGACCAGATCGATGCCGAGCTTTTGCACCAGCGGCAGCAGGATCGGTACGACGATCAGCACGATCGGCACCCATTCGAGCGGCCAGCCCAGCAGGAAGATGATCCCGAGGATCAGGATCAGCATGCCAAGCGGCGGCAGCTCGATCTTCAACAGCGACTCGGCGATCAGTGCTGCGCTGCCCATCCGCGAGAACACCGCGCCGAAGTAGTTCGACGCCGCGACCAGCAGCAGGATCATGCACGACGTGAGCAACGTCGCGTACACGGCGGTCTTGAGCTTCTTCCAGGTCATTCGACGGTAGACGAGCGTCATGACGAGAACCGCGAATGCGCCGACGGCTCCGGCATCGGTCGGTGTCGCGATGCCTGCCAGGATCACGCCGAGCGTCGCGAAGATGATGACGACGACCGGTGCGATGCCGACAGTGAGCTCCCGCACGATCTCGCCGATCGACGTCGCCCGCTCGGACTCCGGCAGCGGCGGACCCAACGTCGGATCGAGATAGCTCCGTGCGAGCGAATAGACGATGTAGAGCAGCGACAAAGTGAGACCGGGCACGACGGCGGCCGCAAACAGATCGGTTGCCGGCACACCGACCACCGGTCCCATGACGATCAGCATCACCGACGGGGGAATCAGGATGCCGAGCGTCCCACCGGCGGTGATCGCGCCCGCGCTCATGCGCACGTCGTAACCGCTGCGCTTCATCGCCGGCGCCGCCATGACGCCGAGCAGCGTCACCGACGAGCCGACGATGCCGGTCGCCGCCGCGAAGATCGTCGCGGTGATCAACACTGCGAGGTACAGCGATCCTCGCACCGTCGCCAGCGCAAGTTGCACGCCGCGAAACAGCCGTTCCATCAGCCCCGACTGCTCGAGCAGGTAGCCCATGAACAGGAAGAACGGCACGGACGCGAGCGTGGGGTCGCGCATCACCGCGAACATTTGCAGCGTCATGAGGTGCAGCGCTAGCGGGCCGAGCGCCGCGTATCCGCCGATGGCGGCGACAGCGATCAGCGTGAACGCGATCGGGAAGCCGATGAAGATCGCGGCGAAGAGCGTGCCGAGCAGCACCAGACCGAACCACTCGGTACTCATCGAGGTTCGGGTCGCTCGCGATCGGCCGCGGCCGCGTCGTCGTCCACGTCCGGACCGAACGCGCGGGTCGCACATCGGATCGTCTCTGCGGTTCCTTGCAGCAGAAGCAGTGCGCCGGCGGCCGGCATCATGAACTTGAACGGCCACACGATCGGCAGCCATGGACTCGTGACGATCCGCTCGTTCAGTTCGAACGAGCGCCAGAAATAGCCCCAGGCAAGCCAAGTAAAGATCGCCAAGGCGGGAAAGAACAGCGTCAGGTAGCAGACGAGGTCGACGCGTGCTCGCGTACGAGGCGACCACCGCGAGTAGTAGATATCGGTGCGGATGTGACCGCCGCGTTGCAGCGTCCACGCGGAGCCGATCATGAAGAAGGTGCCGTAGAGCATGTACGTCATGTCATACGCCCACGCTGTCGGCGCGTTGAAGAGATAACGCGCAACAACTTCCCAGACGAGCGAGCCGACCATCGGGACGATCAGCCACGCGATCGCCATGCCGGCGAAGCGCGTGACCGCGTCGAGGAACGACGCAAAGCGAAACGCGGTCACGTCGACGAAAGGAGCGAGGGACGAGAACAGGCCGGCGTCAACCCGCCTCCCCGTCCCTCGCTTCGGCTCACTTCGGCGGCGCCGCGAGCGCCGCGTTGCCGAGATTGCTGTAGAGATCGAGTATCTTCGTCCAATACGGCACGACGATTTTCGCGAAGTTGCGTTGCGAGTCGAGCACCTGCTTGAAGAACGCGTCCTTTGCCGAGTAGCGGTCGAGCACGATGTTGGTCGCCCGGACGAACTCGGGAAAAAAGTCCTTCGGCGTGTCGTGGATCTCCACCTTGAACTCGTTGCGCAGCCGGACGATCGCCTGTGCGTTGCGATGAACGTTGTACGTGTACGTCTCGGTCATCGATGCCATCGCGGCGGTACGGATGATCTCCTGCAGATCCGGCGAGAGCTTGTTCCAGACGCTCTTGTTGATGATCACCTCGCCGATGTCGGTCGACTGGTGCAGGCCTTGCAGGTAGTAATGCTTCCAGATCGTCTGCAGCCCGAGGTTCAGGTCGTCCGCCGGCCCGATCCATTCCGCCGCGTCGATGACGCCGCGCTGCGCGGCGGGGACGATGTCGCCGCCCGGCATCGCGACCGCCGCCACGCCCATCTCCTTGAAGATCTCGCCGGTGATTCCGGGCGGCGCGCGGTATTTCATCTTCCTGAAGTCGGCCGTCGACTTGATCGGCGTCTTGAACCAGCCGAGCGGATCGGGGCCCATCGGCTGCACGAACAGCGGCTCGACGTTGACCTTCAGGATGTCGCTGTAGAGTCGTCGATAGAGATCGTAACCGCCGCCTTCGAAGATCCATGCGACGTGCGAGAGCTGGTCGAGCCCGACACCTGCGCCGGCCATCGGATTGCTGAACAGCCCCGCCGCCGGATGCTTGCCCGACCAATAGTGTGTCCACGCATAGCCGCCTTCGACGATGCCCTTGTCGACTGCATCGAGGATTTCGAATGCGGGTACGACCGCGCCGTCGGGCAGCATCTCCATCTTCACGCGACCGCCCGACATGCGATCGATGCGATCGCCCATTTTCTTCAACAGCTCGAAGTAAATGCTCGCCGACGGGACGGCGGTCTGAATGCGCATGCGGGTGGGCGCTTGCGCCGTCTGCGCCTGGGCGGCGGAGCAGACCCATGCGAAGATCAGCAGCGCGCCCGCGGTGCGGGCCGTTTTTCTCAGCATCATGTTCCCTCCTCGGTGGACCGTCGCTTTGAAGAGCGGGGCGAAAGCGCCGCCTTCGGCGACCGCTTTGGCGCGCTCGACTGTAGACAGTCTGCTCGCGAATGACAAATACTTTCGCGCGGCATGAGCATGCGTGTCTCAAAAAGAGAGCATCCTCGGTTCGTGGAAGCGCATGGGCGGTCGCCTGCCGACGCGTACGACTATGTGATCGTCGGAGGCGGAACGGCCGGCTGTGTGCTCGCGAACCGGTTGAGCCGCGACCCGAGCTGCCAGGTGCTGTTGCTCGAGGCGGGTCCGGCGGATCGCTCGCCGTGGATCCACTTGCCGATCGGCTACGGCAAGACGATGTTCCACGACGTCTACAACTGGAAGTTTTACACCGACCCCGATCCCGGCATGGACGACCGGCGCATCTATTGGCCGCGCGGCCGCTGTCTCGGCGGCAGCTCGTCGATCAACGGGCTCATCTATGTGCGCGGACAGCCGGAGGACTACGACGCGTGGCAGGCGGCCGGCAATCGGGATTGGGGCTGGCGCGACGTGCTGCCGTACTTCGTTCGCAGCGAAGGCAACTCGCGCGGCGCGAGCGATGGCCATGGCGCCGACGGTCCGCTCGTGTGCTCGGACATCGGCGCGAAACACGAGCTGATCGAGGCGATCATCGCTGGCGCGCAGTCGCTCGGCGTTCCGCGCAACGACGACTTCAACGCCGGGTCGCAGGAGGGCGTCGGCTATTACCAGCTGTTCACGCGCAAAGGATTGCGTTGCAGCACGGCGACTGGCTACTTGCGACCGGTACGACGCCGCTCGAATCTCGACGTCAAGACCGACGCGCGTGTGACGCGAATCCGGATCACCGAAATGCGCGCGTGCGGCGTCGATTACGTTCGCGACGGTGTCGCGCAATCGGCGTCGGCTCGCCGGGAAGTGATCGTTGCTGCTGGCGCGCTGCAAAGCCCGCAATTATTGCAGTTGTCGGGCGTGGGTGCCGGTATGCTCTTGCAGCAATTCGGGATCCCGGTCGTCCTCGATCTCCCGGGCGTCGGCGAGAAC
>DATLNR010000062.1:0-26623 GCA_035536655.1 Casimicrobiaceae bacterium
GAGGTCAGGCCGGGGCCAGGGGCGAGAGGCCGGCGTCGCGGAGGAGCGCGCGATCCTCGCTCGGGCCGGGGTTCTGCGTGGTCAGGAGCTTGTCGCCGTAGAAGATCGAGTTCGCGCCGGCGAGAAAGCACAGCGCCTGCACCGCCTCGCCGAGCTCGCGACGGCCCGCCGACAGCCGCACCATTGCCTTGGGCATCGTGACGCGCGCAACCGCGATCGTGCGAACGAACTCGAGCGGGTCGAGCGCCGAGCGACCCTCGAAGCGCACGGCGAGCGGCGTGCCTTCGACCTGCACCAGATGATTGATCGGCACCGACTCGGGATAGGGATCGAGGTTCGCGAGCGCGGCGATCAACGCCGCGCGATCTTCGCGCGATTCGCCCATGCCGACGATGCCGCCGCAGCAGACCTTGAGGCCGGCACTGCGTACGCGCGCAAGCGTCGCCAGGCGGTCTTCGTAATCACGCGTGCCGATGATCGCGGCGTAGTACGACCGCGACGTATCGAGGTTATGGTTGTAGTAATCGAGACCGGCGTCGCGCAACGCCTCGGCCTGCCCGTCCTTCAACATGCCGAGCGTGCAGCACGCTTCGAGGCCCAGCGACCTGACCTCGCGCACCATGTCGAGCACCCGCTCGAGATCCCGCGCCTTCGGTCCCCGCCACGCCGCGCCCATGCAGAAGCGTGTTGCGCCCGCGTTCTTCGCCGCGGTCGCGGCTGCGCGCACCGCTTCGACGTCGAGCAGCGGCTCGTCGGCCACCGGCGTCGCGTAGCGCCGGGCTTGCGGGCAATAGCTGCAATCCTCCGGACAGCCGCCGGTCTTGATCGACAAGAGCGTCGAGAGTTGAACGCGCGCCGGATCGTGGTGCGCACGATGGATCTGCTGTGCGCGATAGAGAAGCTCGGGAAACGGCAGGTCGAACAGCGCTTCGACGGCGCTTGCTGTCCACCCGCTACGAACGGATGATGCGTCCGCCGTTCGACCGCCTTCTAGAATGACCGCCATGACGCTGCCTAGCCTAAACGAGATGTCAAATTGCGTGGCGCCGGAATTTGACAGGCGGCAAGCCTCTGTCAATTGGCGCAATGCATGGACTGCCGTGCGACTTGCGCAGCTGCGCGGGATCGTGCGCCGATCCATCGGTGCATCGCTGCCGCAACGATGTGCACTGTGCGCCGCGGCGAGCGGCTGCCGCGTCCTCTGCGATCCGTGCATGAACGCGTTGCCCTCGATGACAGCGGCTTGTCCCGTCTGTGCGCAGCCTTCGCCCACGGCGGCGATCTGTGGTGGTTGCCTGAAACGCCGGCCTTCGTTCTCGGCGACGATCGCGGCCTGTGCGTACGCGTTTCCGGTCGACCGCCTCGTGCAGCGCTTGAAGTACGAGCGCGAGCTCTCGGCGGCCGAGCCGCTCGGCGATGCGCTCTCGGCCGCCGTACTTCGCTCGTCACCGTTGCACCGACCGGACGGCATCGTCGCGATGCCGCTCGCGCGTCGGCGACAACGCGAGCGCGGGTTCAATCAATCGATCGAGATCGCGCGCGTCGTTGCCCGACGCTGCGGACTGCCGCTCGTCAGCGGTCTCACCCGAGTAGGCGACGCGCCTGCGCAGGCGTCGCTGCCGTGGTCGCAACGCCGGCGCAACGTAGCCGGCGCATTCGCCTGCGAAACGTCGTTCGCCGGGCGGCACGTCGCGCTCGTCGACGATGTGATGACGACGGGCGCGACGCTGGACTCGGCCGCGTCGGCGCTGAAGGGCGCTGGTGCGTACCGCGTCGACGCGTGGGTCGTCGCGCGAACGCCACCCCCTTGAACAGGCTCGGCATGTTTTCGGTCGTCCTCGTCCATCCCGAGATCCCCCCGAACACCGGCAATGTCATCCGCCTGACGGCAAACACCGGGACCACGCTGCATCTCGTCGAGCCGCTCGGCTTTCGCATGGACGACCGCGAGCTCAGGCGCGCAGGGCTCGACTATCACGAGTACGCGAGCGTTCGCGTGCATCGCGACTTTGCCGCCTGCCGTGCAGCGATCGATGCCGATTCGACGCGGCGCTGGGTCGCATTTGCCGCGAGCGCGACGCATTCGCTCTACGACTTTCTTTTTCGCACGGGCGACGTGCTCGTGTTCGGACGCGAGAGCAGCGGGCTCGCTCCGGAGCTGCTCGAAGGTTTTGCGAGCGACCATCGGCTGCGCATCCCGATGAGGCCGGGGGTGCGAAGCCTCAACCTATCGAACGCCGTTGCGGTCGCGATTTACGAAGCCTGGCGCCAGCAAGGCCTCGCCGGCGCAGGCGTGTGAACAGCATTCTGGACTCGGTTATTCCATACCCGGAATCGGGCCGTCGATCCGCTTTACTGGCCCCGCAATTCGATATCACTATCGCTTTGTTTCAGCGCATTAATCCGTTGTGGTACACGCCGTGCTTAACAACTTGCCGGCCTTACCAACGGAGATGGTGATGAGCAAAAGCTTGAACAAGTGGATGGGTGTCATCGCTCTGGCCTTTGCCCCGATTGCGCCGGCTGCGATCATCTTCGAGGCGACGCTCACGACGGTCCAGGAAGTCCCGCCGATCCCGCCGACGGCCCTCACAACGGCGACCGGAGCGCCCCGTCCGCCGTCGTCCGGCGAGGCCGATCTGGTATTGAACGATGCGCAGACCGAGCTTTCGATGATCATCAGGGTCTTCAACATCGACGTCACCGGCACGCAAACCGCCGACACGAACGACAACCTGGTGGCCGCGCACATTCATGCGCCGGCACCTCCCGGCACGAACGCCGGCGTGCGCTTCGGCTTCTTCGGAACACCGTTCAACGACAACAACCCGAACAACTTCGTTCTGACACCGTTTTCCGCGGGCGTTGGCGGCGACTTCAGGTCAGTGTGGAACGCAGGCGAGGGCAACGCCACGACGCTGACCGCGCAGCTACCGAGCATTCTTGCCGGACTGTCGTATCTCAACTTCCACACGGTTCAGTTTCCCGGCGGCGAGATCCGCGGGCAGATCCTCAAGGTCTCCGAGCCTCCGACGTGGGCCCTCGGCGCACTCGCCGCACTGATGCTCGCAGCGTCGATCGCGAGGCGTAGGCGCGCGTAACGACGTAGAAGACGCGCGGCCGGCCGCTATCGCCGGCCGCCCATTCCAAGCGCGTGCATCAGGAAGCGCAGCTCCATTTCGCGGTCGTCGATGACTTTCTGTCGCGGCTTGCCGCCGCCGTGCCCGCTGTCATAGTCCATGTACAGCAGAAACGGTGAAACCTGACCCGGATTGTTCTGCACGGCGGCGACGAATTTCTTCGCGTGCACCGGATCGACACGCGAGTCGTACTCGCCGGCGGTGACCATCGTCGGCGGAAGATTCACGCCCTGCCGCACGCGGTGGTACGGCGAATAAGCGAGCAGCGTCGCAAAATCGTCCGCTTTGTCGGGATCGCCGTATTCGGGGATCCAGAAGCGTGCGATCAGGAACTTGTGATAGCGCAGCATGTCGAGGAGCGGCACCTGCACCAGCGCCGCGCCAAACAGATCCGGCCGCTGCGTCAGCGCCGCGCCGACCGTCAAGCCGCCGTTGCTGCCGCCCTGGATCGCAAGGCGTGACGGCTTCGTGTAGTTCTTTGCGACCAGCCACTCGGCGACCGCGATGAAGTCGTCGAACGTCGTCTGCTTTCTGCCGAGCATGCCTTGCTCGTGCCATCGCTCGCCGTACTCGTTGCCGCCGCGGATGCCGGCCTCGACGAACACGCCGCCGCGCATGATGAAGCTCGCGAACGTGCTGACATAAAACGGTGCGATGCCGTTGTTGAAGCCGCCGTACCCGTAGAGCAGCGTCGGATTGTCGCCGTCGAGCTTGACGTCGTCACGGGCCACGATGAACAGCGGAATGCGCGCGCCATCCTTGCCGGTCACGAATTCCTGCTTCGCGACGATGCGCGACGTGTCGAGCGGCGGATCGTCCTGCCAGAGCAGCGAAGCCCCGAGATCGCGACCGTCGATCGCATAAAGCCGCGACGGCGCCGTGAACGAGACGAACCCGGCATAAACGCGATCGGCGTCGATGTCGTCGTCGAGCCTGCTCACGTTGCCGAGCACCGACAGCGTCAATTCGCGCAGGCGCTTGCCGTCCCTGTCGTGAACGATCACGCGCGACACCACGTCCTTCTTGTCCAGCGCGATGATGTGGCGCGACGTCACCGCGACATCCTCGAGCACCGTTTCCTGCTCGGCGATCAGCGTCTGCCACGACGACGACTCGGGCGCATCCCAGCGTCCGACCATCACCTTCCAGTTCGGCGCGTGGTCGTTGGTCAGCACGTAGAAGCGGTCGCGACGGAACATCGCCTTCGCCTGCGTCTTCGCCGACGACCAGATCGTTTTCGGGGCGCTGCTCGAGCCGATCGGCCGGATCGCGATCGCGTTCGACCAGAAGTCGCCGTTCTCGAACACGGTGACGTCCGCATCGTCCGGCTCGTAGACGCTGCACCAGTTCTTGCTGTCGTTGACGGCGATCAGCAGCTCATCATTGGCGCGATCGTCGCCCAGACGATGGCGATAGCAGCGCATTGGCTCCTGTCGTGCATCCGACTCGGCAGTGCGCGGTGAGATGTACGCATAGCGCTCGTCGCGCGCCCACCGAAAGCCGCGGATCCCCGTGATCAGCGCTCCGATCTGCTGGCCCGTCAGCGTGTCGATGACGCGGTAATCGGTGATCTCGGAACCGCGTGCATACGTCGCGATCGCCGCCTTCGATCCGTCGCGCGACGGCACGATCGGCCCGATCGTCGTGCGACCCGACGGGTCGAGCGCGAGCGGATCGAACAGCAACCGCTCCCCTTCAGGAAGCCGCGTGTAGAGCTTCGGCTGCGCTTCACCTTTCCTCGTGCGCAGGAAGAACTCGCGGCCTTTGCGAAAGAACGGCGGACGCGTGACGTCGCGGTCGATCAACCGCGTCAACTCGTCGCGGAGGCCGTGGATCGGTGGCGCCCGCGTTTGCAGCCACGCGAGCGTCGCGTCGTGCTGCGTGCGAGTCCAGCGCACGACGTCCGGATCCTTGCCGTTCTCGAGCCAGCGATAGCGATCGGTCAGCGTGACGCCGTGCACGGTTTCGACGACCGGTCGCGCTGGCGTTGCGGGAGCGACGAACGTCTCCGGCTGCACCGTCGTCGGAATCAAGATCAGCAGGCCGGCGCTGCCGGCGAGCAATCGCCGCAACATCGTCGCGGTGCTAGAGCCCGAAGACCTGACCGATGCGCACGAACCCGGTCGCGCCGTCGCGATGGCGCACCCTGAGCCAGCCCGGCACGGCGGTCGCAGCCGGCGACGAGGCGGCTTCGACCATTTCGAGCAGCACGTCGCGCTCGGCGCGGAACACGATCGGCGCGCCGTCTTCGGCGGCTGCTCGCACATCCGCGAGTGGCGTGCGCACCACGACGACGCGCTTGTCGGAGAGGCTCTTGCGATCGATCCATCCGATCGTGCCGCCCGCATCCCGCACCTTCGACCAGCCTTCGAGCGTCACGATCACTTCGACCGGAACATCACGTCCGTAGAGGAACAGCGGCTTCGCCTTGGTCGACGGTCCGTCGTAAAGCACCGTCGGCTGCTCGCCGGTCACTTTGTACTCGGCCCCATGAGCGAGCAGCGCGCAACCAGCGAACACACCCACGATCGCGCGCATGACCCGCATCGACGTGGACCGTCGCATCAATTGACGCTTGCGGGCGCCGGCTGCCCCTGCTGCATCTGCGCGATCTGCTGCTGATACAACATCTCGAAATTGATCGGCGCCAGGTGCACGGGCGGATAACCCGCACGGTTCGTCGCATCGGCGATCGTCTCGCGCACGTAGGGGAACAGCACAGTCGGGCAATGGATCATGATCACGGGTTGCAGATGATCCTGCGGCACGCCCTTGATCGTGAAGATGCCGGCTTGCGCCACCTCGACGAGAAACAGCGTCTTGTCGCCGATCTTCGCGGTGACCGTCATCGTCAACACGAACTCGTAGACGTCAGGCGCGATCCGCGTATTGCCGGTGCGCAGTCCGATCTCGACGGTCGGCGCGTCGGTCAACTGGAACGACTGCGGGGCGCCCGGATTCTCGAGTGAAAGATCCTTGACATAGATCCGGTCGATCGAGAACTGGACAAGATTTTCGCTTCCGCTCTGCGATGCGGGAGCGGCTTCAGCTTCTGCCATGGGGAACTCGGAGGAAAAGGACGCGGGAGTTTACTCGCCGGCGAGCATCGGCACGAGCTTGCCCGCCCGGTCGAGCGCGGCGAGGTCGTCGTAACCGCCGACGTGCTTATCGCCGATGTAGATCTGCGGAACGGTGCGGCGCCCGGTGCGCGTCATCATCTCCTCGCGCTTGCCAGGATCGAGATCGACACGGACCTTGTCGATGTTGCTGACGCCCTTCGACGCGAGCAGCCGTTCCGCCTGCAAGCAGTACGGACAAATCCCGGTCGCGTACATCGTGACGGCTGCGCTCATCGCGATTTCTCCACGGGGAGCCCGGCGTCCTTCCATGCGCGGAATCCCCCATTCAAGTGATAGATGTCGGCTACGCCGGCCTTCGCGAGCGCCGTTCCGGCGGCTCGACTGCGGTTGCCGACGTCGCAATACGCGACGACCGGCTTTGCCGCGTGCTTTGCGAGGTCAGCCGTGCGCTTGTCGAGATCGGACAACGGAATGTTGATCGCGTTCGGCAGGCGTCCCGCGGCGAACTCCTTCGCATCGCGGACGTCGAGCGGCAGCGCGTCGCGCGCGTTGATGAGCCGCGTCATCTCCGCGACGCCGATGCTCCTCATCGGCGAGAATCGGCGTTGAACCAGAGGCCAGACCAGCATCGCGCCGGAAACGAACGCGACGGCGATCAGGAGCCAGTTCTCGTAGACGAACGTCATGCCACACGCGCCAAGTTCGCGAAACCTGAAATGATAACGTACGTAATGCGCTTCTCCGATCCGCAACCCTGCGCATGACGGCTTTGCAAGCCACGTCCGCACGGCCGACCGTGCGCCCTGTCCTGCTCGTCATCCTCGACGGCTTCGGCTGGCGCATCGAACGGGCGCCCGACAACGCGATCGCGGCGGCCGACATGCCGACGTGGCAATCGCTGCTTCGCGACTATGCGCATACGACGATCGATGCGTCCGAATCGCACGTCGGCTTGCCGGCCGGGCAGATGGGCAACTCGGAAGTCGGCCATCTGAACATGGGCGCAGGGCGCGTCGTGCATCAGGACCTGACGCGCATCGACGCCGCGATCGAGCGCGGCGAGTTCGCCCTTAACCCGGCATTGAACGACGCAATCGTGACGTCGAGGCGCAACGGGCGCACGCTGCACGTGCTGGGCCTCGTCTCACCCGGCGGCGTGCACAGTCACGAGCGCCACATCGTCGCGCTGGTCGAGCTCGCCGCGGCGAAGGGCGTGCGCCGCGTCCTCGTTCATGCGTTCCTGGACGGTCGCGACACGCCGCCCTCGAGCGCTGCCGCGTCGCTCGTGATGCTCGACGCCGCTTGCAAGAAGGTGCGCGCGCCCGGCGTCAGTGCGCGCATCGCGTCGATCTGCGGCCGCTATTACGCGATGGATCGCGACCAGCGCTGGGAGCGCATCGCGCCGGCGTATGAACTCATCGTCGAAGGCGTCGCCAACTACAGCGCGCCGTCACCGCAGCGCGCGCTCGAAGCCGCCTATGCGCGCGGCGAGACCGACGAGTTCGTCGCACCGACGGCGATTCCGTCGCCGTACGACACGACGAGCCGCGTCGAAGCGGGCGATGTGATCGTGTTCATGAACTTCCGCGCCGACCGGGCGCGCCAGTTGACGCGCGCGCTGACGTCAGCCGAGTTCGACGGCTTCGAGCGAAGCCGCGTGCCGCCGCTCGACCGCTTCGTCATGCTGACGAGCTACGGCGCCGCTTTCGCGCATCTTTCGACGGCCTTCGAGCCGCAGGTCGTCGACAACGGCCTTGGCGAGTACGTGGCCGCGCTCGGGTTGAAGCAGCTGCGCATCGCGGAGACCGAGAAGTACGCGCACGTCACCTACTTCTTCAACGGCGGCAGCGAAAGCGTCTACGAAGGCGAGGACCGGATCCTGGTGCCTTCGCCGAAGGTCGCGACCTACGACCAGCAGCCCGAGATGAGCGCGCCCGAAGTGACCGACCGGCTGGTCGCGTCGATCAATGCAGGCCGTCACGACGTGATCATTTGCAACTATGCCAACGCGGACATGGTGGGCCACACCGGGAACTTCGCCGCCGCGGTGAAGGCGTGCGAAACGCTCGACGGTTGCCTCGAGCGCGTCATCCGGGCGGCACGAGCGGTCAGTGGCGAAGTGCTGATCACCTCGGACCACGGGAACGTCGAGCGAATGCACGACGAGTCGACCGGTCAGCCGCATACCGCGCACACGCTGAACGTCGTACCGCTCGTCTATGTCGGTCGAAAGGCCACTCTCGTCGACGGCGGGGCGCTCAAGGACATCGCGCCGACGATGCTTTCGATGCTTGGACTGCCGAAGCCAGCCGAGATGACGGGAAAGTCGTTGATTCGGTTTCAGGAGTGAGCGCACACTTTTTCTCTGAAATGCAGTACGCCGTTGCGGAACTTGAACGAGCGCGAGCACTCCGACCGTTCGAAGCGACGCGAAGGACCCATCCAAACACGCGGTTCGTATTCGATAACTGACGCGCGGCAGCGTTTCGACGATCGGACTGGTGTTTTGGCCGCTTCCGGTCGTGGGCGCAAACGCGCATACTCGATCTATCGGTGAGAACTTCGCCCTGCGTTGCAACAATCGAGAGTCCTGAGGAAGCCGTCAAATGCGTGACCACTGGAAGAAAGCGGGCCTGATCGGCCTCGGTGCCGTTCTGGGTTTGCTCCTTTCCTTGAACTTCTCCGCCGTCGCCCAGCGCGAGGCGAAGTTGCCGATCCCCTACGAGGACCTGCAGCTTTTGTCGGCCGTGTTCGGCAAGATCAAGAGCGATTACGTCGAGCCGGTTTCCGACGAGAAACTGATCCGCGAAGCGATCAACGGCATGGTCCGCGGCCTGGACCCGCATTCCGACTTCCTCGATGCCGATGCTTTCAAGGAGCTGCAGGTTTCGACGCAGGGCAAGTTCGGCGGCCTCGGCATCGAGGTCGGCATCGAAGACGGGGCGGTCCGCGTGATCTCGCCAATCGAGGACACGCCGGCGTTTCGTGCCGGCATCAAAACCGGCGACCTGATCGTCAAGATCGACGACACGGCAACGCGCGGCATGCCGCTGTCCAAGGCGGTCGAGAAGATGCGCGGCAAGCCGGGCACCGAGGTCGTGCTCACGATCTTCCGCAAGGAAGTCGACCAGCCGTTCGCGGTGACGCTGTTGCGCGAGGAGATCAACGTCAAGAGCGTCCGCGCGAAGATGCTCGAGCCGGGCTATGGCTACATCCGCATCCGCAACTTCCAGGAGCGGACGAGCGAAGACCTGGCGCGCTCGCTCAAGGACTTCTACAAGCAGGGTGAGCTCAAGGGACTCGTGCTCGATGTGCGCAGCGATCCCGGTGGTCTTCTCAACCAGGCCGTTGGCGTATCGGCCGCGTTCCTGCCGAGGGATGCGCTGGTTGTCTACACGGACGGGCGCACGCCCGACGCGCGCATGCGCTTCACCGCCTCGCGTGAAAGCTACTCGCGCGGCCGCGGCGAGGATTGGTTCAAGGACCTGCCGGCCGCCGTCAAGAAGGTCTCGATGGTCGTGCTGGTCGACGGCGGGACGGCGTCGGCTTCCGAAATCGTCGCGGGCGCATTGCAGGATCACAAGCGTGCGACGGTGATGGGTGCCTCGACGTTCGGGAAGGGCTCCGTGCAGACAATTCTGCCGCTCGGCAACACGGCGGGATTGAAACTCACGACGGCGCGCTATTACACGCCGTCGGGTCGCTCGATTCAGGCGAAGGGCATCGAGCCGGACATTCATATCGACGACGGTCGCGAGTCGCCGAACCGCATCCGCGAAGCGAACCTCGGCGGCCATCTCGAAACGAACCGCGAGCTCGACAAGGCGATCCGCAGCGCGCCTCCCGCCAAGGGGCCGCCGGGGGTGTCGATCGACCCGGTGCCAACACCGCTGCCGACGACGCCGAAGCCTTCCGGCCCGCCCGAGCCGCCGCTGCCGCGCTTCGACTTCGGCTCGGTGACCGACGACTTCCAGCTGCGCCAGGCGATCAACCACCTGAAGGGTGAACCCGTAGTGGCATCGATCCGCTCGCAATCAGCGGCGGCGAAGACGCCGGCGACGGCGGCAGTCAAGTAACAGGTTCGGTTTCGACTAAACGCCCGGCGCCGCCCCGCCGGGCGTTCGTGTTTTCTATGCGAGCCCGGGGCGTAACATCAGCGCGATGGACGACACGCAGCTCCTTCGCTACAGCCGGCATCTGCTGCTCGACGAGCTCGGGCACGAAGCGCAGGAACGATTCACTGCGGCCCACGCGCTCATCGTCGGCCTCGGCGGGCTCGGCAATCCGGCGGCGCAGTTTCTCGCGAGTGCGGGGATCGGACGTCTCACGCTGTGCGACGCCGATGCCGTCGACCTGACGAACCTGCAGCGGCAGCTGTTGTTCGCGATGGCGGATGTCGGTTTGGCCAAGGTCGACGCGGCGGCGCGCCGCCTCGACGCGATCAATCCCGAAGTGGACGTGGTGCCTTTGCGGCAGCGCGTCGGGCCTGCGGAGCTTGCACGTCTCGTCGCAAGCGCAAGCGTTGTGCTCGATTGCACCGACAACTTCGCGACGCGTCATGCCATCAATCGCGCGTGCGTCGCGGCGCGCAAGCCGCTGGTGTCCGGCGCCGCCGTTCGGTTCGATGGACAGCTTGCGGTGTTCGATCTGCGCCACGCGGACTCGCCCTGCTATCACTGCCTGTTCGGCGAAGGGCAGGACCTCGAGGAAACGCGTTGCGCGACGATGGGTGTCTTCGCGCCGCTCGTGGGCATCGTCGGTGCGACGCAGGCCGCGGAGGCGCTGAAGATCATCGCCGGCATCGGCGACACGCTCACCGGCCGGCTGCTGATGGTCGACGCGTTGTCGATGCAGTGGCGCGAAGTTCGCGTGCCGCGCGATCCATCGTGCGCGGTCTGTGCGACGCAGCGGGTGACGGCGTGATCGTCCGGTTGTGCAACCTGGCAATTCTGACGCTCGCGCTGTTCGTTGCGGATGCACACGCGTCGAGCTCGCCAACCGCAGGCGACTGGATCGAGATCAAGCGCGTCATCGCCGCGCAGCGCGAAGCGCTCATGGCCGACGACGGGGAGCGCGCGTTCTCGTTCGCCGCGCCGTCGATCCGTCGTCACTTCGGCGACGCGTCGACGTTCATGCGCATGGTGCGTCAAGGCTACGAGCCGCTGACGACGGCGCGCTACGTCGAGTTTCTCGATGGCGCGGTGATCGCCGGCGACGTCGTGCAGCCGCTTCGCTTGGTGATGCCGGATGGCGTTGTGATGGTCGCGATCTACGGCACGCAACAACAGCCGGACGGAAGCTGGCGGATCACCTCGTGCGTGATCGCGCCGTCGACGCTGCGGTCGGCTTCGGCGGGGCGCTGCGCCGACTGTGGGGTCTGGCAAACGTGAATAACTTGCGCCGCCGCCAGCTGATCGTCATGGCGGGGGCGTGGTTGCCTGTTGCGCCAATATGGGCGCAACAAAAGTTGCGGCGCGTTGGTTGCCTTTTCGCGGGCTCGCCGCGAACCCACGATCGACTGCTGAAGGCGCTCAGTGCCGGTCTCGCGCAACATGGCTGGATCGAAAGCAGGAGCGTAGCCCTCGATGTGCGTTGGGCGGAGGGCAAGATGGAACGCGTGCCGCCGCTGGTCGCCGACGTTGTGCGGTCGAAGCCCGAAGTGATCGTCACGGCGGCCAACGCCTTGATCGCCGAAGTTGCCAAAGCGACGTCCAGCATTCCGATCGTCATGGCGGCTGGATCCGACCCCGTCGAATGGGGGCTCGCGCAAAGCCTCGCCCGTCCCGGCGGCAACGTCACCGGCGTGACCGGGTTCTATGAGTCGACGCCGATCAAGATGCTGGAGCTCGTGACCGCACTTGTGGGTCGCGGTGCGCGCGTCGAGGCGATGGTGGAAAGCAACACGCCGTTCTCCCGCCCGCGGTACCGTAACGAGATCGCTGCCACCGCGAAGACGCTCGATCTGCACTGGAAGTTTGTCGATGTCTCGACTCCCGAGGACGTGGCTCGAGCAATGGAATCGTTGGTCAGGAGCCCGCCGTCCGCGCTCGTCGTGCTTCCCGGTCCGATGATGTTTGCGCTCGGCAGCGACCTCGTGCGCCGCGCAGACAACTTATCGATTCCGACGATCTACCCGTTCGAAGAGATGGCGGAGGCGGGTGGACTCGCCAGTTACGCTGTTGATCTTGCCGACAACTACCGTCGCGCGGCGGCGTATGTCGATCGCATTCTGCGGGGCGCAGCGGCGGGCGAATTGCCGATCGAGCAACCGACGCGACTGTGGCTGACTCTCAACCTCGGGACCGCAAAGAGGCTCGGCATTCGCATCCCGCGCGACGTTCTCGCGCAAGCCGATCGGATCATCGAATGATCGGCCGCTCGATCGCAGCGGCTCACCGCAACGGCCGATTCAGTGCATCGCATGCGGCCGGTTCGCCGTCGCGCGCCCGGGCAGCGATGAACGCCTCGGCCGCATTTGTTGCGCGCGCACGCTCGGCGTCGCCCCCTGCGGCCGGGCGTTCCAGCGACAACAATGCCTCGCGGCAACGATCCTGCCTTGCCACGACGGTGCGCGCGAGCTCCGCGGCCGTCGCTTTGGCGGCGTCGTTCGCAGCGAAGACAAGCGCGAGCTGCGTCCCCGCACGTCGATCGTTCATCGTCGACGCCTCGGCGGCCATGACCTGGCCAAGTCGCGCGCACGCGGGTGCGATGCGCGGATCGATCGCGCGGCTTCCCGAAGAGCACAGCGTCTCCACGGACTGAAGCGCGGCCGCGAGACCGGAGGCGAATGTCGCCGCATACATCGCGCCTCCCGCCTGCTCGGGGGCTGACAGCCCCGGCTTGAGCCGAGCCCAGACGATGGCGCCGGTGCGATGATCGTAGGTGTCGTAGCGCTTCGCGCGCGACGCACGATCGAGGTTCTCGACGAGCGATTGCACGTTGTTGCGCCGTCGCGCGCGCTCGGCCTGCAAGAGCCACGGCACGGCGTTGTCGGCATCGCGCGACGCCCACAGGCCGACGACGTCACGCTCCGCGCATTCGACAGGCGTCGGCGTGCGCAGGCACACGTCGGCGAAGCTTGCGAGATAGAGCGGCTCCTTCGCATCGCGCGCGAGGGCCGCCGCATAATCGCGAGACTGCACATCGGGCTGGAACGTCGCGAGCCGGCCAGAAATCCAGCGGCTTGCCGCGTCGTCGGCGCCGATCAACCGTGCGCCGAACGCCTCGTCGATCTTCTCGAACACCGGTGCAAGCGGCGAGCGCGCATTCGGATCGTCGGCTGCGCGCGCCTGCGCCAGCGCGACGTCGATACGGAACACGCATAAGACCGCGACGGCGAGCGCTGCCGCAAAGCGAACGAGAGTCATCGAGCGATGGTACCGGAAGCAACGCGACGACGCGTTGCGACCGCTTACGCGAACAGGAACTTCCGCGCGAGCTCCCAGCTTTCCTGCGGCAGCCGCTTGAAGCCGCTCTTCGCGAAGAGCTGCCAGCGCCCCATGACGAACGCAAAAAGCACCGACGCGTCGGCCGCCGGATCGCCGTGCCAGCCGGTGCCCATCTGCGCCACGCGGATCGATTGCCGCATCGACGCCTCGAGCTTGTCGTAGAGCTGGTTCATGCGCGACTGCAGCCGCTCGTCCTCGTTGACCAGCGCATCGCCGATCAGCACGCGCGTCATGCCGGGGTTCTTCTCCGCGAACGAGAGGAGCATCGCGACGATCTGCTCGGCCTGCGACGTACCGTCGGTCGTCTCCGACTGGATGCGGTTGACCAGCGTGAAGAGCGTCGTTTCGACGAACTCGATCAGCCCTTCGTACATCTGCGCCTTGCTCGCGAAGTGGCGATAGAGCGCCGCTTCGGAGACGCCGAGTCGCGCGGCGAGCGCGGCCGTCGTGATCTTCTCGCCGCGCGGATTCTCGAGCATCGCGGCGAGCGTCTGCAGAATCTGCAACCGCCGTTCGCCGGGTTTCGCTGCCATCGCTTGGTCGAGCGATTCGAGCCGAATCGACGCCTTCAGGGCGCCGTATCCGCCCGGATCATCGTCCCGACGCCCTGACTGGTGAGCACTTCGAGGAGCAGCGCGTGCTCCACACGGCCATCGATGATGTGCGAGCTGGACACGCCGTTCTTCACGGCATCGAGCGCCGAGCCGATCTTCGGCAGCATGCCTCCGTGGATCGTGCCGTCGGCAAAGAGCCCGTCGATCTCGCTCGCGGTGAGACCCGTCAGCAACGTGCCGTTCTTGTCGAGAACGCCGACGGTGTTGGTCAGGAGCACGAGCTTCTCCGCCTTCAGCGTCTCGGCGAGCTTTCCCGCGACGAGATCCGCGTTGATGTTGTACGCCTCGCCGTCGCGGCCCACGCCGATCGGCGCGACGACCGGAATGAAATCGCGCGAGTCCAGCAGTTGAATGATCTCCGGGTCGATCTCGTCGATCTCGCCGACGAACCCGATGTCGACATCGTCCGCGCCTTCGGCCGATTTCAGCATCATCTTCCGCGCGACGATGAACTTGCCGTCCTGACCGGTCAGGCCCACCGCCTTGCCGCCGTGCGTGTTGATCAGTCCGACGATCTCCTGATTGAGCTCGCCCAGCACCATTTCGACGACGTTCATGACGCGCTCGTCGGTCACGCGCATCCCATGCTTGAACTCGCTTTCGATGCCCATCTTGCCGAGCAGGTCGCCTATCTGCGGCCCGCCGCCGTGGACGACGACCGGGTTCATGCCGACCAGCTTCAGCATGACGACGTCGCGCGCGAAGCCGGCTTTGAGATGCGGCTCGGTCATCGCATTGCCGCCGTACTTCACGACGATCGCCTTATCGTGAAAGCGCTGGATGTACGGCAGCGCCTCGGCGAGGATCTGCGCCTTGACGGCCGGGCTCACGGCTTCCGGGTTCATCACTTCGAGCGTCGGGCGGGCGCAAGGCCGGGCGAGCCGGCGATTGTACTCCAGCACGAAGGCGTGCGGACCGCGCCACGGGGCCGCAGTAAGCGCTGACGTTTGGGCCTTTTCCGCGACGCGAAGTTTGCTAATGTGCAAGGCGTGCCGATCGGTGAACCCTCGTGATCCCGGGCCCGCTTGACCGCGTGCCGCTCGCCAGCGTGCGCCGCGTGCTGGTCACGAAATTGCGCCATCACGGGGACGTGCTGCTCGCGTCGCCGGTGGTGTCGACGCTGAAGCGCGCGCTGCCCGATTCCGAAGTCGATGCGCTGGTCTACGCCGAAACGGCACCGATGCTTGCGAACCATCCGGCGCTGTCGACGCTGCACACGATCGATCGAAACTGGAAGCGTATCGGACCGTTGCGCCAGCTGCGCGAGGAGCTGCGATTGCTCGCAACGCTCAGGAAACGTCGCTACGACCTGCTGGTGCACCTGACCGAGCATCCGCGCGGGCTGACGCTTGCAGCGCTTGTCCGGCCTCGCTTCTCGGTCACGCGGGAGCGCCGCGCGGGTGAGCACGCGTGGCTCTGGAGGCGCGCGTTCACGCACTTCTATCCGCTACCGAAAGACCGGCCGCGTCACACCGTCGAGCTGAACCTCGATGCGCTGCGGCGCATCGGCATCCAGCCGACGCCGGCGGACAAGCGGCTGACGCTCGAGCCTGGGCGCGATGCGCAGTCGCGCGTCGACGCGCTGCTTGGTGAACGCTCGATTGCCACCCGCAGTTTCGTGCAGATTCACCCCGGATCGCGGTGGCTGTTCAAGAGCTGGCCTGCCGGACGCATGGCGTCATTGATCGAACGGCTCGCCCGCGCCGGCCAGACCGTCGTCATCACCGGTGCAGCCGATGATCGCGAGCGCGCGTTGATCGATGTGACGCTCGCCGCCCTCCCCGACGATTGCCGCGCCAGCGTGCACGACATCGCCGGCCGACTGACGCTTGCCGAGCTTCCGGCACTGACCCGGCGCGCGCGATTGTTCATCGGTGTCGACTCGGCGCCGATGCACGTCGCCGCGGCTGTCGGCACGCCGGTCGTCGCGCTGTTCGGCCCGTCCGCGGAGAGCGAATGGGGACCGTGGGGTGTCACGCATCGTGTCGTCGCCGCGAACGAGTACCCGTGCCGGCCTTGTCGCAATGACGGCTGTGGCGGCGGCAAGGTGTCCGACTGCCTGACGCACCTGTCGGTGGATCGCGTGATGGCGTCCGTCGACGCACTTCTCGCGCCCGCCGAATCACCGCACTGAATGCGCCTGGCCTTGATCCGCCAGCGCTACACGCCGTTCGGCGGCGCAGAGCGCTTCGTCGAGAACGCGTTCGAGGCGTTGCTCGAGCGCAACGTCGCCATCACCCTCTACGCACGGCAGTGGCCGGAAACGCGGTTGAAGCTCATCGAGCCGGTCATCGTGAACCCGTTTTTCATCGGCCGCACATGGCGCGACTGGGGATTCGCGCGCGCCGTGTCGCGCGAAGTCAGCCGCGCGAAGATCGACATCGTGCAATCGCACGAGCGCCTCACCACGTGCGACGTTTATCGCGCCGGCGATGGCGTGCACGCCGTGTGGCTCGACGAGCGGCTCAAGGATGCCGGCTGGTGGGCGCGCACGTCGGTCGCGCTGTCGCCCTGGCACCGTTACACGTTGGCCGCCGAGCGAAAGCTCTTCGCCAGTCCGCTGTTGCAGGCGGTGATCTGCAATTCGACGATGGTCCGCGACGAGCTCGTCGAGCGCTTTGCGGTTCCCCCGGAGAAGCTGCGCGTGATCGTGAACGCCGTCGACACGCAGCAATTCAGTCCTGCGTTGCGCAGCTCGCGCGCCGCGACGCGCAACGAGCTCCGCATCGCCGACGATGCGACCGTCTTTCTGTTCATCGGCTCGGGCTTCGAACGCAAAGGGGTTGCGACGGCGATCGAAGCGCTGGCCACGCTGCCACCGACGGCTTGCCTCGTCGTGGTCGGACGCGACAAGTCGATCGATCGCTATCGTTCGCTCGCCCGGCGCCTTGGCGTCGCGGACCGGGTGCTGTTGGTCGGCCCGCGCATCGACGTCAAGCCTTACCTCGGGGCCGCCGACGCATTCGTACTGCCGACGATCTACGATCCGCTGCCCAACGCGGCGCTCGAAGCGATGGCCTGCGCGCTGCCCGTCGTGACGACGGTGAAGTCGGGCGTCGCGCCGCTGTTACGCGAGCGCGGTGCGGGATTCGTCGTTGCGTCGCGTGATGCGGCCGCGCTCGGTGAGAAGATGCGCGTGCTTCTCGACGCGCCGTTGCGTGAGCGGATGGGCGCGAATGCTCGCGATGCGGTCCTGCCGCTGACGCCCGAAGCAATGACGCTTGCGCTCGTGCTGCTCTACAAGGAGCTGCTCGAAGGCAGCGCGTTGAAGCAGAAACAGGATGCGGAACGCAAGCTCCGCGCGCACTACGAGGCGTGGGACGCGAAAGTCGGCGCGCAGCCGAAGAAGCCGGTGCGGCCCGACGAAGGGCCGGCGAGCTGAAACCCGTACGCTATACTGCCCGCGCGCGCATTCATCGTTCAAGGATGCGATTGTTCCTTGGTAGTTCGTTGATACTCGCACCGGTTTTCCATTTGCGAGAACCTCCGTACGGTGCGCGTTGTTTCGTGCCTTTGCGCGCGGGCGTAGCCGGGCCGTCCCAAGGCGCCCGCCTGGGTGATCCCGTTGAAAAACGCGCAACGTCGGCGTTGCGCGTCCGGGCAATCCCGCGGACGCGTTTTTCAGCGGATTGTTGATTGCATCTCTATCTCCGCCTGCTGCGCTACGTCCGCCCCTATTGGTGGGCTTTTGCGATCGCGTTCGTCGGCATGGTCGTCGTCGCCGCCGGCGACCTGATCATGGCGTGGCTGGTGATTCCGATCATCCGGAATTTCCAGAACCCGGATCCCGATCGCACGAAGTATCTTCCGCTTGCCGTCGTCGGCGTGTTCATGCTGCGCGGCGCCGGATCGTTCGTCTCCGAGTTCGGCATGGCGTGGACCGGCCACCGCGTCGTCTACGACCTGCGCCGCGAGCTGGTCGACAAGTTGCTGAAGCTGCCGACGAGCTTCTACGACGCGCATGCGGCCGGCGTGGTGCAATCGAAAGTCACGTTCGACGCGCATCAGCTCGCGAGCGCCGCGTCGGGAACGATCACCGTCGCGATCCGAAGCTCGCTTGCGATCGCGGCGAGCTTCGGCTGGATGCTTTACCTCAACTGGCAGCTGACGCTCCTTACGCTCGTCGTGCTGCCGGTCGTCGGCATCGTCATCCGCTACTTCAGCCGCAGGTTGAGGCGGCTCGCGCGCGACATCCAGTCGCGAACCGGCTCGCTCACGCACGTGCTGGAGGAGATGATCGGCGGTCATCGCATCGTGCGCGTGTTCGGCGGCGAGCGCTACGAGCGCGAACGCGCGGTGACATCGGCCAACCGGCTGCGCCAGTCGATGACCAAGCAGTCGTCCGCGGGCGCGGCGAGCTCGCCGATCACGCAAGTGCTGGCCGCGCTGGCCGTGGGCTTCATCGTCTGGGCCGCGCTCGCGCAGAGCGAGGCGGGTCAGCTCGACTTCGCGACATTCGCGTCGTATACGGTCGCGCTGATCACGATGCTCGAGCGGTTGAAATCGCTGTCGGGCATCAACGCGGCGGTCCAGCGGGGCCTCGCGGCCGCGGACAGCATCTTCGGGCTGCTCGATCGCGAGGAGGAGCCGGACCTGGGCAGCATGAAGCTCGAGCGTGCGCGGGGTGAGCTGCGCTTCGATCGCGTATCGATGCGCTATGCGGGCAGCGACCAGGAGGCCGTCAGCGACGTTTCGCTGACGATCGCGCCCGGCGAGACGGTGGCCCTGGTCGGCCCGTCCGGCAGCGGAAAGACGTCGCTGGTTGCGCTGATTCCGCGCTTCTACGAGCCGTCGGCCGGGCGTCTTTTCGTCGACGGGCACGACATCACGACGCTTACCCGCCAGAGCCTGCGCGCGAACGTCGCGCTTGTGTCGCAGGAGGTGCTGCTGTTCGATGACACGGTCGCGGCGAACATCGCGTACGGTACGATGACCGACACGCCGCGCGGCGAAATCGAGCGCGCTGCCGCCGCAGCGCACGCGCTGGACTTCATTCGTGCGCTTCCCGACGGGTTCGACACGATCGTCGGCGAGCAGGGCGTGCGCCTTTCGGGCGGACAGCGGCAGCGCATCGCGATTGCGCGCGCAATTCTCAAGAACGCGCCGATCCTGATTCTCGACGAAGCGACGTCGGCGCTCGATTCGCAGTCCGAGCGAGCGGTCCAGTCGGCGCTCGACACGCTGATGCAAGGCCGGACGACGCTCGTCATCGCGCACCGCTTGTCGACGATCGAGCATGCGGACCGCATCATCGTGCTCGATGCCGGCCGCGTCGTCGAACAGGGGACGCATTCCGCGCTTCTCGCGCGAAACGGTGTGTACGCGCGGCTCTATCGCATCCAGTTCGCGCCGCCGCCTCAGGAATCCGAACCGGTTCCGATGACCGAGAACTGATCGCTCGATTGCATTCGCGGCTTTCGATCCTCCATACCGAATCGTCGAACGGCTGGGGCGGCCAGGAGATTCGCATCCTCGTCGAAGCGTCGGGCTTGCGTGCGCGCGGCCACGACGTGACGCTCGTTGCGGCAAACGGCGCGCGCATCGTCGACGAAGCGCCGCGTTACGGCGTGCCCGTCGAGGCGCTGCCGATCGGCCGCAATCGCCCGGCCGGATGGATCGCCATGACGCGCGCGCTGCGTGACCGCCGGCCGGACATCGTCAATTCGCACAGCTCGACCGATACGTGGCTCGCCGCGCTGGCGTGCCGGACGATTGGTCGTGGCGCGCCTGCCCTCGTGCGCACACGGCACGTCAGCGTACCCGTGCGAAACGACGTGGCCACTCGCTGGCTCTACCACCGCGCGACGACGCGAATCGTGACGACGGGCGAGTCGTTGCGGGCAACGCTGGTGCGTGACAACGGCCTGCCGGCTTCCCGCGTCGAATCGGTGCCGACCGGCGTCGCGCCCGACGCCTTTGGGCGGCTCACCAAGCGCGAGGCTCGCGCGCGACTGCGACTGCCGGAGGACGCGCCGCTGATCGGCATCGTCGCGACGCTGCGCAGCTGGAAAGGTCATCGCTACCTGATCGATGCGCTGCCGCACATTGCGCGAGTCGATGCACGGCTCGTCATCGTCGGCGATGGGCCGCAACGGGAAGCGCTGACGCACCAAGCGACCGAGTCGGGCTTTGCTTCCCGCGTGTTGTTCGCCGGTCAACAGGACGACGTTGCGCCGTGGCTCGCCGCGCTCGACGTCTTTGCGCTGCCCTCCTACGCGAACGAAGGAGTCCCGCAGGCGCTGATCCAGGCGATGTTCGCGCGCGTGCCCTGCGTCACTACGAATGCCGGCGCAATCGGCGAGATTGCGCATGACGGCCACACGGCGACGATCGTCGCGAAGCAGGACGCGGTCGCGCTCGCCAACGGCATCGACCGGCTGCTCCGCGATTCGGCGGCCGCAACGGCGCAGGCGTCGCGTGCGCATGCGCTCGTTTCGGCGCAGTGCACGCTGGACGCGATGCTTGACAGGATGGAAGCGGTGTTCGCGCGCGCGGTCCAGGAGCGACGGGCTTAGCGAATTGGCGGGCGCAACGGGTCCTGCGTCAGCGTGTCGACGGCGGACATTCCGGCGGCCGGGGCCGACGGATGCGCGCCCATCGCCGCCTTCTCCTTCGCGACCTGCGCGCGGAAGCGCTTGGCGGCGATGCCTTCGGTGACGAGCGACTGCAGATACCACGGATAGCGCGTGAGCGGCGATGCTTCGGACAACTTCCACTGCGCATAAGCCGGCGCGACGCGCTCGCGGAAGAACGTGAGCCAGCGATCGCGCAACGCCGGCACGTCGAACTCGCTTGCTCGGGCGACCGCCCTCTTCCGCATCGCGGCGTAGTGTCCGGGTTCGCGCTTGAGCCGCGTCAGCTCGGCGATGACCTCGGCGGCATCGTGCGCGACGCACATGTCGTTCTCGTCGCGCCGCAACTGCAGATACGCAGGCTCGGGACCGACGATCGCCGGCACGCCGGCGAGCCACGCGTTACTCACCTTCGTGACCGGCTTGTGCCGCAACAACGACGGCGGCGCAGTGCGAAACGCGATGACGACGTCCACGTCGCCGTAGTCCTGCCAATCGTGCTCGCTCGGCACGAATTCGAGATTCAGGTCGTCGAGCGCACGTCGGAACGCCGGATCGGAAAAGAACGACGGCGCCATCGCCATGCGGCCGAAGTAGCCGACGCGCTTCACCTCGTTGCCGCGTTCTTCGCGCCGCCGGCGCATGCCCGGCTGGGGCCACGGCGCAATGCCGACGGTGCGTGCATCGTCGGCGGCGAGCGTGTTCTGGCGGACCACTTTGTCTGCCGTCAGCACCGGCGGTCGATCGGCGCGCACCCCGATCAGATAGGCGAGCGGCGCCCGCCAGCGCAGGCGGTGCAGCTCGTCCCAATGCGCGACACAGATCGCGCCCGGCTTGAAGTCGCTGGCGAGCGACACCTGCCAGCCGTCGGCCGCGAGCGCATCACGAACGTGGAGGTACGTCTGCACGATCCATACGTCGACGCCGCTGCGGAAGCGGCCCGCGTTCCGATCGATATCCGCCTCGGTCCACGCGTCGAGGTCGGTCCACGCAGCGTAGCGCCGGCCCGCAACGAACGTAAGCTTGGTCATTGAAGGGCGCGTTAACGGAAGGCCGCGGATCGAGGGCGCGGCAGGGGTTCCGGCGCATCCGCTCGAAACTGCGGGCGTTAGGGCCGCGGCGCGGCGACACTTTAACAGTTCACGATCCCGCGTCTCCAATGCACTCGTCGTGGCCATCGCTTAGAATCGCGGCCGCATGCGCGAGGCGACGTTCCGGCGGTTACGGCTTTTCCTGGTGACCGCGGCCTGCGCATATCTGGCGCTGCTGCCGACCGGCGCATTGTCGTCCTGGCGGTCGATCGCCTTCGCTTCGTCGGCCGCGGCGGCGATCGCCGTCGCTGTCCTGGGGCATCGCGAGCGGGCCTCGGTGCCCTCGATCGGCATCGCGATCCCGGCCGCCGTCGCCGCGTGGGCCACGTGGTCGATCGCATCGCTTCTCTGGTCGGTCGACTTCGCGTTCAGCGCACGCGAGATTCGCGGCGACGTGCTGTGGGGACTCGCGGCGATCGTCATTTTCTATGTCGCGGCATCGACGAGCGAGGCCGCGTTTCGCGCACTGGCGGCCACGTCGATTGCGGCGCTCGCATTCTGGGTCGCGCTGGCCATCGGCTTCGCGATCGCCGGCGGCGGACTCGACTTGCGACCGTTCCACCGCGGCGAAGGCGCGTTCACTACTTATCTGGTGACGCTGTCCCCGTTCCTCGCGTTGCTGTGCTGGCGACCGCCGGCAGGCTTCGCGACCCACCCGCGCACGTTCGGCGTGGCGATCTTCATCGGCGTGCTCGTCGTCATCGCCGCGCGCTTGTCATCCAATCGCGTCGTATGGCTCGCGTTCGCGACGGCCGTGATCGTCATCGCCCTCGCGATGCGGACGCAAATCCCGGCGGCAAGACGCCTTGCCGTCGCGCTCGCGGTCATCGCGGTTTGCGCGCTGTCCTTCACGCACGCAGCGCGCGACCGCGCCGTCGCGCTACGCGGCGAGGGCGGCGACGTCGCGCCGACGCTCGCGACCGATCCGAGGCTTGCGATCTGGAAGCATTCAATCGACCGCATCGGCGATCGGCCGTGGCTCGGCCACGGCTATGGATCGCACATCGTCGGTGCCGCGATCGGCAGCGACACCGGCGACCCACGGGTTCTTCACGCGCACAACCTGTTCGCGAGCCAGTGGCTGCAGACGGGTGTCGTCGGACTCGTATTGTTCCTCGGCATGGTCGGCGCCGTCGCAGCGGCGTACCTGCGTTTCGTTCGCTCGGGCGACCCGACGCTCGTGGCGCTCGGCGCCGTGGGCCTCGCCGTGATCGCCGGCTATCTGGTCCGCAACCTGACCGACGACTTCTTCCTGCGCGCGAACGGGAAACTGTTGTTCGCTGCGAACGCGGTGCTCCTAGGCTACGGCGCGCTGCGACTCAAGCGCGCTAGCGGCGGCGCGGAACGCGCAACGGCAACGGCTCGTTGACCGATTCGGGCGCGGCCGGCACGAGCGGCGCAACGGGCGCGCCGGCAAGCGGCGAATACTCCTCGATCCAGCCTTTGAGCCGCGCCCGGACCTCGGCATCGTCGGCGGGCCGGTCGCGCTCGCACCACGCGACCAGCTGCTTCACCGCATCGTCGCCGACGGCGCGGGCGTCGGCAATGAAGAGCTTCGGATGCGGCGTCGGCTTCACCGCTTCCTCGCGCGCGAGCGGCTCCTCGTAGAGCTTCTCGCCGGGCCGCAACCCGGTGAAGACGATCGCGATGCGGTCCGGGTCGACGCCCGACATGCGGATCATGTCGCGCGCTAGGTCGACGATGCGCACCGGGTCGCCCATATCCAGCACGAGGATCTCGCCATCGCGTCCCTGCAGGCCTGCCTGCAGCAGAAGCTGTGTCGCCTCTGACAGCGACATGAAGAAGCGCGTGATCTCCGGATGCGTGACGGTGACAGGGCCTCCGCGGACGATCTGCTCGCGAAAGCGCGGAATGACGCTGCCGGCGCTGCCGAACACGTTGCCGAAGCGCACGATGACGAACTGCGTCGATGCGGTCGCGAGGCCTTGGCACACGATCTCGGCAAGGCGCTTCGACGCGCCCATCACCGACGTGGGGTTGACCGCCTTGTCGGTCGAGACGAGCACGAACTTCTCGACGCGGGCGGCGACCGCGGCGCGCGCAAGGACCCACGTGCCGTAGGCGTTGTTCCGGACGGCGGCCCACGCATTGGTTTCTTCCATCAACGGAACATGCTTGTACGCGGCGGCATGGAAGATCGCGTGCGGCTTCTCGCGCGCCAGCACCTCGTCGACCAGCACAGCGTGCTTGACGTCGCCGACGACGCTCGCGACGGTCAACTGCGGGAACGCGTCGTGAAGCGCGGTCACGATCTCGTAGAGCGCGGCCTCCGAGATGTCGAACAGCACGAGCTTCGCCGGACGGAAACGAGCGATCTGCCGGCATAGCTCGGCGCCGATCGACCCGCCGGCGCCGGTTACCATCACGACGCGATTGCCGAGCCATTCGGCGAGCCCCGCGTTATCGAGCACGATCGGATCGCGACCCAGAAGGTCATCGAGCTCGACATTGCGGATCGCGGACAGCGCCGAGCGACCGCTGATCAAGTCTTCGTACGATGGCACGGTGAGCGCTTCGATGCCGGCGGTCGCGCACAGCTCGGCGACGCGACGGCGCACGGCATGATGCGACGAAGGCAGCGCGGTGATCGCCTTGCGGACTTCGTAATGCTTCGCCCACGCCTCGAGCTCGGAGATCGGGCCGAGCACGGACACGTTGCGCAATTGGCGCCCGTGCTTCGCGGGGTCGTCGTCGAGCAGACCGACAACGCGCCATTGCCGGCTGCGCTCGAGCTCCATCGTGAGCCGCGCGCCCGCGTCGCCGGCGCCGATGACGAGCACCGGCTCGCCGAGCGCCAGGAGCGGGCTATAGAGCCGATGCTCCTTCCAGACGCGATAGGCGAAGCGGCTTCCCGCCATCAGGAAGATGAGCACGATCGGATAGAGGACGAGGACGCTTCTCGGCACCATCGCGTCGAGCCGCAGCATCGTCAGCACCAGCGGGATCATGATCGCGCCGAGGAACGCGGCGAGCACGATGCGCTTCAGGTCGACCAGGCTCGCGAAGCGCCACAGGCCGCGGTAGAGACCGAAGATCAGGAAGATCGTGGCCTGCAGCGGCAGGATGAAGGCCAGCGTGCGCAGCATCTCGCCGCGATACGGCAACGCAGCGTCGAGCGAGACACGGAGCCAGTAGATCGACGCCCAGGCGAGCGTCGCGGCTACGACGTCGTGCGCGAACGCGAGCCACGAGCGCCAGTTCTGCATGCCGATCATGTCATGCGTTGTCCAGCGTCTTGTTGTTGCGCGAATGATAGCCGATGACGGCAAACGCCGCGGCATGCACGACGGCGGCAACCGCGAGCGCGGTGGCGCCGTGTCGCGGAAACAGCGCCAGCGTTGCAATGGCAAGCGCAGCGCATGCGAGCATCATCGCCGCGTAGACGGCGAGCGTTCCGCGATGGTCGGCGCCGAGCGCATTCAGTCGCTGATAGAAATGCGACCGATGCGCACGCCAAATCGCCTCGCCGCGCACGAGCCGCAACGCGAGCGTGACGGTGGCATCGGCGATGAACGGCAGGAAGACCAGCACCGGGAACCAGGCGGGCCACATGTCGCGAACGAAGCCCGCCGCACCCAGCGCGGCAGCGAGGAAGCCCAACGGCACGGCGCCCACGTCGCCCATGAACATCGACGCGCGCGGCCGGTTGACGGCAAGAAACGGCAGCGCCGCGACGCCGACCACCGCATAGCCAAGCCACGGTGCGGAGCGCAACGCTGCCGCTGCCGCATAGCACGCGAAGCCGACGATCGCCATCGACGCGGCGAGTCCGTCGTTGCCGTCCATGAAGTTGAAAAGATTGGCGCCCCAAACGATGGCGAGCACGAACACCATCGCGGTCGGCGGCGACGCGCCGATGTCCATGATCTGGCTCGCGACCCACGCGGCGGCGGCAATCTGGAAGGCGAGGCGGACCCATGGCGAAACGCCGCGGACGTCGTCGACGAAGGAGATCACCGCGATGGCGACGAACGCGGCCAGCCACACGGCCATCGTTCCCGGCAAAGGCGGCGGCGACGCGATCCACGCAACCGCGATGCCGGCGAGAATCGCAAGCCCGCCGGCCTGGGGCACGGCCCCTTCATGCAACGAGCGCGACGTCGACTGCGATTGCGGAAGCCGCTCAGCATTGCGGCGGATCAGGAATACGACCGCGGCCGACGTCGCTGCAGTCGACGCGAGAACCCCCGCATCGGCAAGCATCGCTAGCGGTTTCTCGCGGCGCCGAGAGACCCCGGCGGCCCGAGCGGAAGTCGGCGGCCACTGAAAAACCGCGCGAAATCGACGCTTCCCGGCGTTAACTCGAAGAAAGCCCGCGGCTTTGCGAGTTTTTTTCGTGGGATCATTGACTTACGGAAGTCGACGCCGATGACAATGGCGGCGGAACAGGTCGACGGGGATGCGATGTTGCTTCCACACAACAGCGACCGCGACCTTAATTCCCAACTCCGGGGTTTCTGCTTCCGCCCCCATGCGCACGTTTGGCACAATGGCTCCAACTTCTCGACTTCCCTGAGAAGGCTTCGATGGCGGGGAAATTCCCTAGTCCGCTTGACTCGCCGCCAATTTTATCCGTCAGAGGAGAAGACTTCATGAATAAGAAGCTCGTCGCTGTCGCCGTCGCGGGGGTTCTTGCCGCGCCGCTGGCCGCGCAGGC
>DATLNR010000063.1:0-2914 GCA_035536655.1 Casimicrobiaceae bacterium
GACTGCCAAGCCTGCGGCGAAAACTTTTCCTCACGGTAGATGTCCGAGCCCCACGCGGTCACTGCAAGCGGCCCGGACCAGACTCGCGCAGCGCGCGCGGCGAAATGCGCCCAATGCGCATGCAACAAGTCCGGCTGCAGCCGCCAGAGAAGAAAACGCAGTTCAGCGTCGGATGCGATACGGGAGTGCGTCGTGAACTTGAGCACGTGCTGCCGAACGCCTGACGGATAACGTCCCGCTCCACTGCACGAAAGAATGCTCACCTCGTGGCCGACACTTGCGAAGTAGCCGGCCCAGCGCTCGAGATGAACGTGATCGCCCCAGCCCAGAAAGCAGAGCTTCAACGGGGCGCGCGACGCTTCGACGAGGCTAGGCGATCGAGCTGACTTTTGCCAAGGCAGCTTCGAGCGAATCGCAAACACGGGCCAGTTGATCGCCGGTCATGCTCGGGAACAGCGGCAGCGTGAGTCCGCGTTCGCCGATCCGATGCGTGAGCGGAACGTCGGGACAAGGGCCGAGGCCCGCCTCGACATAAGCGGTGAACGTATCGATCGGCCGATAATGGATGCTGGTCTGCACGCCGGCTTCACGCATCGACGACATCACCTCATAGCGAGAGACCGAAGGTGGCAGCAGCACCGGCATGATGTGAAACGACGGCTTGCCGCGAAACGTCGCGAACGGAACCGTCACGTCACGAAGCCGCGAAAGGCGCTCGCGGTAAGTACGCGTCAACGCAGCGCGCTTCTCGTTTCGGGCTTCGACTGCTGCAAGCTGCACGAGACCAAGCGCTGCGTTCAGCTCGCTCATTCGGTAGTTGTAGCCCAGCGCGACGACGTCGTAATCGAAACTGTGTCCCTTGTGCCGATCGAGTGTTGGCGCCGTCATGCCGTGTGAGCGCAACCAGCGCAACCGTTCGGCAAGCTCGGGTCTTCGCGAGGTCACCATGCCGCCTTCGGCCGTAGTCAGGTTCTTGTTGGAGAAGAAGCTGAAGCATCCGGCGTCGCCCCAGGCACCGAGCGCGATGTCGTCCAGCGTCGCGGCGGGTGCGTGGGCCACGTCCTCGACGACGGCGAGCCCGCGACGACGCGCGAGCGCCATGATCGCTTCCATGTCGCACGGGTAGCCGGCGTAGTGGACGACGATGATCGCTTTCGTCGCGGGGGTGAGCGCGCGATCGAACTCACGTGCACCGACGTTCCAGTCGTCCAACGACGCGACGTCCGCGAACACCGGCCGCGCGCCGCAATAGCGAACCGCATTGGCCGTGGCGACGAAGGTCAGGGAAGGGACGACCACGTCGTCGCCGGGGCCGACATCCAGCGCCGCCAGCGCCATATGCAACGCCGCCGTCGCGCTGTTGCACGCGACCGCAACCGGAACGCCGGTCAGTTGCGCGAAGGCGCGCTCGAACGCCGACGTCCGCTCGCCCATCGTCAGCCACTTCGAGCGAATCACGTCGACGAGCGCCTGCTCTTCGGCAGGACCAAGATCCGGATCGAACAACGGCACTTTCCAGTTCACGAGCCCTCCTCTTCCGGCAGGAACAACGCGCGACGCGACTCGAACTCGTCGATCGCCGTTGCATAGTCGTCGGCACGCCCGATGTCGAGCCAGTAGCCGTCGAAAGTATAAGCGGCGACCTTATCGCCGCGCGCGACGAGCGTCTTCACCAGATCCGGGAAGTCGTGGTACTCGCGGGGCTTCAGCAGATCGAGCACATGCGACTGGAAACAGTAGATTCCCATGCTCACTGAATAATCGAACGACGGTTTCTCGACATAGCCGGTGACGACATCGCCCGGCCCGGTCTCGATGACGCCGAAGTCTATCTTCACCTGTCGTCGGTGTGTCGCGATCGTCGCCGCGGCGCCCGATCGGCCATGGTATTCGATGAAGCCCTGATAGTCGATCGTCGTCAGCACGTCGCCGTTCATCATCAGGAACGCCTTTTCGCCGCGAAGATCGTCGATCAACGTCAGCGGTCCGACGGTGCCGAGCGGCCGATCCTCGAACGAATAATCGATCGCCAGTCCAAGCCGCTTGCCGTTGCCGAAAAACGCTTGCATGAGCT
Source organism: Casimicrobiaceae bacterium (assembly GCA_035536655.1). Lineage (GTDB taxonomy): Bacteria > Pseudomonadota > Gammaproteobacteria > Burkholderiales > Casimicrobiaceae > VBCG01. Next base: position 2,075 of record DATLNR010000063.1, read on the forward strand.
CGGCCAGGTAGCCCACGGCCATTGTCACGCGCACGATGCCGGCGCGCTTCAACTGGCGCAGCACGACTTCGAGGATCGGCATATCGCCGATCGGCATCAGCGGCTTCGGCAGCACCGTCGTATAAGGTCGGAGCCTTTGCCCTTTTCCGCCGGCGAGGATGACGGCACGCATGCGTTTCAGACGTTGTAGATATGGCTCTTGAATCGATCGAGGTTGCGCTCGGTCCACGCGATCGTGCGGCGCAAACCCTCCTCGAGATCGATCTTCGGCGTCCAGCCCACGAGCCGTCGTGCCTTGTCGCCATTGCAGAGCAGGCGCTCGACCTCGCTTGCCGCGGGTCTGACGCGCTGCGGATCCTCGACGATCTCGACGCTTCGGTTCATCAGCCGCATGATGAGGCGCGCCAGATCGCCGACGCTGATCTCGCGACCCGACCCGACGTTGATCACCTCGCCGATAGCCGCGCTGCTTCGCGCTATCGCGACGAAGCCATCCACCGTATTCTCGACGTAATTCATGTCGCGCGTCGGCGCGAGCGAGCCAAGCCGCACCGGTCCGCCGTTCATCACCTGCGAGATGATCGTGGGAATCACGGCCCGCGCCGACTGTCGCGGCCCGAACGTGTTGAACGGACGAATGATCACCACCGGCAGCGAGAACGACCGCCAATAGCTCTGCGCGATCATGTCCGCGCCGATCTTGCTCGCCGAATAGGGCGATTGGCCCTGCAGTGGATGCTCCTCGTCGATCGGTACGTAACGCGCGGTGCCGTAGCACTCGCTCGTCGACGTGTGGACGACGAGATCGACGCCGGCATCCCGCCCGGCCTGCAGCACATT
>DATLNR010000064.1:0-11381 GCA_035536655.1 Casimicrobiaceae bacterium
AGCATGCGACTCGCTCGATCCTGCGGCGAATCGGCGCGGACGGTACGGTCCCTCCGCGGGCAGCACGAACGAAGGCTCCGCGGCACGCACGTCGCGGCGCGCTTGCAGTGCATACGCGAGCCGCCACGCACGGGACGGCGACACCCGAACGCCAGGCGGCGGAACCAGCCGAACATTGCGTGGCGCAATGAACTTGCGGCGGCTCTCGGACGATGCCGAAGCAGCACCATAAGGAACGACACGCCAGTCGAGCCCCTCGTCGCGCGCAATGCGGCGCGCCGCTGCAACGAGCGCCTTCACGTCATCGAACGTGCCGCCGGGCGCGACGTCGAGCCCTTCGAACTGGCCGTTGCGAAGCCGCACCCTCTTGCGCCGCGCGCGCCTTGCCGTCATGCACGCCTCCCCTCGTGCACCTACTATCGGCGGTAACCGCGCGTGTTGTAAAGGCGGCGCGCCGCGTCACCCCAGGTAAACGCGGCGCGTTGCAACGCCGATCAGCCCTTCGCCAGCGCGTCCTTCAATCCGGGCACGAACTCCGCGCCTTCGAGCACCTTGAGCGACGAGCCGGCGAAATCGGTGCCGACCGCCTCCTGTCGGCCGCCGAGGCAGCGCGCGAGAAAGCCCTCGGTGACCGCGTAGAACGACGTGCGGTTCTGCGGTCGCGCGAAACCATGGCCCTCGTCACCGTAGAGCACGTACGTCACCGGGATGCGCTTCTCTTTCATCGCGGCAACGATCTGATCGGATTCCTTCTGCGTAACGCGCGGATCGTTCGCGCCCTGCGCGATCAACAGCGGCTTCTTGATATCGCCGACTTTGGTGATCGGCGAGCGCGACAGCAGGAACTTGCGCCCTTCCTCGGTGCGCGGGTCGCCGACGCGGCGATACCAGCTGCCTTCCATGAACGGCTGCCAGTACGCCGGGAAGCTTTCGATCAGCGTGACGAGATTCGATGGACCGACGATGTCCACGCCGCACGCGAAGACGTCGGGCGTGAACGTGAGACCGGTCAGCGTTGCGTAGCCGCCGTAACTGCCGCCGTAGATCGCGATGCGGTCACGCTGGGCAACGTTCTGTGCGATCGCCCAGTTGACCGCATCGATCAGGTCATCGTGCATCTTGGCTGCAAATTCGCGATCGCCGGCGTTGACAAAGCTCTTGCCGAAGCCGGTGCTGCCGCGATAGTTGACCGAGAGCACCGCGTAGCCGCGGTTCGCGAGCCACTGATGCTCGCCGTTGTAGCCGAACGCGTCGCGCGCCCATGGTCCGCCATGCACGTCGAGCACCATCGGCAGCGGCTTGTCCGGACGCCCGTCGTTGTTCGCGTCGGATCCGGGGGGCAACGACAGATACGATACGAGCGTCAGGCCGTCGCGCGCCTTGATCTCGACCGCATGCATCGACGCAAGCGCCTTGCCTTCGAGCTCGGGGCGCGTGGTGAACAGTTTCGTCAGCCGCTTCGCCGGTCGATCGTAAAGATAGAAGGCGACCGGCTCGCTCACGCGATCGACGAGCAGCGTCCACAGCCGCTTGTCGTTCGACCGGCTCGTCACGCTCCATTCGCCTTTCGCCTCGCGATTCAGGAACGCGATGTCGTCCTTCAGCTCGTCGCCGATCGGCGTCCATTCGTTCTTGAAATAGTTGACGCTGTAGGCCTCGACGACGCCGGTCAGCGGATCGCGCATCGCGCCGACGACGTCGGCCTTGTCGCTGCTGCCGAGCACCGTGGCCTTCTCGGACGCGAGGTCCATCGCGACGAGCGCGCCGGTATTGCGATCGCGGCTGTCACGCATGTACAGCGTCTTGCCGTCGGCGGTGAGGCCGATCGCACCGGTGGTCAGATTGTCGTCCGCCGGTATCGTCACGAAGGGCGTCGCCTTGCCATCCTTGTCGAGTCGATCGACGGCGAAGGCGCCGCCGGGAAGTTGCCGCTGGCCGAGGACGAGGTTGTGATCCCAGTCCGGCAGAAAGCCCGCATAGCCGTTGTTCTCGCGCACGAGCTCCATCTTTCCGGTTTCGAGATCGAGCCTGTGCACATCGTGGTATTGCGGGTTGCGGTTGTTGAGTCCGATCAGGATCCGGCCGGGGTGCTTTGGAGAAACGCCGATGAGACGCACCTGCGTCTTGTCGAAGTCGGTGTAAGTCGTCTGCTTGCCGCTCGCAAGCTCGACGCCGTACAGCATCCAGTTCTCGTTACCGCCCTTGTCTTGGATGTAAAGGATGCGCTTGCTGTCCGGCGAGAAGAAGAACGTGCGAATCGGGCGCACGGTGTCCGACGTGATCGGCTTCGCCTGGTCGATCGCGTTGACCGGCGCAAGCCACACGTTCAGCAAGCCGTCGCGCGGCGCGAGGAACGCGAGCAGGCGGCCGTCGGGACTGATCGTCGCGCTCGTGCGCGTCGGGTTGCCGAAGATGTGCTTGCGCGGAATGAGCTCGGGCTGCGCGGACACGCCGTCCGCGGCGACAACGAGCAATGAGAAGATCGAGGACAAGAGGATCGCGCTACGCTGCATATGGCACTCCGTTATTCTCGGATATCGAAACCTGCAATCTACCGCAAGCGCCTTGAACGGCATTACGCACACCGCACGACTGACGACGACCCATGGAACTCCTGCTTCTCAGCAACTCGACCAGCGCGCGCGGCTACCTGGTCTACGCGCTTGACGAGATCGAGAAGACCCTGCAGAACCCGCGCAGGGCCGCCTTCGTCCCATTCGCTTCGGTGACGCGCGACTGGACGAGCTATGCAGAGCGCGTCGCCAAGGCTCTCGCGCCCGTCGGCATCCGGATCGAGTCCGTCCATCGTGCCGTCGACCCCTCCACGACGGTCCGCAACGCCGACGCTTTGATCGTCGGCGGCGGCAACACGTTCCACCTGCTGCACCACTGCCGTCGCACCGGCGTCCTGGCCGCCCTCGGTGAACGAGCCCGCGCCGGCGTTCCGTACGTTGGATGGAGCGCAGGCGCGAACCTCGCATGCCCGACGATCCGCACGACGAACGACATGCCCGTCATCGATCCCGACGGCTTCGACGCGCTCGGCCTCGTTCCCTTCCAGATCAACCCACACTTCAACGACGAAAAGCCCGCGGGCCATTTCGGCGAAACGCGAAGCGAGCGTCTCGCCGAGTTCATCGCCGTCGACAAAGCGACTGCCGTCCTGGCGCTGCCCGAAGGAAGCTGGATTCGGCTGTCGGACGGCTGCTACACGCTCGGCGGCGAACGAGGCGCGATCTGGATGCAGGCGGGGCGGGAGGCGATGCCGGTTGGCGCGGGACCGCTGACGGTTCCGTCGGTCGACGTGACGTAGCTCGCCGTTTGCGAAGACTCAGTGTAGCCAAACCCGAGGCGTTTCCCCCGCTGTTTCGCTACTCTCCGCGACCGGCACCAGCGGCTCCGAATGGAAATGCGCATGCAACACCTGCGACATCGCGGCGACCGAGAGCGGGCGGCTCAACAGATACCCCTGCATCGTCGTGCACCCCATCTCGCACAACGTGTCGATCTGCTGTTGCGTTTCCACCCCTTCGGCGACGACGCTGAGCTTGAGGCTTCCCGCCATCGCGATGATCGCCCGTGCGATCGCGGCGCCCTCTTCGCTTTCGACGGCGTCCGCGGTGAACGAATGGTCGAGCTTCAGCTTGTCGAGCGGCAGCCTGCGCAGGTAGGAGAGTGACGAATAGCCGGTGCCGAAGTCGTCGATCGCGATCTTGACGCCGTAGCCGCGCAGCTGCTGCAGCGTGGCCTGCGCGCCATCGAAGTCGTGAACGAGCGCGGATTCGGTCAGCTCGAGCTCGATGTGCTGCATCGGCACGCCGACGACTTCGGCGATCTCCTTGACCCGATCGGCGAAGCCTCGGTCGGTGAACTGCGTGGAGGAAAGGTTCACGCCGATGGCGATCGGCGGCAGCCCTTCCTCGCGCCACGCGTTGTGCTGGATGAGCGCGGAAACGAACACCCATTCCCAGATCGCCATGATCAGCCCGGCTTCCTCGGCGACCGGGATGAAGTGCTGCGGCCACAGCATGCCGAGCGTCGGATGATTCCAGCGAATCAGCGCCTCCATGCCGGTGATCCGCTGCGTCGCGACATTGATCTGCGGCTGGTAGTGCAGCTCGAACTGCTCGGACTCGATCGCGCGCCGCAAGTCGTGCTCGAGCGAAAGCCGCTGCGCCGTCGCCTGGCGCATCGAGTCATGGTAGAACGCGTAGCGATTGCGTCCCTCGGCCTTCGCGTGGTACATCGCGACGTCCGCGTTCTTCAATAGCGCGTCCAGGCTTTCGCCGTCGCGCGGATGCAGGACGATGCCGATCGACGCCGAGACGAAGATCTCGGACGGGCCGATGACGATCGGCTGCGCGAGCGCCTCGATGACGCGATTCGCGGCGCGGCCGGCCTGTTCTTCGCTCGCGACGTTGTGCAACAGCACGATGAACTCGTCGCCGCCCTGCCGGCAGACGTCGCGCTCCCCGGCCTTCCCGCGAGCCCCTGACGCATCGTCGCTGCGCAGCACGCGCGTCAATCGCTGCGCAACGATGCGCAGCAGGTCGTCGCCAACCGCATGGCCGAGCGTGTCGTTGATCCGCTTGAATTGGTCGAGGTCGAGGAACATCAATGCGAACGACTTGCCAAGGCGTCGCGCGTTCTCCAGCGTTTCCGCCAGCTTCTCGTGAAAGCGCGACCGGTTCGGCAACTCGGTCAGCACGTCGTAGTAGGCGAGCCGGTGGATCTGCTGGATCGCGTGCGTCCGCTCGGTCGCATCCTGGATCGTGCCGATCACGCCGGTCGTCCGGCCGCCGTCGTCGCGCAGCGCTTCGCCGAGCACATGCAGATGGATCGACGCGCCGCCGCTGCCGCGCAAGCGCAGATCGAGGCCGTGCCGCTGCACTCCTTGCACGAGCGCGACGATCCAGCGCTTGTACGCGCGCCGATCGTCCTCGTGCATCAGCTCGAGCAGCGTCCGCGTCGTCAGGCGGAACTCGCTGCGGTCGACGCGCAGCAGCCGGAAAACCTCTTCCGAGCAGACGATGCGATCGTGGGTGCGCTCCCATTCGTAGCTGCCGACGCGGGCGATCCGTTGCGCCTGCAACAGATGATCGGCGATGCGACGCGTCGCGGTGCTCTGGCGCGCAACCGCCTCACGCGAGGCCTTGAGCTCGATCAAACGCTGACGCGTCGACTCGTGCACACGGACGAGCGAAGCGTCGAGGTCGTTCCAGCTGCCGTTTGCCGCAAGCGGCGACGGCCCCTCGTTGGTTGCCGACCAGAAGCGAATGATCGCGTCGCGCACATTGTTCAGTACACGCGCCGTGCGATACGACATCGCGCCGATCGCTGCGCTTGATAACACAACGCACGACGTCGCGAAGGTGACGCCGTTGATCCAACCGGCGACGTAGGGCGCGAGCAGCAGCAGGTGGATGACGAGGACTGCGCCGGCCGTCTGCAAAGCGAACGACGTGGCGGTCTTCATCGCAGCGTGGTCGACGGATTGCGCACCGGCGGCACGTACCGTTGATGGATCAGACATTTTCTTGTGGCTTCGTGACGGCCGGTTGAGTGATCGAGCCTGCGGCATCGACGCGATCGGCTGCTCCGCGATCGACACGGCACGGTGGGATCGCAAGCCGCATGCCACTGCGCACGAACGTCGCGCGCGATGACGTTTGTCGCGATGGGCAACGAACGTTGCGCGCGGTTTGCACCACGGAGGGCGCCGCCGCACCGTGTAAGCGACAATGCGCGCGTATTCAACCGCGCTTCCGCTCGTCGGCGCGTGCACGCGCGACGCAATGACACCTTTCGTTCCCGATTCGCCCTACGCCGTTCGGCGCCTGCTGATCGCGCTTGCGCTGATGACGATCGGCACGAGCGGCATGCACGTCGTCGTCGTCGTGTTGCCTGCGGTGCAGAGCGATTTCGGCGTCGCGCGCGCCGATGCGTCGCTCCCGTACACGGCGCTGTTGATCGGTTGGGGTGTGGGCGGCGTGCTGATGGGCCGCATCGCCGATCGTCATGGCGTCATGCGCGCATTGATGTTCGGCAGCCTCGCCGTGGCGGCAGGATTCGCGCTCGCCTCCAGCGCACGCGACATCTACACGTTCGCGATCATCCATGGCGTGCTGCTCGGCTTCTTCGGCTGCTCGGCGTTCTTCGCGCCGCTGATCGCCGACACGTCGCTTTGGTTCGACAAGCGTCGCGGCATCGCCGTCGGCCTCTGCGCGAGCGGCAACTATCTCGCCGGTGCGGTCTGGCCACCGATCGTTTCGATAGCGATCGAGAGCGTCGGCTGGCGCACGACGTATCTCGGGATGAGCATTGTCTGTGGAGTCACGCTGCTCGCGTTGGCCTCGCTCATGCATCGCCGGCCGCCGACCGCCGTTGTCGCGCAGGCGCCTACCGGTGCATCGTCGACGACGCAACGTCCGTTCGGCCTTTCGCCGACGACCGCGACGGTGCTGCTTTGCATAGCGGGCATGGCGTGCTGCGTGGCGATGTCGATGCCGCAGGTCCACGTCGTGGCGCTGTGCGCTGACCTGGGCTACGGCACGATGCGGGGCGCGCAAATGCTGTCGGTGATGCTGGGCTTCGGCATCGCGAGCCGTCTCGCGTCGGGTTACATTTGCGATCGAATTGGCGGCCTCCGCACGCTCGTGCTCGGCTCCGCGTTGCAGACGCTGGCGCTGGCGCTGTTTCTACCGACCGACGGCCTGGTCCCGCTCTTCGTCGTTTCAGCGCTGTTCGGGCTTGCGCAGGGGGGCATCGTTCCGGCGTACGCGATCATCATCCGCGAGCATTTCTCCGCGCGCGATGCGAGCGTGCGCGTCGGCACGGTCATCATGTTCACGATGCTTGGGATGGCGCTCGGCGGCTGGATGTCGGGCAAGGCGTACGACCTGACCGGCTCGTATACCGCCGCGTTCGCGAACGGCATCGCGTGGAACATCCTGAACTTCGCGATCGCGGTTTACCTGCTGCACAAGACGCGGCTTCGGTTCTTCGGCCCGGGGCTTCGGCTGCCGGCGGGCAGCGTGCCGACGTCGTCACGCTGATGCTGCACGACCTGCCCTTTGCGACGCTGAGCGACCTGTCGCGCCGCCTTGCGAGCGGTGAGGCGACATCGGTTGCACTCGTTCAGGCGTGTCTCGATAACATCGCCGCCCAGGATGCGAAGCTGCATGCGTTCGTCGAGGTCTATCGCGCCGACGCGTTGCGCAACGCGCGCGAGGCGGATGCGCAGCGCAAGCACGGAGCGGTGCGAGGTCCGCTGCACGGTCTGCCCATCGCCGTCAAGGATCTGTTTCATCTGGAGGGCCGGCAGACGACAGCAGGCTCGAAGAGCTGGATCGGACGACTGTCGCGCGAAACCGCGGCGTCGCTTGAGCGACTGATCGACGCCGGCATGATCCCGCTCGGCAAGACGCATCTGGTCGAGTTCGCCTACGGCACCTGGGGCACGAACAAGCCGATGGGCGCGCCATGGAATCCGTGGGATCGCGCCGTGCACCGCGTCGCCGGCGGATCCTCGAGCGGATCGGCGGTGGCGGTCGCATCGGGAATGGCGCCAGCCGCGCTCGGCACCGACACCGGTGGATCGGTGCGCATCCCCGCCGCGCTTTGCGGACTGACCGGATTCAAGCCGACCTACGGCGCGATTCCGGTCGACGGCGTCGTCGCGTTGTCGACGACGCTCGATTCGATCGGACCGATCACGCGCAGCGTCGACGATGCCATCCTGCTGTTCGAGGCGATGGCGGGACGGTCGCTCGCGAATGTCGAAGGCAGCCGCTTCGTCGTGACGGCACTTTCGCCCGAGCAGTTTCCCGCGTTCATCGAACCGGACATCGTCGCGACGTTCGAGAGGACGATCACCGCGCTGCGCTCGCAAGGCGCGGTCGTCAACGTCGAGCGCGTGCCGTTCGACTTCGACGCGCTTGGCACGAGGAACGGCCGGCTGATCGCGATCGAGGCCTATGCGCAGCACCGCGATTACATCGAGGATGCGTCGTACGACATCGATCCGGGCGTGCGAGCACGTATCGTGGCCGCCAAGTCGGCGACGGCCGCCGAGCATCGTGCGGCGCTCGACGAGCGGCGACGCGAAATGCAGCGCTTCGCCGACTGGATGCGGGAGCGTGAGGCGCTGTTGACGCCGATGCTGCCGATCACCGCGCGTCCGCTCACCGACGTCGACGAAACGCAGTACCCGCTCGCGACCTGGTCGCGCGCAGTCAACTATCTCGGCGCCTGCGCGATATCGCTGCCCGCGGGCTTCTCGTCAACCGGCCTGCCGATCGGCATGCAGTTCATTGCCAAGGCCGATGACGATGCTCTGCTCGGCGCAATCGGCCGACGGTTTCAGTCGACGAGCGACTGGCATTTGCGCCGGCCTGCCTGATGCGACATCTTCAACGAAGACCGATCGCCGGCAACGGCCCTCATTCGAGCTTGATGCGCAATTCCTTCACCAGCCGACCGTACTTGTCGTAGTCGTCGCGATAGAGCTTCATGAACTGCTCCGTCGAACCGCCGACCGCTTCCAGGCCCTGCGGCGCAAACAATTCGCGGACCGCGGGCTGCTGCAGGATCTTCGCCACGGCCGCGTTCAGACGCGACACGACCTCGGGCGGCGTGCCGGTCACGACGAAAAACCCGAGCCACTGATCGAGCTCGAGCGCAACGCCCGACTCGATGTAACTCGGAACGTCGGGAAGCGAAGGCGACCGCTTCGCCGTGCTTTGCGCAATGATCTTGAGCTTCCCGGCCTTGTGATGCGGCATCACCGGCGTCGAGCCGAGCGATCCGATCGGCACCTGGCCGCCGACGAGATCGGTGATCGCCTGGCCGCCGCCCTTGTACGGGACGTGCGTGAGCTCGATGCCGGTGAGCTTGGCGAGCCACTCGCCTGCCATATGCTGGCCCGAACCCGATCCCGACGTCGCATAACCCAGACCGGGCTTCTTCTTCGCCAGCGCGATCAGTTCCTGCAGCGTTCCCACGCCGAGCGAGGGATGCACGGCAAGCACGAGCGGCTGGCGCGTCAGCTGCACGACCGGCAGGAGATCCTTCATCGGATCGTAACCGAGCTTGTACAGATGCGCGCTTGACACGAGCGCGTCGGCCGATGCAAGCACCGTGTACCCGTCGGCTGGCTGCTTCGCAACGTACTCCGCACCAACGTTGCCGTTGGCCCCGGCGCGGTTCTCGACGACGATCGGCTGGCCGAGATCCGCCGCCAGCCGTTCACTGATCGTCCGCGTGGCGAAGTCGAGCGACCCTCCGGGGGCGAAGGCGACGACGATGCGCACCGGCTTGACCGGCCACGCCTGTGCGTGGGCCTGTCCACCGACGAACGCGCAAACGGCGAAAATGAAGCTCCTGATCATCGGCGACTCTCCTCGTGGCAACGGTTCAGCACCTCGTTCGCTAAAACTCCGGCCGTTAAGCGCAGATCCCATCATGCGCGGGCGCGCGCAGTATGCGAGCCAGCATGCGCGGCCCATCATCGGCGTTCTCGCCGTCCGACGCGGAATTCGTGCTGCTGTCCTACCGATAGTGGAGCTCGCGTAACATCGGAATGGCATGCGGCCCCCGAAGCGCGCCGGGCGCGCGAAAGCTCGGTTGTCGAACGTCGGCACAGCGTTGCGCCACCCGAGCGTTCACGGAACTTCAACTGTCTAACCGACCGTCGTCGCGCGGCACGCGTCGAGCAGCACCTCGCTCGTCAGCGGCATCTGCAGCTTTCCCGCTTGGCGATTGCCGGCACGCCATAGCGCGTCGATGATCGCGTTGACGAGCACAGGCGTCGCCCCGATCGTGCCGAGCTCGCCGACGCCCTTGACGCCGAGCGGATTGTTGCGGCACGGCGTCGACTCGTCCATCGTCATCGTGAACTGCCGGATCATCTCGGCGCGCGGCAATGCGTAATCCATCAACGTGCCGGTGAGAAGCTGCCCCGACTCGCGGTCGTAGACGACGCGTTCGCACAGCGCCTGACCGATCCCCTGCAGCGCGCCGCCTTCGAGCTGCCCCCGCACGATCATCGGATTGACGACGCGCCCCACGTCGTTCACCGACCAGTAACCGTCGATAACCACTTCGCCGGTCTCCGGATCGATCTCGACTTCGCAGACGTGCGCACCGTTCGGCCACGTCGCGTCGTCGACCGAGCTCTTCGAGCCAACGTCGATGCGCCGCCCTTCCTGCATGGCGGCAAGCTCGAACAAGCCGACGCGACGATCGGTTCCTGCGATACGAAACTCGCCGTTCGCGTACTCGATGTCGGCTACGGCCGCTTCCATGGACTGCGAGGCGAGCGTTCGCGCATGCTCGACGGTTTCCTTCGCCGCGACGTAGACCGCCGATCCGCCAACGAACAGGCTGCGCGAGCCGGCGCTGCCGAAGCCGGTGCCGCGATCGGTGTCGCCTTGCAGGATTCGCACCTTGTCGATCGGCACACCGAACACGTCGACGGCGAGTTGCGCGTACGTGGTCAGCAGTCCCTGACCCATGCCCTGCGTCGCCGAGAACATCTCGATGTAACCGTCGCCCGAGACGGTGACGCTCACGCTCTCGGTGAAGAGGTCGACGCCGGTCCATTCGAGAAATGTCGCGATGCCTTGGCCGCGGAGCTTGCCGCGCGCCTTCGTTGCCGCCATTCGCGCTGCAAATCCGTTCCAATCGGAAAGCGCGAGCGCAGCATTCATGACCTTCTCGAACTGCCCGCTGTCGTAGGTTTTCTTCATCGGGTTTCGGTACGGCATCTGCTCGGGCCGGATGAAATTGCGCCGGCGAAGCTCGATGCGATCGATGCCGGTCTTGCGCGCCGCCTCGTCGATCAGCCGCTCGATGATGAAGATCGCCTCGGGTCGTCCGGCGCCGCGGTACGGACCGGTCGGCGTGGTGTTGGTGGCGACGCCGGCGGTGCTCACCGCGATGCGGGGGATGCGGTAGCAGCCCGACAACATGAGCGAGGAGACCATCGGGATGAACGCGCCGCGCCACGCGTAGGCGCCCACCTCGGCGATGAGGCGGGCCTGCAAGGCGGTGATCGTCCCGTCCCGCTTCACCCCGATCGCGACCTCTTGGAGCTGGCCCCGTCCGTGGGTCATGCCCAGCAGGTTCTCGGTGCGGGTCTCGACCCACAGCACGGCCCGCCCCAGCCGAGCAGCCAAGGCGGCCACGATCAGCTGCTCGGGATAGACGCCTCCCTTGGCGCCGAACCCCCCGCCCACCCACGGCGCCTGCACCCGAACCTGTTGGCGATCGAGGCCGGCCACCTTGGCCACGGCGTCACGCACGCCGAAGATCGACTGGGTCGAAGCCCAGACATCGAGGCCCCCGTCGGTGGCCGGCTCGGCCAAGAACGCGTTGGGTTC
>DATLNR010000065.1:0-28507 GCA_035536655.1 Casimicrobiaceae bacterium
GAAGAGGCGCGATTCTAACCGCGCGCTCGAACGTGCAAACTGGCTCTCGACCCCCTGACCACGCTCGAGCAGCGTTCGATTCATGTCATCGCGATGCTGTGGTCGCTTGGCGGAGACTCGCACACGCTGGTGTGGCTGACGCGCGGGGCGTTCGTCGGCCGTCGTTGCCCTTCCCGTCGTGCTGCTGCACATCGGCAACGAGTTCGACGATGTGTATGCGCTCCGCGCCTGGACCGAGCTCGACATCCGGCGCTACGTCAAGCGCGAGCGCATCCCGATTTGCAAGCTCCACTTCGCGCGTGACGGCAGGCGCTTCCGGTCGCTGGGCGAGCGCGGCATCACGTTGCCGATCGCGTCGAACGCCGACTCGATCGACGCGATCATCGACGAGCTTGCCAACACGACGATCGAAGAGCGCGCCGTACGCTCGATGGATCACGAACGCGAGGATGCCTTCGAGCGGCTGCGCGCGTCGGGTTCGATGTAAGTGGCGCCGGGCCGCCCCGCGCCCCTTCGGGGGGCAGCGACCGCAGCGAGCGTGGGAGTCGTGCAACCGGTGGTGACGGAAACCGCAACGCCGCTGCCGGTTTGCGTCGCCGGCCACGTCGATCACGGCAAGTCGTCGCTGATCGGCCGCCTGCTGCATGAGCTGGATATGCTTCCCGAAGGCAGGGTCGCGGCACTCGAGGCTGCAAGTGCGCAGCGCGGCCTGCCGATCGAAGGGTCGTTCCTGGTCGATGCGTTCCAGCTCGCACGCGACCAGGCGATCTCGCTCGACATCGCGCCGGTTCGCGTGCGTACCGGGCGACGTACGTTCGATTTCATCGACGTGCCCGGACACCGGCAGCTCGTTCGCAGTCTCGTGACCGGCGCGGCGCAGGCGCGGGCTGCGCTGGTCATTGTCGACGCGGCGAGCGACATCCGGGCGCAAGCTCCACGCCAGCTCGCTCTCCTCCGCGTGCTGGGCGTTCACGACATCGTGCTCGCGGTCAACAAGATGGACCTTGTCAACTGGCGCGAGAATGCGTTCGTTGCGGCCTGCGATGCGACGCGCGACGCGGTCGTCAAGCTCGGCCTTACGCTTTGCGCCGCCGTGCCGGTTTGCGCGCTCGAAGGGTCGAACCTCACGTCGCGACCCTCGACGATGCGGTGGTGGGAGGGACCGACGCTGTGCGAAGCGCTGGAAATGCTGCCCGACGGCGGTTCGGCCCCGCGCGGCGGGCCGCTGCGCATGTTGGTGCAAGACGTCTATCGATTCGGGGATCGGCGTCTCGTCGCAGGAATGCTCGCCAGCGGGACGCCCCGCGTCGGCGACGCCGTGCTCGCCCTTCCCTCGGGGCGCATCGCCCGCATCGCATCGATCGAGGGCTGGCCGAACGTTGTCGAGTCGGCGGTAACGGGCGACAACGTCGCGCTGACCTTCGACGAGCCGCTCGTCATCGAGCGCGGGGAGTTGCTCTGCGACGCCGATGCGCCGGCCAAGCTTACGTTCGTGTTCGATGCGGACCTGCTGTGGCTGGGCAGCGAGCCGATCGCGGCGGGTTCGAGCCTGGCAATGCGGCTCGGCCACAACGAGGCGGAGGTCCGGGTGACGGCCGTGCACCACGTGCTCGATGTCGACTCGCTATCGGTGGCGGAAAGGCCAAGCGTCGGCGAAGGTGACGTCGCACGGGTAACGCTGCGCTCGGAGCGGCTGTTGGCAGTCGACGACGCGGCGTCGCTCCCGTTGACAGCGCGCTTCGTGCTGGTCGACGGCGAAGCAATCGTCGGCGCCGGCGTTGCCGACGCGACCCGCTATCCGGATCAGCGTCGAATGCGGCGGCCGGCGTTGGCTGCCACCATGGCGGTCGAGCACCAGATCAAAAGCGTCGAGCGAGCCACTCGTAGCGGTCATGAGGGCGCGGTCGTCTGGCTGACCGGTCTGTCGGGTGCCGGCAAGTCGACGCTCGCGATGGCGCTCGAGCGTCGGCTCTTCGACCTCGGCTGGTCCGTCTACACGCTCGATGGCGACAACGTCCGCCGCGGGTTGAACGCCGATCTGGGGTTCACGCCGGACGACCGCCGGGAGAACATTCGCCGCGTCGGCGAAGTTGCAGCGCTGTTCGCGGATGCCGGCGTCGTCTGCATCACGGCGTTCATTTCCCCCTATCGCGACGACCGGTTGGCGGCCCGGCTTGCTGCCGGCCCAAGCCGGTTTCTCGAAGTGCATGTAAGCGCCGATCTGGCGACGTGCGAGGCGCGCGATCCAAAAGGACTTTACCGTCGGGCCCGGGCCGGGTGGCTCCGCGACATGACGGGGATCGACAGCCCGTACGAGCCGCCCGAGAACGCGGACGCCGTCATCGATACGACGGACACGGCGATCGAGACGTCCGTCGAGTCGTTGTTTCGCCTCGTGACGGCGGCTTGCCGGTCGTAGTGACGGTTCTCTTGACGGCGGCGGCGCCCGGGAACGACCGTCCGACTGTCGCTTAGCCGGTGCATTCAAGCAGGCGTCACGGCTGGGACCGAGGGGCGTCGTCGAACCGGTTTACGTTCTCCTACGCACCCCCATTGACCGGCGTTTGTCCTACAGAAAGTAAGACTTTTGGATCAACCCCTTAGCAGAAGGACGACAGCATGGCGCGCCGCTTGCTAAGAGAAGCCCGCTCGAAACGCCGTTTGTCGGCAAATACAATGGGATAGGGGGAAACGAATGATGAGCAATGGCTTCAAGTTAACGATCGCAGCCGCCGGCGTCGCGCTGGCACTCGGCGGCGTCGAGGCATCGCACTTCCGCGGCGGCGTGATGATTCCGAGCATCAGTGCGGGCGGCTTGTTGACGGTCAACGCGACCACGTATTGGCGGCCCACGGGCGTTGCGGACATCGACGAAGGCGGCGCGATCGCCCTGTCCGGCTCGCAAAGCGGCTCGCTTACGCAGGTGGGCGCTCAGGTTAACGACACGTCCGATACGCGCTTCACGCGCGTCACCAGCGTGCATCAGGTTCAGCTGACCGGCCCCGGCACGTTCAACCTGGCCGCCTCCAGCTGCTGCCGCGTCTCGGGTATCTCGAATTTCGCGGGCGGCAGCTCGACCACCTGGACGCTGAACTCGCAGATCGTCTGGGATGGAAGCTCGGCGACGACCCCGGTCTCGTTCAACATCCAGTCGATCCAGCCGGAAGTCGTCCGCGGCGGCACGTACACCGGCAATCTCGGGGCGGTGGGCGGCCCGGGGCTGACGCTTTCCTATGATCAGGCGCTCAATCCGGTGATCGCATCGCAACCGCCGGGCTTCACGATCAACACTTCAACCGGCGCCCTGAACATTCCGGCAGCGTCGACGACCGTGGCGAACTACCCTGACAACCCGTCCGGGAACATAGGCGCGGACGTCTCGTTCAGCGGCAACATCTTCGCCCGCAACGCGGCCGGCCAGCAGGTCGCGCAGGTCGAGTTCGAGTGGCTGTTCGACGGCGTTGCCCAAGGGTCCACGAATCTGGCGCCGGTCGGCAACGACGCCATCATCAACGCGCTCCTCGGCTCAACGGTCAACCACACGTTCACTGCTACCGACGACGGCAACCCGAATCCGCCCGGCTCGCTGACGTGGCTGTTCCTGTCCTTCCTCGGTGGCGGCGCGGTGAACGCCCCGACGTTCAACCCTGCTACGCAGCAGTTCACGTGGGACTCGACCGGCTCGCCGGCTGGCCAGTATGTGGCGCAAGTGCAGGTAAGCGACAGCGCGTTGACCGACATCGTGCTTCTCACGATCAACGTCGGGCAGCAGCCTCCGCCGCCGGGAAAGATCCCCGAGCCCGGCACGCTGTCGCTCCTTGGCCTCGCGCTGGCCGGGCTGGGCTTCGGCATACGCAGGAAGACGCGCCGGTCGTAAGCGGCGCATCGTTGGACCGCCGTCCGTCGGCGGTCCGCAGCGAAAAGAACTCCGCGTCGTGCGGAGTTCTTTTTTTGTGTGCCGTGAACCGCAACAATCGCGGCTGACGTTCGCACGATGCAAACCGCCACGAAGCCTGCCCGAAACCAACGGTGCCCGTGCGGCAGCGGGCTCAAGTACAAGCACTGCTGCAGCCGCCTGGCGGAGGGCGGCGCGACGGCCGACACCGGTCGGTCGCTGCAGCAGGCGTACGAGCTGCATCAACGCGGCTTTCTTCCGGAAGCGGCAGCACGTTACACGGACTTGCTGCGCAAGCAGCCGCGCAACGCGCAGGCCCGCTACCTGCTGGGACATGTCCGTTTCCTCAACCGTGACTTTGCGGCCGCGATCGGCGAGATCGGGCAAGCGATCCGCGATGGGCTCAGTGACGCCGCAGCGCCCTACTACCTCGGCCTTGCACACGTCGAGCTGGGTCAACTGGAAGCGGCGGCTCGCGCTTTCGAATCAGCGGTCAGGCTGAAGCCGGAGTTCGAGGAAGCGCGCAACAACCTCGGTAACGTCTACTACACGCTGCACGACTACGAGCGCGCGCAACGAACGTATGCCGACGCGATCGCGCGCAATCCGACGAACTGGCACGCATGGCACAACCTCGGGCACGTGCACTACGTCGAGCACCGTGTCGACGAAGCGATCGACTGCTTCCGCAAGGCACTCGCCGTCGTGCCGAACCACGCCGAAGTGCGTGCGAGTCTTGCGACGCTGCTCGAAGTCGACAATGCCGTCGACGAAGCAGGTCGCGAAGCGCAGGCGGCGATCGAGAGCGATCCGAACAATGCCAGTGCGAAGGTAGTCATCGCCAAGGTCTTGCGTCGCAGCGGCCGTTGCACGGAAGCGCTTGCGATGCTCGATGGGATCGACGTTTCGACGACAACTCGCCGCGCGCAGGTTTCGATCGCCAGCGAACGCGGCGACAACCTCGATCGGCTCGCTCGCCACGATGAAGCCTTCGTCGCCTACGCGCAGGCGAAGCAGGCGCTGATCGAGGTCACCGGCACACGGGACTACGACGTCCGCAACGACGAGCGGCTGCTCGACGACATCGAAACGTTCTTCGATGCGGAAACCGTCGCCGCGCTGTCGTCATCGCTCGGACCACCCGAGTCGCAGGATATCGTGCCGATCTTCGTCGTCGGCTTCCCGCGCACCGGGACGACGCTGCTCGAACAGATGTTGTCGTCGCATTCACGGATTGCGTCCGCAGGCGAGCTCGAAACGCTTGGCTCGATCGAGAACGCGCTGGCAGCGCGGACCGGCACGCGCTGGCCTTATTGCCTCGACAAGCTCGACGCGGGCGAACGGATCGATTGGTTGCGCGAAGCGCGTCGAACGTACCTCGGGCAGTTGCGACAAGCGCGGCGGCCGGGTCCGCTGCAACGCCTTGTCATCGACAAGCTGCCGTTCAACATGCTGCGCCTGCCGTTGATCGAAGCGCTGTTCCCCGGCGCATCCGTGATCCACATGCTGCGCCATCCGCTGGACACGGTGCTGTCCGCGTATTTTCAGGTGTTCCTGCGCCAGCACGCATGGTCGCATCGACTCGTCGACGCGGCCTCGATGTACGTCCGCACGAGCCGGCACGTCGATCGGATCGTCGGCTCGCTGGCCTTGCCGAACTACCGGCGGCTGAAGTACGAGGACCTGATCGCCGAGCCCGAAACGAAGCTCCGCGGCGTGCTCGCGCAGTTGGGCGAACCGTGGGAGGTCGCATGCCTCGAATTCCATCGCAACCGACGCGTGGCCCGGTCGGCGAGCTACGCGCAGGTCACGCGCAAGCTATACTCGGATTCCGCCGGCCGTCATCGTCATTATCTGCGCTCGATCGACGACGTCACGATGGCGCGGCTCGCGCCGCTTTGCGCCGAGCTCGGCTATACGATCGCGCCATGACGCTCGTTGCAAACCTCGGGTTGGAGCCTCCATCGTGAAACGCATCCTCGCAACGCTCATCGCACTCGTTCCGGCATTGGCGCTCGCGATCGTCGTGACCAACCAACCGGGCAGCGGCAGCATCGATCCGCAGGGCATGCTCCGCGGCCTGAAGAGCGCCGAGCTCGAAGAGGTCATCAACCTGCTGAAGCGCAAGCAGCGCGAAGAGGCGAAGCACAAGCTCGCCGAATACATGAAACGCAATCCGCGCGACGGGCGCGCGCCCGAGATCGCCGGCTACATCTTCCTCGAGGAGAAGAACTTCTCGATGGCGGATTACTCGTTCAACCGGGCGCTCGAGCTCAATCCGTCGCAGGCAACGGCGCGGGCCAAGCTCGGCTTGTCGAAGCTCATCCAGGGCAAGCCCGCCGAAGCAGAGGCGCAGTTCGTGAAAGCGCTCGAGCAACAGCCGAACGAGTTCATCGCCCGGCGACACCTGGCGGCCATCGAGGAAGGTCGTGGCAATCCAGCCGGCGCGATTCCGCATTACGAGGCGCTGATGCGCTCGCCGGCGATGCCGTCCGGCGTGCTGACCGACGAGCACGTGCGCCTCGCGCGCGCCTATTACCTGGTCAACGCGCCGCAGGCCGCCATTGCGCTGATCGAGCCGTTGACGGCCAAGCCGGATTCGACGGCGCTCGCCACCGGTCGCAACCTGGTCCTCGGCAGGGCGTTCGCCGCGCTCGGCGATCGCAACAATCTGCGCAAGTCGATCGCGGCGCTGCAGAAGACGCTGCCGAAGAACAATTCCGAGCTGCGCATCCTCGAAGCGGGGCTGGCGAGACTCGAAGGTCGAAACGCAGTTGCGCGCGACATGCTTGCGCAGATCGCGAAGGAGTCGCCCGGCCTCAAGGCCACGATGCACTACGAAATCGCGCGCACGTGGCAAGCGGACAACAACTGGCGCGAGGCGATCAAGGAACTGAAGACGGCGGCGGGCGCAGCCGACCCGCTCGATCTGCCCGTGGTGTTGCGCGATCTGCTCAACATCGCAATCGACAACCATGTACCGAGCGAGGTCACGCCGGTGCTCGTCGAGCATGCGAAAAAGCATCCGTCGTCCGCGGCGCTGGCGCTTCTCGTCGCACAGGGGTACATCGAGTCGCATGACGAAGCGAATGCGATGACGTGGTTGACGAAGCTCCGCAACGATCATTCGCGCTTCGCTCCGGGACATCACATGAGCGGGCTTTTCGCCTTCGCCCAGCAACGCCATGCGGATGCCGAAGCGAGCTTCAAACGGGCCGTTGCGATCCATCCGCGCTATGTCGAGGCGTGGGTCGCTCTCTCGGGACAGCAACTGGCCCTGCGCGAGCCGGCGAAGGCCGAAGCGACGGTCGCAAGCGGGCTCGAAGCGAATCCCGGAAGCGTTCCGCTGCTGTTTCAGAAGGCGGCGATCGCGGACGTGATGGGCCGGCACGACGACGCGAACGCGATCTACCGCTCGATCCTCGCGAAGTTTCCGACGCACGTGCCGTCGCTGAACAAACTGGCCTCCAACCTCGCCGACGCGAACGCGAACCTGCCGGAAGCCGCGCGCTATGCCGAGCAGGCGTACAAGCTTGCACCCAACGACGCGACGATCCGCGGTACCTACGGCTGGGTCATGGTGCGCGGCGGCAACGTGAGCGCCGGCCTGCCGCTGCTCGAATCGTCGATGAAGGAGTTGTCGAAGGACGGCACGGCCAACTTCCACCTCGGCACCGCATACATGAAGAGCGGCAAGGCCGAGGAGGGGCGGCGTCTTCTTGCACGCGCGGTGGAGCTCGGCGTCTCACCGGCCGTAAAAACCGAGATCGACAGCCTGCTGAAGTAGAAGGCGCAACCGGCGGACGCCTCTTGCATCCAATCGAGAAGATCAGGCCCGCATGGATTGACTCCATGCGGCCCTGCCCGCCTCGACCGGGTGGACAGGAGAGCACCCGGCCGTGTCCGAGGATCGTCCAGCGCGTCAGTTCTTGAGGCACTCCGCCATGAACTTCTTGCGGTCGTCGCCGGTCTTGCCGGTCGCGCGAATATTGCAATCCTTCATCCGCTGCTGAGACGCGGTCAGCTTCTTCTCCGGCTCCTTGCCGGCGAGGCAATCGCTCATGAACGATTTGCGCTCGTCGCCCTTCTTGCCGGTGGCTTTCTCGTTGCACACCTTCATCCGCTCGTTTT
Source organism: Casimicrobiaceae bacterium (assembly GCA_035536655.1). GTDB lineage: Bacteria > Pseudomonadota > Gammaproteobacteria > Burkholderiales > Casimicrobiaceae > VBCG01. The sequence goes on from DATLNR010000065.1 coordinate 8,027, forward strand.
GCGGATTGGCGGCGGCCGGTGCGGCCGGTTTGGTCGCCGGCGCAGTCGATTGCCCGGACGCGGCGATCGCCGTTCCAGCCAAAGCCAAAGCGAGCGCAAACGAGATCAGGGATTTCATGCAACGAACTCCTTGAAGAGGTAGGTCTGACAGAAACGGGGCCATGCTGCCGTGCGTTGACGCAAGCCGTGCGCTTTCAGTGTAGGACGGGCGCCGCAGGCCGGCAACGGCTTTGCCTGCCCTGCGTCGCATGTTGTTGCCGCGGCGCATCGTGCGGTGCAGCACAGCCTCCGCTACAATCGCCAGACCCGCGTCCAAGCCCCTGAAATCGTGAGCAAAGTTCCCGCCCTATGATCCTCGTCCTGGAACCGAACACCGATCCGTCGGGCAGCGAGTACCGGATGCTGACCGGCCAGCTCGAGCGGCTGCCCAACATCCAGTCTCGCGTGCATCGCGAGGTCGGCTCCGAAGTCACGTTGACCGAGATCTATCTCATCGGCAACACCGGGGCGCTGACCATCGAGCAAATGCAGGTGCTGCCCTGCGTGCAGAAAGTGGTGCGGGTTTCCGAAGCGTATCGCGTGCTCGGCCGGCACAAGGAGGGTGACGACCGGCCTTCGTCGTTCGACTACAACGGCGTGCACTTCGGACAGGATTCGCTCGTCGTGTTCGCCGGCTTGTGCGCGGTCGATTCGCGCGAGTCGGTCGAAGCGATGATGAAAGCGCTGCGCGACCATCGACAGGTCTGCACGCGCATGGGCGCGTACAAGCCGAGGACGTCGCCGTACGCGTTCCAAGGTTTCGGCGCCGCGTGCCTGCCTTATGTTTTCGAGCTCGGCGGCAAGTACGGCATCCGCGTGATCGCCATGGAAGTCACGCACGAGTCGCATGTCGACGAGATCCGCGAGGCGCTGCGCAGGACCGGCGAGCCGACCGGCGTGATGCTGCAGATCGGCACGCGCAACACGCAGAACTTCGAGCTGCTGAAGCTCGTCGGAAGGCAGCAGGATTTCCCCGTGCTGATCAAGCGCGGCTTCGGCATCACGCTCGACGAGTCGCTGAACGCGGCCGAGTACCTCGCGACCGAAGGCAATCGCAAGGTCGTTTTCGGCTTGCGCGGCATGAAGACGAACATGGGTGATCCGCATCGAAACTTCGTCGACTTCTCGCACGTTCCGATCGTCAAGCGATTGACACGAATGCCGGTGTGCATCGACCCGTCGCATTCGGTCGGCACGCGCGCCGTTGCGCCAGACGGCGTGCTCGACATCTTTCACGTCACGGCGCAGGGGATCGTGGCCGGCGCAAACATGGTGCTCGTCGACTTCCATCCCGAGCCGGCGAAGGCGCTGGTCGACGGCCCGCAGGCACTGCTGCTCTCCGAGCTTCCGTGGTTCCTCGACGACGTCGCGATGGCGCGCGAGACCTACGTCAAGCGGAGCGCGCTCGCTCGAGCCCGTACGGCCGCCGCCTGACCTTGTGCAGCTCGCCGGCGCGTACTGCGCCCCTGCATGGCTTCCCGGCGGCCATGCGCAGACGATCTGGCCGACGTTCCTGCGCAAGGCCCCGGTGCGGCTACGCCGCGAAACAGTCGACACCGGCGACGGCGACATCTGGAACTTCGATTGGCTGGATGCGCCGGCCGACCTCGACGCTCCGCTCGTCGTGCTGTTCCACGGCCTCGAGGGCGGCTCGGACTCGCATTACGCGCGCGCGCTGTTCACGATGCTCGCGCAGCGCCGTTGGCGCGGCGTCGTGCCGCACTTTCGCGGTTGTCCGGAGACACCGAATCGTTTGCCGCGTGCGTACCATTCGGGCGATCACGACGAGATTGCGGCGATGCTCGCGGCCATCCGACGGCGAAGCGACGCAGTCACGCTTCATGCGTGCGGCGTGTCGCTCGGCGCCAGCGCGCTCCTGAACTGGCTTGGTCGCGCGGGAAGTGACGCGGCGAACATCGTCGCGGGCGCGGCCGCGGTTTCGGCTCCACTCGATCTGATGGCCGCCGGTCTGGCCATCGATCGCGGCATGAACCGCGTCTATGCGCGGCACTTTCTATCGACGTTGAAGCCGAAGGCGCTGGAGATGGCGGCGCGCTTTCCCGGATTGCTCGATACGGATCGCGTGCAACGCGCGACGTCGATGTGGCAATTCGACGACGTCGTGACGGCGAAGCTCGCCGGCTTCTCGGGCACCGACGACTATTGGACGCGCGGGTCGTCGAAGCCGTGGCTTCACTCGATCGCGATTCCGACACTCGTGCTCAACGCACGCAACGATCCGTTCGTTCCCGCGTCGTCGCTGCCCTTGGCCGACGAAGTCGCGCCGAGCGTCACGTTGGAGCAACCTGATGCCGGTGGACATGCCGGCTTCCCGACCGGTGCGCCACCGGGACGGGTCGACTGGCTGCCGCGGCGGTTGATCGCATTCTTCGCGGGCGCCGTCACGTAAAATCGCGGCCTCCCCTACGACGTCACCGAGCGATGCTGCCGCCCGAGATCTTCAAGGCTTACGATATCCGCGGCATCGTCGGCCGCACGCTGACGCCGCCGATCGTGCGTGACGTCGGCCGAGCGCTCGGCACGCTTGCGCGCGAACGCGATCGCGACACGATTGCCATCGGCCGCGACGGCCGCCTGTCAGGGCCCGCGCTTTCGACCGCATTGGCCGAAGGCATCCGATCGGCCGGCACGCATGTGGTCGACGTCGGCATGGTAACGACGCCGATGAGCTACTTCGCGGCGCACGAGCTTCACACCGGGTGCAGCACGATGGTCACCGGCAGTCACAACCCGCCCGACTACAACGGGCTCAAGATGGTGATCGACGAGCGCACGCTCTCCGGCGATGAGATCCAGGACCTGCGCAACCGGATCGAGCGTGGCGCTCTAGCAAGCGGTCGCGGCGACTATCGCACCGCCGATATCAGCGAGGCCTACATCGCGCGCATCGTCTCGGACGTGAAAGTCGAGCGCAAGCTCAAGATCGCGGTCGATGCCGGCAACGGCGTCGCCGGCGCGTACGCGCCAACGCTGTTCCGCCGGCTCGGCTGTGACGTCATCGAGATGTATTGCGATGTCGACGGCAATTTCCCCAATCACCACCCGGACCCGTCGCAACCGAAGAATGTCGTCGACCTGATCGCGCGCGTGCGCGAAGACAAGCTCGATCTCGGGCTTGCGTTCGACGGTGACGGCGATCGACTCGGCGTCGTGACGCGCAACGGACAGTTGATCTTTCCGGACCGCCAGCTGATGCTGTTCGCGGCCGACGTGCTGTCGCGGCAACCGGGAGCGACGATCATCTACGACGTGAAGTCGACGCGAAACCTGAAGCCATGGATCGAGCGTCACGGCGGCACGCCGCTACTGTGGAAAACCGGGCATTCGCTGATCAAGTCGAAGATGAAGGAGGCCGGCGCAGCGCTCGCCGGCGAGATGAGCGGCCACACGTTTTTCGGGGAACGCTGGTACGGCTTCGACGACGGACTTTACGCCGGGGCGCGCCTGATCGAGATCCTATCCCGTCACGACGATCCATCGGCCACGCTCGAATCGCTTCCCGACGCAGTCTGCACGCCGGAGCTCAATCTGGCATGCGAAGAGGGCGAGCATCACAAGCTGGTCGCGGAGCTCCAGAAGAGTGCCCGTTTCCCCGATTCGACCGAGGTGATCCGCATCGACGGGTTGCGCGTCGAGTATGCGGACGGCTTCGGGCTCGCACGTGCGTCGAACACGACACCGGTCGTCGTGCTGCGCTTCGAAGCCGACGACGAAGCGGCGCTTGCGCGCATCCAGGGTGACTTCCGGCGCGTGCTGTCGGCGGCGCGGCCCGGCACGCGCCTGCCGTTCTGATGGCGCGGCGATGATCACGATCGACGACGTGCTTGCCGCGCGCGAACGCATCCGCGGCGGCATTTACGAGTCGCCGTGCGTCGAGTCGATTCCGCTGTCGCAGCTGACCGGCGCGCGCGTGCATTGCAAGCTCGAGTATCTGCAACGCACCGGCAGCTTCAAGGAACGGGGAGCGCGCAACGCCTTGTTGCGGCTTTCCGACGACCAGCGCAAACGCGGCGTGGTCGCCGCTTCAGCCGGGAACCATGCGCTCGGCGTCGCTTATCACGGGGCGCTGCTCGGCGTTCCGGTGACCGTCGTGATGCCGCGCTTCGCGCCGCTGATCAAGGTGACCAACTGTCGACAGCTCGGCGCGACGGTCGAGCTCCACGGCGGCGACGTGCTGGAGGCCCGCACACGCGCCGTCGAACGGGCCGACGCGAACGGTCTCACGTTCATTCATCCTTACGACAACGACGACGTGATCGCGGGCCAGGGTACGATCTCGCTCGAGATCCTCGAGCAGGTTCCCGACGTCGAGGCGATCGTCGTTCCGGTCGGAGGTGCGGGACTCATTTCCGGGATCGGGATCGTCACCAAGGCGCGTGCGCCGCAGGTTCGCATCGTCGGCGTCGAGCCTTCGCACGCCGCAAGCCTCACGGCGGCACTCGCGCAGGATGCGCCGACGACCGTCGAGCTGGCGACGACACTTGCCGATGGCCTCGCCGTCGCGCGCGTCGGCGAACGCTCGCTGGCGGTCGCGAAGCGCGTCGTCGATCGCGTCGTCACCGTCGACGAAGCGTCGATCGCGCTCGCGATCCTGCGGTTGATCGAGCTCGAGAAAAGCGTCGTCGAAGGCGCCGGCGCTGCCCCGCTTGCGGCGTTCATCGCGGGACGCGTCGACGAGTTGAAAGGCCGCAACGTCGTGCTGGTGCTCGCCGGCGGCAACATCGACACCAACATGCTTGGCCGCGTGCTCGACGTCGGCCTGGTCGCGGATGGACGGCTCGCACGTTTCAACGTCTCCGTGCAGGACCGTCCGGGCGGACTCGCGCGACTGACGGCGGCGATCGCCGAAGCCGGCGCATCGGTGAACGAGCTCGAGCATGACCGCGCGTTCTCTGGACCGAACGTTTCGGAAGTGCGTGTGATCTGTGTCGTCGAGACGACGGGGCGCGATCACCTGAACGCGCTGCACGAGCGGCTACGGCGTGAGGGCTTCAGCGTTCGCGTGGAAGCGAGCGATCGGCAGGGATCATGAAGCGCCCGCTGCCTCTGAGCGCAGTCCGGCACGTCGTGGTCATCCACCGCCCCGGCGGACGCATTTTTCATCGGAATCCTAGTGATAACCCTCGCCGGCTTTCACTTTCCCGCGAAACACCCAGTAGTTGAACACCGTGTAGCCGATGATGATCGGAAAGAGCACCAGCACGCCGACCAGCATGAACGTCTGTGATTTCGGGTGTGCGGCCGCTTCCCACAATGTGATCGTCGGCGGGACGAGATAGGGAACGTTCGAGACGACGAGGCCGACGAAGGCGATGATGAAGAGCAGCACGGCGCATAGAAACGGCTGGATCGGTTTCCGCGCGGCGAGTCCCTGCCAGCAGCCGTAGATCACCGCCAGCGTCGCGATCGGGACCGGTGACAGGTAGGCGAAGTTCGGCATCGAGAACCACCGCTCGCCGATACGCGGAAACGCGAACGGCGTCCACACCGATACCACGACGATGAAGACCGCCGTCGCGATGAGGAGCATCCGCGCCAGCGCGCGAGACTTCTCCTCGACTCGCCCGTCGGTCTTCATCACGAGCCACGCCGCACCGATCAGCGCGTAGCCGACGAGAAGGGCCGCGCTGCAGAGCACGGAAAACGGCGTCAGCCAGTCGAACGTCCCGCCGCCGAATTCTCCGTTGCGCACGACGATGCCCTGCAACAAGCCGCCGAGCACGAGGCCTTGCGCCGCCGTCGCAACGATCGAGCCGAACGCGAAGGCGAGGTCCCACGCGCGATGCTTCGGTTTCGCGACCCAGCGATACTCGAACGCGACCCCGCGAAAGATCAATGCGAGCAGCATGACGATCAGCGGCAGATACACGGCTGGAAAGATGATCGCGAACGCGAGCGGAAACGCCGCCCACAGACCTCCTGCGCCGAGCACGAGCCAGGTCTCGTTGCCGTCCCAGAACGGCGCGACCGAATTCATCATCTGGTCGCGATCGGCCTCGTCGGGGAAAAACGGAAACAGGATGCCGAGGCCGAGATCGAAGCCGTCGAGCACGACGTAGAGGATCACCGCGACGGCGATGATCGAAGCCCAGAAGATCGGAAGCCAGAATTCCGTTCCCGTCATCGGCCCGTCACCTTCGCGGCCGCCTCGGTCGCGCCCGACAGCGGACGATTCGGGACGCCGGCCGGTGGATCAAGCAACGACGGCACCGGTCCTTTACGGATCAGCTTGTTCATGTAGTAGACGCCGACCGAGAACACGATCGAGTACGTCACGATGATCAATACGAACGACGTCGCCACCGCGTGCGCCTGAAGCGGTGATGCCGCATCGGCGGTCCGCAACACGCCCGTAGCGATCCACGGCTGGCGGCCGACTTCGGTGACGATCCAGCCGGCAATGATCGCGACGAATCCGAGCGGCCACGCGTGCATCACCGGCCGCAGGAACGCCGGCGTATCGAACAACCGCTTGCTCCGCCACAGCCAGGCACCGACGAGGCCGATCGCGATCATCACGACGCCGATGCCCACCATCAAGCGGAATGCGAAGAACACGGGAACCACCGGCGGGCGATCGGCTGGCGCGAAGTCCTTGAGGCCGGGGAAACGCCCGTCGAAGTCGTGCGTGATGATGAAGCTGCCCAGCCTCGGAATCGAGACTTCGGCGAGATTCGACTCGCTCGCTTTGTCGGGCCACGCGAAGAGCACGAGCGGCGCCGGCTTCGATCCGTCCCAATGCGCCTCCATCGCCGCGACTTTCGCCGGTTGATGCTTCGCGGTGTTGAGACCGTGAAGGTCGCCGATCACGAGCTGTAGCGGTGCAAGGATCGCGACCATGCCGAGTCCCATGCGCATCATCGTGCGCGCCTCGTCCCCGAACTTGCCTGCAACGAGGTAGCGGGCACCGACAGCAAGCACGACGAGCGAGGTCGTCAGGTAACACGCGGTCAGCATGTGCACGAGCCGGTACGGGAAACTCGGGTTGAAGATCACCGCGAGCCAGTCGACCGGATAGGCGATGCCGTTGACCACCTCGTGTCCGGCCGGCGTGTGCATCCAGCTGTTGGCGGCGAGGATCCAGAACGCGGAGATCGACGTGCCGACGGCGACAAGGATCGCCGAGGTCACGTGCAGCCAGCGCGGCACGCGATGCCAGCCGAACAGGAGAATGCCGAGAAACGTGGCTTCGAGGAAGAACGCCGTCAGCACCTCGTAGGCCATGATCGGCGAGAGCACGTTGCCGACGACCGTCGAGAAGCGGCTCCAGTTCGTGCCGAACTGGTAGCTCATCATGATGCCGGACACGACGCCCATCGCGAACGCGATCGCGAAGATTTTCGTCCAGAAGCGCGCGAGTCGCGCGAAATGCTCCTTGCCGGTTTTCAGCCACACGATCTCGAGTGTCGCAACGAACGCCGCGAGCCCGATCGTGAAACCGGGAAACACGATGTGGAAGCTCATCGTGAACGCGAACTGCAATCGCGCGAGCAGAACCGCGTCCAGATGGTCGAGCATCAGCGGCTAACCGCTTCCTGCTGTCGCCGGCTGCGACAGGCGTTGCCACGCGAGGACTGCCAGCACGACGCCGAGTCCCGCGGCATCCGCAACGTACGCGGGAAACACGAGCGCCAGCCCACCGGCGATCAGTACCCAGCGCTCGACGTCGTTGCACGCGCGAAGCGCCCACTTCTGCACGCCCGCGGCGACCGCCGTGATGCCAATCATCGCGGTGACCGCATGCACGCCGACCTGCAACCAGTCGCCGCCCGGCGGACGCTTGAGCAACAAGCCCACGCCCTCGGGCACCAGCACGAACACGAACGGAACGAGAAACGCCGGCAGCGTGTACTTCCATGATTGCAACGTGGTTCGATACGGACTGCCGCCGGTGATCGCGGCCGCTGCGAACGGCGACAACGCGGTCGGCGGTGATACTTCGGAGAGCACCGCGTAGTAGAAGATGAACATGTGTGCGGCATAGTCGGGCACGCCGAGCTTGCTCAGCGCCGGCGCAGCAATCACCGCGCAGATGATGTAGCTCGCGGTGACGGGAACGGCAAGCCCGATGACCCAGACGATCATCGCCGTGTACAGCGTCGTCAGGAACAGGCTGCCGCCGGCGTACTCGATGACGATCGCGCTGAATTTCAAGCCGAGACCGGTCTTCGCGACGACGCCGACGATGATGCCGGCGGCGGCGCATGTCGCGGCAACGCCGAGCACCTGCTGCGACCCGTCTTTCAACGCGGCGATAAGCTTGCGCGGAAACAGCGCATTCGCACGATCCAGGAAGCTCACGACGAACGTGACGACGGTCGCCCAGAACACGCTTGCGATCGGCGAAAAGCCGAGGAACAGGAAGACGAGGATCGCGACGAGCGACAGGAAATGGAAGCCGTAACGCTTGGTCAACGCCCACGCGCTTTGCGCATGCGCAACGACGACCGGCGGCATGTCGAACTTGCGCGCATCCAGCTCGACCATGACGAACAGCGACAGGTAGTAGAGGAGCGTCGGGACGATCGCCATCAAGATCACGTCGAGATAGCTGATCTTCAGGAACTCTGCGATCAGGAACGCGGCGGCACCGAGCACCGGTGGCGAGATGATCGCGCCCAGTCCACCGGCGGCAAGCAATCCGCCGGCCGCCTCCTTGCCGTAACCGGCGCGCGCCATCATCGGCCACGCGACCGAGCCGATCGTCACCGTCGTTGCGACACCTGATCCCGACGGTCCACCGAGCAGGAACGACGACAACACGACGGTGCGTCCCGCACCCGACGGCCGGTTCCCCATCGCGGCGAAGCTGAAGTCGAGGAAGAACTTGCCCGCGCCGGAGCGCTGCAGGAATGCGCCGTAGATCGTGAACAGGATGATCAGCGACGACGAAACGTCGACCGCTGTGCCGAAGATGCCTTCGAGGGTTTGATAGAGAAAGCCCGCGAGGCTCGTCGCGTCGTAGCCACGATGCGCCCAGGATCCGGCGAGATGCGGACCCGCGAACGCATAGACGACGAACATCATCACGACGCCGGTCATGATCCACCCGGACGTGCGCCGGCACGCTTCGAGCACGAGCAGCACGAAGACGATGCCCATCCAGCGATCGGTCGCGTTGGGATCGACGTTGCGGTCCCAGATGTCGTCGCCGCCGCTGATGAGATACGCGATCGTCGTGACCGCCGCCGCGGCGAGCACAACGTCCCAAGGCATCAGCCGATTGCGGAAACGCGACGCGACGGGGAACAACAGGAACACGAGCAGCAGCACGAAGCCGACGTGCACGGGACGCAGCACTTGCGGCGGCACGATCTGGATCGCCGCGTACAGATGGAACAGGCTCATCACGACGAGCAACGTGCCCGTGATGAGCGCTAGGCCGCCGCGGAAGCGGCTGACCGCGCCTTCTTCCTGCTCAACGAATTGCTCAGCGGCCGCACGCTCGGCCGCCCCGACCTCGACGACCGCAGGGATGTCAGCGTCGCGGGGGCGCGCGTCGCTCAACTTAGGCGTCGCGCAGGTCGATGAAGGCCGCCGGGACGGCGGCCCAAGTCTTCATCGCCGTCAATTCGGGATCTTGAGTCCCTGTTCCTCGAAATACTTTTTCGCACCCGGGTGCATCGGCATCGGCAGCTGCATCGTCTGGTTCTTGAGCTCGATGTTCTTCGCCTCGCCATGCACGGCGATGAGCTCGGGCTTCTTCTCCATCAGCGTCTTGACGATCGTGTACGCCATCTGGTCGCTCATCTTGTCGGTCGCAACCAGGATGTTCCACACGTCGATGTTGCCGTTCGCCTGCGCTTGTCCGGCATAAGAGTTCGCCGGAATCGTTCCTTTGACGTAGAGCGGCCCGTACTTCTTGTTCATCGCATCGGCCACCTGCGTGTGGTCGATCAGCTTGATCTTCGTTCCCGGCGTCGCGGACAGGTCGGTGACCGCGGCGGTCGGCACGCCGCCGACCCAGAAGAACGCGTCGATCTTCTTGTCCTTGAGGGCGTTGACGCTCTCGGCGACGCCAAGCCGCTCCTGCCTGATGTCGCCCTTTTCGAGCCCTGCCCCTTCGAGCACGCGCAGCGCCATCACCTCGGTGCCGCTGCCCGCCGATCCGGTCGACACGCGCTTGCCTTTGAGATCCGCCAACTTGTCGATGCCGGTTCCCTCGACGGTGACGACGTGCATCTTGTTCGGATACAGCACCATCAGCGTCTTTGCGCCGACCTTCCCGTCCTTGAACTTGTCGATGCCCTGCGCCGCCTCGAGCGCGGCGTCGGCCATGACCAGCGCGACTTCCGACTTGCCCGCGCGAAGGAGCTTCAGGTTGTCGATCGAGCCGCCGGTCACTTCGGCCGTCGCGGTCATGCCCGGCACGTTCTTCGACAGGATATTCGCCATGCCGCCACCGAGCGGGTAATAGACGCCGCCAGTGCCGCCGGTCGTGATCGAGATGCGGTTCTGCTGCTGGGCGTCGGTGAGCGGCGCGAACGCAGCCACCGTCAAGCCGATCACACTCGCGGCGATCGCCGCGCGGGAAACGAAAGTCATGGTTCCTCCAAAGTTTCGCGGGCGGCTTTACGGTCGGCCGCTTCGCTCACGATTCTAAATCAAGCCGCCGCCGCAAGTGTGGGTGGCGGGCCGGGCCGTCTTGCCATCGACGACAGCCGGAGCGGAAAGGTTCCCCACTTGCGGTCGAGGAACAGGTTGCGCAGCGTACGCGCGATCGTGCGGAACGCAAGATCGGGCCAGGGAATGTCGGCCTCGTCGAACAAGCGGACCTCGAGGCTCTCGGGCCCCGGGCCGAACTCGAGGTCGAGCAGACGCGCGCGAAACACCATGTACACCTGGCTGATCTGCGGCAGGCTGATCATCGTGTACAGCTCGTCGAGCTCGACACGCGCCTGTGCTTCCTCGAGCGTCTCCCGCAACGCACCCGCCGTCACGGTCTCGTCGTTCTCCAGAAACCCGGCGGGCAACGTCCATAGCCCGCGGCGCGGCTCGATTGCCCGCCGGCACAGCAGCACCTTCTCATCCCACAGCGGCACACAGCCAACGACGATCTTCGGGTTCTGATAATGGATGGCGCTGCAACGGTCGCACACGAACCGCGGCAGCGTGTCGCCGTCCGGAATCCTGAATGCGAGCGGCGTCGCGCCGCACTGGCTGCAGTAGTTCATGGCCCGATTATCGTCGCTGGCCGTCGGACGGCCTATCGGGGCGTCGCGTGCGAACCCGCCGGCCCCGACGATGTCCTATCGTGTCGACCAAGGCTTCGTCTCGAGGACCCGAATGATGTTCTCCCGCCGCCTGCGCCGCGGCGTCGCCGCCGCGCTGCTCGCCCTTGCCGGCCTGACCGTCACCGGCTGCATGATTCTCGAGAGCAAGGAGCGGGAGTTGCTCTATCGGCCGCAGCGCGAGTACGGACGCACGCCGGCCGACGTTGGGATGCGCTACGACGATGTCTGGATCGACGTGGCGCGCGTCGGCCGCGACGGCAACGAGCGCGTGCACGCGTGGTGGGTGCCCGCGCAAACGAGCGATGCGCCGGCGATCCTGTACCTTCATGGCATTCGCTGGAGCCTCGGCTCCAATCTGTTTCGCATTGCGCGCTTGCGCGAGCAGGGATTCTCCGTTCTCGCGATCGACTATCGCGGCTTTGGTCGCAGCGACGGCGACCTTCCGTCCGAAGCGCAGATCTACGCCGACGCGCGCGCCGCATGGGACGAGCTCGAGCGTCGTCACCCGGAGGCGATGCGCTTCATCTACGGGCATTCGCTCGGCGCGGCCGTCGCCGTGGAGCTCGGCGCCACGGTCGACGACGCCGCGGGCGTGATCGCGGAATCCGGCTTCACGTCGATCGCGGACATCGTTGCGGAAAGCTACGCGCCGCTGCATCTGTTCGTGTCGCAGAAGTTCAACGCGCTCTCCCGCGCGAAGGGGCTCAAGGCGCCGGTGCTGTTTGTTCACGGCACCGAGGACCGCTACGTCCCGCACTTGATGAGCGAGAAGCTGTTCGAGGCGGCGCCGCAGCCGAAGCGGCTGCACTTGATCAAGGGCGCGAATCACGGCAACTGGGGCAACGTCGGCATCGACGAATACCGCACCGTCGTGCGCGAGTTCGTCGACGCGGCGAAGGAGCGGATGGCGAAGCAGCGTCAGGTCACCGTCAGGCCCTGATGAAGTTGTTTCGGTAATAGCGGAGCTCCTCGATCGACTCGTGAACGTCGGCGAGCGCCTCGTGCTTGCCTTCCTTCGGAATGCCCTTCATCAGTTCCGGCTTCCAGCGGCGACAAAGTTCCTTCAGTGTCGAGACGTCGAGATTGCGGTAGTGGAAATAGTCCTCTAGCCGCGGCATCCAGCGCGCGAGAAAGCGCCGGTCCTGACAGATCGAGTTGCCGCACATCGGCGAGGCGCGCGCGGGCACGTGCTCGCGCAGGAACGCCAGCGCGGCGGCTTCGACGTCGAGCTCGCAGAGCACCGAAGCCTTCACCTTGTCGATCAGACCCGATCGACCGTGCGTCGTCTGGTTCCACGAGTCCATCGCGGCGAGCGTCGCGTCGTCCTGGCGCACGACCCACACGGGTGCGACCGCGATCGGCCCAAGGTCCGCACCGGTGACGACGATCGCCATCTCGAGAATGCGGTCGCTGTCCGGTTTCAAACCGGTCATCTCGAGATCGATCCAGACCAGACGGTCGGCGTCCTGCACGATGTCGACTCGCGTAAAATAACCGGTTCATTCTCGCACACGCGCGTCGATCGCTCGTCACGCGGTCCCGATGACCGACTCGCTGTTCACGATCATTTTCGCGATCGCGCTGACCGCCATGGTCAGCACGCGGCTCTGGCTCGCGCGTCGTCAGATAGCGTACGTGGCGGCCCATCGGGACCGCGTGCCATCGGCGTTCGCCGGCGAAATTGGACTGCCCGCGCACCACAAGGCCGCCGATTACACGGCCGCCCGGCAGTCGCTCGGTCGCATCGAAACGGTCATCGACACGTTACTGCTGCTCTTTTTGACGCTCGGCGGAGGCTTTGCGGCGCTCGTCATCGGGACCGCGATGTTGCCGATCAGCGCATTGTGGCAGGACGTCGCCGCGATTGCTTCGCTCGTCGTCATCGGCGGCGTCGCAAGCCTGCCGTTCTCGTTGTATTCGACGTTTGTCATCGAAGAGCGCTTCGGCTTCAACCGGATGACGCTGAAGCTGTTCGTCGCCGACCTCGCAAAAGGCGTTGCGCTCGGCGCCCTGCTCGGGCTGCCGCTGCTCTACGTCGTGCTGTGGCTGATGCGCGAAGCCGGCGCGCTCTGGTGGTTGTACGCGTGGGCCGCGTGGATGGCATTTCAGCTTGTCATGCTTGTCGCCTATCCGACGCTGATCGCCCCGCTGTTCAATCGCTTCCAGCCGTTGCCGCAGGGCGAGGCGCGATCGCGCATCGAAGCGTTGCTTGCGCGCTGCGGGTTCGCGAGCTCGGGATTGTTCGTCATGGACGGAAGCCGGCGCAGCGGCCATGGCAACGCGTACTTCACCGGCCTTGGCCGCGCGAAGCGCGTCGTGTTCTTCGATACGCTGCTGTCGCGCTTGAAGCCCGAAGAAATCGAGGCGGTGCTCGCGCACGAGCTGGGACACTTCAAGCGCCGGCACATCGCCAAGCGCATCGCATGGTCGTCGTTCCTGTCGCTTGCGTTTCTCGCGACGCTCGCCTGGCTCGTCGATCAGCCGTGGTTCTATCAGGGCCTCGGCATTCCCGAGTCGCTGGTGGCCGAGGCGATGGGGCGACCGGGCGTAGCCATGGGTCTCTTCTTCCTCGCGCTGCCAGTGTTCACGTTCGCGCTTTCGCCGATTGCCGCGAGCTATTCGCGCCGTCACGAGTTCGAAGCGGATGCGTTCGCTGCGCAGGCCGCCTCGGGAAGCGCACTGGTCAACGCGCTGGTGAAGCTCTACGAGGACAACGCTTCGACGCTGACGCCCGACCCGGTGCACTCCGCTTTCTACGACTCTCACCCGCCGGCCGCGATCCGCGTTGCGCGGCTTTGTGCGTTGGCTGGCGCGTCGGCGACCGGTCGGTTGTGATCGTGAGCCGTTGGATCCGTCTTGCTTCACTCGTCGCGCTTGCCGCATTCGCCATCCTCGCGACGTGGTCGTTGCGTGGGTGACACGACGACGCTCGCAGGTCTCGCCGATGGTTCGTGCGTCCGTGCGGCGCCGCGACTTGCCGATGCGGAGATCGGTGAAGCGCTTGGCGTACTGCCGGGGTGGTCGATCGTCGCAGACCGGATCGCGAAGACGTTCCGCTTCGCCGGCTACCACGAGACGATCGCTTTCGTGAACGCGGTCGCCTGGATCGCGCACCGCGCTGATCATCATCCGGACCTGTCGGTGCATTACAACCGCTGCATCGTCTCGTGGTCGACGCACGATGCGGGCGGCATTACACGCAACGACCTCGTCTGCGCGGCGCGCGTCGAGCGTCTGTTCTCCTGACGGAGCGAAACCGCGGCCGAGCTCGATTCCGCCGGCGGCAGCGCGCTGGTCGGCACGGTGCTCGCAACGCACCGGCGCCGTTACGACGTGCGTCTCGACACCGGTGAATCCGTCGCATGCCTGCTAAAGGGGCGCCGGGCCGTCGTTGCGTGCGGTGATCGCGTGCGTGTCCGCCGCATTCACGGCGGCGGCGCAATCGAGGAGATTCTGCGGCGCGACAACCTGGTCTATCGCTCCGATGCGTTCAAGCAGAAGCTGATCGCCGCCAACGTGACGCAAGTCATCGGCGTCGTCGCACCCGACTTGCCCAGCGACTTCGAGCTCATCGACCGCTGGAGCGTGGCCGCCGAGATCGAGGGCGCGACGTTTCTCATCGTCGCCAATAAGGCCGATCTCGAAGGATCGACGGCGCTTGTACAACGGCTCGCGCCGTGGCGAAAGCTCGGTTATCGCGTGCTGCCGCTATCGGCAACGCGAGCCGTGCAGCCGCTCGTTACCGAGATCACGGGCCGACGAAGCGTGCTCGTTGGGCAATCCGGCATGGGCAAGAGCACGATGCTGAATGGATTGCTTCCCGACGTCGCCGCCCGTACCCGCGAAGTGTCCGCGTATCTGCGCACCGGCCGCCATACGACGACCGAAACGACGCTGCACTTGCTCGGCCCGACGCCGAGCGACGGCTGGATCGTCGACTCTCCCGGCATGAAGGCGTTCGGCCTCGCGCACGTCGACCCGCGTGCGATCGAGGAAGGCTTTGTGGAAATCCGGCCTTTACTTGGTCAATGCCGCTTCCGCGATTGCCGTCACGACCAGGAGCCGGGCTGCGCGGTGCAGGCCGCTGTCGAATGCGGCGAAGTGATGCCGCATCGCGTTGCGTTACTGCACGCGATGGTCGCGGAAAGCGAGGCTGTGCGCGCGCACTGAGCAAGCCGTTACGGCGCGTAGTTGGCAAGAGTGACCAGCAAGATCACAAGCAGCCACAGGATCAACGCCCGCCACACGAGCCCGATCGCCGACGGCAGCACTTCGGGTTCCGGCGCGTCACCCAACCCCACTTCAGGCCGCATCAGCGGCTCGCCTACCGGCACGACGAGCGGCCCACCGAGCTGTACGCCGAGCGCCCCGGCGCCGGATGCGAGGATCGCGCCCGATTCGACGCCGCCTTCTTCGCGCGCCCACGCGCGTGTCTGTGTGCGCCAGCACCACGCCGCGTCCTCGAAGTCTCCGACGATCGCAAACGACAGCGCGGTGAGTCGTACCGGAATCCAGTCGAGCAGCGAGAGAAGCGTTCTCGCCGGCGCGCCGAACGCTGCGCGCGATCGCGCGATCGGCGTGACGTCGTCGCCTGCGTCGCTTCCCCGCCACTCCCGCGACGCCAACAGCGCCGCGCGGTAGAGAACGGCGCCCGCCGGCCCCGGCAGCACGGTGAACCAGAAAAGCACTGCGAACACCTGTCGATACGCATCGATCAAGCCGCGCTCGATTGCAAGCCGCGCGATGTCCTGCGAGGTGATTTCGGTCGAGTAGCCGCCGCGCCATGCGGCAAGCGCCCGCCGCGCCGCGATGACGTCGTTGTCGCGGAACGCGTCGACGATCGCCGACAACGCGTTCGAGAAGCGTGAAAAGCCCATCAGGAAGTAAAGGACGACGATGTTCCACGCCACGCCGAGCAACGGATGCACGATCACGGCGAGCACGTACGCCGCCGCTGCGAGGACGACCGGCGGAATCAACGCCGCGAGCAGCGCGAGAAGTCCCTGCTCGGCGCGCCCGCCGTTGAGCTTTCGCTCGAGATGCCTGACATAGCGCACGAACGCACGCTCGAGAGCCGCCCGCCATTGGAACGTCCGCCACTGCTCGAGCGCAAGCGCGGCGACGATCGCGAGGAGGTTCACGAGCAACCCGCTGAAAAACGCGTCCGCGCGAACGGGCTGACGCGGCGCATTGTCATCGCGCGTTTTTCACGGGAGCACTTCGGCGAGCGCCTTGGGACGGCCCGGCGGCGCTCGCAACAACGGCACGCAACAACGAGCCTCGTGCGGCGGATTGTCTGTGTCCTCGCGCTGGCAATCCCCAACGTCATCCAGCTAGGTCTTGAGCTCTTCCCGATCACGAAAATGCTCGAGCGCCTCGGGGTTCGCCAGCGCCTCGAGGTTCTTCACTTCGCGACCGTGCACGATGTTACGCACCGCGAGCTCCACGATCTTGCCGCTCTTGGTGCGCGGAATGTCGTCGACCTGCACGACTTTTGCAGGTACGTGACGCGGCGTCGTGTTCGCGCGCACGCGTTTCTGGATGCGATCGATCAGCGGATCGCCGAGCGTGAGGCCCTCGCGCAGTTTGACGAACAACACGACGCGCACGTCGCCGATCTCACCGGGTGGCCAGTCCTGACCGATGACCAGCGACTCGACGATTTCCGGCAGCTGCTCGACCTGGCGGTAGATCTCTGCCGTGCCGATGCGAACGCCACCGGGGTTGAGCGTCGCATCCGAGCGACCATGGATGATGACGCCTCCGCGGGGCGTGATCTCGACATAGTCGCCGTGCCACCATACGCCCGGGAAGCGCTCGAAGTACGCCGCGCGATACCGACTTTCATCGGGATCGTTCATGAAACCGATCGGCATTGACGGAAACGGTTTCGTGCAGACCAGTTCTCCGCGCTCGCCGACGCGTGCCGGTCGGCCGTCGTCGTCGAACGCGTCCACGGCCAGCCCGAGGCCGCGGCATTGCAGCTCGCCGCGGTAGACGGGCAACGTCGGATTGCCCAGCGCAAAGCAGCTCACAATGTCGGTGCCGCCCGAGATCGACGACAGGCAGACGTCGTGCTTGATCGCTTCGTAGACGTAGTCGAAGCTTTCCGGCGCGAGCGGACTGCCGGTCGAGAAAATGGTGCGAAGCGACGTCAGCGCATAGTCCTTGCGCGGCACCAGCGCAACCTTGTGCAAGGCGTCGATGTACTTGGCCGACGTTCCGAAATGCGTCATCCGCTCGGCGTCGGCAAGGTCCCAGAGGACGCGGCCGCGCGACACGAACGGCGAGCCGTCGAACAAGAGCAGCGTCGCGCCGGCCGCAAAGCCCGACGCGAGCCAGTTCCACATCATCCAGCCGCACGTCGTGAAGTAGAACAGTCGGTCGCCGGGCTTGATGTCGCCATGCAAGCGATGCTCCTTCAAATGCTGCAGCAGCGTTCCGCCGGCGCCGTGCACGATGCACTTGGGAACGCCGGTCGTGCCGGACGAATAGAGGATGTAGAGCGGATGATCGAATGGCAGCTGCTCGTAGTCGATCGGCCCGCCGGCGAACGGCGCGGTGAACGCGTCCCATGTCACGGCGCCGCGCAACGCAGGAAACTCGTTCGCGCGGCCGATGCCTTCCCTCAAGTAAGGAACGACGACGACGCGCTCGACCGACGGCAGCTTCTCGACGATGTCGGCGACCTTGTCGAGCACCGCGATCGGCTTGCCGTTGTACCAATAGCCGTCGACGGTGAAGAGCACTTTCGGCGCGATCTGGCCGAAGCGGTCGAGCACGCCCTGCACGCCGAAGTCCGGCGAGCAGCTCGACCACGTGCAACCCTTCGCGGCCGCCCCGAGCATCGCCATCATCGTCTCGGGCAGGTTGGGCAGATAGCCTGCGACGCGATCGCCGACGCGCAAGCCTTGCGCAGCGAGTGCCGATGCGACCTTCGACACGCACGTGTAGGCTTGGGCGTGCGTCACGCGACGCTTGACCTTGTCCTCGCCCCAGAAGACGAAGCCACCCTCCTCGTCGTCGTGCTTGCGCCGCTCGAGAAGGTTCTGCGCGTAGTTCAGTTGCGCGTCGGGAAACCAGCGCGCGCCCGGCATCTTGTTGCCATCAACCAAGACCTTCGTGCCGGGCGTGCCGATGACACCGCTGTCGTCCCAGATCGCGCGCCAGAAGAGGGCGGGATGCTCATTCGACCAGCGCCACAGCGCATCGTAGTCGGCGAACGACGTCGAATGGTTCGCCGCGACGTTGCGCGCGAAGGCCGTGATGTTCGCCTGCGCGATGCGCGCGGGCGATGGTAACCAGAGCGGCGCGGCGGTCATGCGTTGACGCGGGCGAATTCACTTTCGCTCGCCCGCACCTGCGCCACGACCTCGGCGGGCAACGGCGTCGGACGCATCGTCGCGAGGTCGATCCAGACGATCTTCGCTGCGCCCTCGGCGAACTTGCGACCATCCTTCCAGATCTCGTAAAAGCTTCCGATGCTGGTCCGTCCGGGATTGGCCAGGTACATGCGCACTTCGCAATCGCCGGGATAGCTGAGCGGCTCGACAAACGTGCAGCTCGCGTTGACGATGACGGGACCGCTGCCGGCCTCGCTGCCCGACCGCAAGTCGCGACCGAACGCGTAGATCCACTCGATGCGCGCCTGCTCCATGTAACGGAAATACACGGTGTTGTTGACGTGGCCGAGCGCATCCATGTCGGACCAGCGTATCGGCTGGATCGACGTGTGCACGAGGATCGATTGTTGCGGCCTTGCGCTCAAGCGTCGTCGATCGGCTGCGGAGGGTCACGATTATACAATCGACGTTTTGGTCGATTGCGCCGCTTCCATGGCCGAACCTCCGAGCAACGACGCGCGCGAAGCGATGGAATACGACGTCGTCGTCGTCGGCGGCGGCCCGTCGGGGCTCGCTGCCGCGATACGGCTGAAGCAACTCGCCGCCGAGCGATCGCACGATGTGTCGGTGTGCGTGATCGAGAAGGGGTCCGAGATCGGCGCGCACACGCTTTCGGGCGCCGTGATCGATCCACGCGCGCTCGCCGAGCTCTTGCCGGACTGGCAGTCGCGCGACGCGCCGATCAAGACGGCGGTGAGCGAAGACCGCTTCCTGATCCTGACCGAGCGCAAGGCCTATCGACTGCCGAACGCGATGCTGCCGCGCCTGATGGGCAATCACGGCAACTACGTCGTGAGCCTCGGCAGCGTATGCCGATGGCTGGGCGGCATCGCCGAGGGCCTGGGCGTCGAGATCTATCCGGGATTCGCCGCCGCCGAAGTGCTGTACGACGAACGCGGCGCGGTCAAAGGCGTTGCGACCGGCGACGTCGGCATCGCAAAGGACGGCACGCGCAAGGCCGACTTCCAGCGCGGCATGGAGCTGCACGCGAAGTACACGTTGCTCGCGGAAGGTGCCCGCGGCTCGCTTTCGCAGACATTGATGTCGCGCTTCAACCTGCGCGACGGCGTCGATCCGCAGAAGTACGGGATCGGCATCAAGGAGCTTTGGCAGGTCGCGCCGGACAAGCACCAACCCGGCCTCGTCGTTCATACGTCGGGCTGGCCGTTGACGCAGGATGTGGGCGGCGGATCGTTCCTCTATCACTACGGCGATAACCTCGTCGCCGTTGGATTCGTCGTCCATCTGAACTATTCGAATCCGCATCTTTCGCCGTACGACGAGTTTCAGCGGTTCAAGACGCATCCATCGATCCGCGACGCGTTCACCGGCGGAAAGCGCCTCGCCTACGGCGCTCGCGCGATCAACGAAGGCGGGCTGCAATCGGTGCCCCGCCTTGCCTTTCCCGGCGGCGCCTTGATCGGCTGCAGCGCGGGGTTCGTGAACCTTCCGCGGATCAAGGGCACGCACAACGCGATGAAGACCGGCATGCTCGCGGCCGAGTCCGCGTTCGCGGCGCTCGGCGAAGGGCGTGCGCGCGACACGCTCGCTTCCTACGACGAAGCGTGGCGCGCCTCGTGGGTCTACGAGGATTTGTGGAAGGTCCGCAACGTCAAGCCCGGCCTCAAATGGGGACTGTGGGCCGGACTGATGCACGGCGGCATCCACATGTGGGCGAACGACCTCAAGCTCGGCGCGCTGCTGCCGTGGACGCTGCGCCACGAGCGCGCCGATCACGAGTCGCTCGAGGCGGCGGCGAGCATGCCGAAGATCCGCTATCCGAC
>DATLNR010000066.1:0-84952 GCA_035536655.1 Casimicrobiaceae bacterium
GACCAGATTGGGGACTTCACCGGCTCCGGCCCGTTCATGTTCAAGCGCGACGAATGGAAGCCGGGCGACAAGGCTGTTTATGTGAAATTCGACAAGTACCGGCCGCGTTCGGAGCCTGCCTCGGGGCTCGCCGGCGGCAAGGTCGTCAAAGTCGACCGTGTCGAGTGGCGTGCGATCGCCGACCAGCAGACCGCAATCAACGCTCTGGTTGCGGGCGAGATCGACTACATCGAGGCGCCGGCGCACGACCTGTTGCCGGTGCTGCGCAAGGATTCGAACGTCAAGCTCGTCGACTGGAACCCGCTCGGCAACCAGTACGCGTTCCGCTACAACACGACGGTGAAGCCGTTCGACAACGTGAAGGTGCGGCAGGCGCTCCTGTACGCGTTCAACCAGGAAGACTTCCTTCAGGCAGTCATCGGCGACAAGCAGTACTACAAGGAATGCAAGGCGCTGTTCGTCTGCGGCACGCCGCTCGCGTCGACGAAGGGCATGGACGGTCTGCTCGAATCGAACATGCAGCGTGCGCAAGCTTTGCTGAAGGAGGCCGGCTACGACGGCACGCCGATCGTCTTGATGCACTCGACCGATCTCGGCGTGCTGACGAATCTCGCGCCGGTGGCGAAGTCGCTGATGGAGCGCGCGGGCTTCAAGGTGGACATGCAGTCGATGGACTGGCAGAGCGTCGTTGCCCGTCGCTCGAAGAAAGATGCCCCCACGCAGGGCGGCTGGCACGCGTTCCTGACATCGTGGGTCTCGGCGGACATCCTGAATCCGGTGTCGACGGCGTTCCTGAACTCAAGCTGCGACAAGGCGCTGTTCGGCTGGCCGTGCGACACCGAGCTCGAGAAGTTGCGCGACGACTATGCGCGCGCGACCGATGCTTCGCAGCAGAAGGCAATCGCGGAGGCCGTGCAGGTCCGCTTCACGCAATACCCGACGCACGTTCATCTCGGCCAGTGGTATCAGCCGGGGGCGTCGCGCAAGAACCTGGACGGCTATGTGACGGCGCCGGTGCCCGTCTTCTGGAACGTAACGAAGACCGGACGGTAAACCGATGAACAACGCGTCCGTGGGAGCGGTGGCGGACGCGAGGCCGGCGTCGCACGTTTTTCATCGGGTGTGATCGTGGCGCGCGCCTCGGGGCGGCCCGTCGGCGCGCGCAGGCAACCACACGCAACAACGAGCGGCGCGCGACGGCCTACGCCTTCGTGCACGTTTGGTGAGTGCTGAATTACCTTGGCAAGCGCCTGCTCGCGACGATCCCGGTCATGGCGGTCGTCGCGATCCTCGTGTTCTCGATGCTGCGCTTAGCGCCCGGCGATCCGGCGTCGATCATCGCCGGTGCCTCGGCGACGACGCAGGAGATCGTCGACATCCGCGCGCGCCTGGGACTCGACCAGCCGATCGTTACGCAGTTCGCGATCTGGATCGGCAATATGCTCTCGGGCGACTTCGGCGAGTCGTTCTTCTTCAAGAAAAAGGTGGCCGATCTGATCGTCGGCCGCATCGAGCCGACGCTCTCGCTCGCGGTCACGACGATGCTCCTGTCGATCGTGATCGCCGTGCCGCTGGGCGTCGTCGCAGCGTACCGTCAGGGCACGTGGATCGATCGGCTGGTGATGGGTTTTTCGGTGCTCGGCTTCTCCGTGCCGGTGTTCGTCATCGGGTACTTGCTGATCTACCTGTTCGCGATCCAGTTGAACTGGCTGCCGGTGCAGGGCTACCAGCCGCTCGCGCAAGGATTCGGCGGGTTCCTCGAGCGGTTGATCCTGCCCAGCTTGACGCTGTCGGTCATCTACATCGCGCTGATCGCGCGCATCACTCGCACCAGCATGCTCGAAGTGCTGGGCGAGGATTACATTCGCACGGCGCGAGCGAAGGGGCTCACCGATTACGCAGTCCTGATGCGGCACGCGCTGCGTAACGCCGCCGTGCCGATCGTCACCGTCATCGGGATCGGCGTTGCGCTCTTGATCGGCGGCGTCGTCGTGACCGAAAGCGTCTTCAGCATTCCCGGACTCGGACGGCTGACGGTCGACGCAGTGCTCGCCCGCGACTATCCGACGGTGCAGGCCGTGATCCTGCTGTTCTCCGGCGTGTACGTGTTGCTGAATCTCGCCGTCGACATGCTGTACACGATGCTCGACCCCCGGATCCGCTACTGATGGCGACACGAGCCGCTGCGCTGGAAACGGGGATCGAGCCGCCGCCGATCGTTCGTGCCGGCGCGCTCAGACGCCTGCGCGCGCATTCCGGCGTCGTCGCTGGCACGATGATCCTTGCCATCATCCTGGTCATCGGCATCGCGGCGCCGCTTCTGACGCCGCTCGATCCGGCGCAAATCAATCCAGCGTTCCGCAATCGCAAGCCGGGTGCAGAGGCGACGATCCGCCGCGACGACGGCACGAAAACGACGGTCACGCACTGGATGGGCACCGATTCGCTGGGTCGCGATGTCTTCGCGCGCGTCGTGTATGGCGCGCGCGCATCGCTCGCCGTCGGCGTGACGGTCGCATTGGTCAGCGTTTCTGTTGGCCTGTTGATCGGACTCGTGTCCGGTTACGTGCGCTGGGTCGATGCGATCGCGATGCGCATCATGGACGGGCTGATGGCGATTCCGGCGATCCTTCTGGCGATCGCGCTGGTGTCGCTCGCATCGGCGGGGCTCGCCACCGTCATCATCGCGATCGTCATTCCCGAGATCCCGCGCGTCGTGCGACTCGTGCGCTCGGTCGTGCTGTCGGTGCGCGAAGAGCCCTATGTCGAAGCGGCGATCGCCGTCGGCACGCGCACGCCGTCGCTCCTCGTGCGCCACGTCTTGCCGAACACGCTGCCGCCGCTGATCGTGCAGGCGACGTACATTGCCGCCTTCGCGATCCTCGTCGAAGCGATCCTGTCGTTCTTGGGCGTCGGCATCCCGCCCGACACGCCGACGTGGGGCAACATCATGGCCGAGGGTCGCACGCTGTTCCGCGTGTTCCCTCACAACATACTGTTCCCCGGCATCTTCCTCGCGTTGACCGTCCTCGCGGTCAACATGCTGGGCGACGGGTTGCGCGACACGCTCGATCCCCGGATGGAAAAGCGCTTCTGAACGCGAACCCACCGGTCCTCGCTGTTCGCAATCTGTCCGTTGCGCTGCCCGCGAACGCGGACCGGCCGTTCGCCGTGCGCGGCGTCGACTTCACCGTCGAGCGCGGCGAGATCGTGTGCTTGGTCGGAGAGTCGGGCTCGGGCAAGAGCGTCATTGCGCACACGACGATGGGCCTGCTGCCGCGCGAGCTTCGACCGACCGGCGGCGAGATCCTGCTCGACGGCGAAAACCTGCTGCGTGCACGCCCAGCGCGATTGCGCGAGCTTCGTTCGACGTCGATGTCGATGATCTTCCAGGAGCCGATGACCGCATTGAATCCGGTGCTTCGCTGTGGCGACCAGATCGACGAGGTGCTGGCCGCGCACACGAAGCTCGACGCGACGGCACGGCGACGAAAGGTGCTCGACGTCATTGCCGACGTGCGGCTGCCGGAGCCGGAACGAATGATGCGATCGTATCCGCATCAGCTTTCCGGTGGTCAGCGACAACGCGTGATGATCGCGATGGCGCTCGTGCTCGAGCCCGCGCTTCTGATCGCCGACGAGCCGACGACGGCGCTCGACGTCACGACGCAGGCGCAGATCCTCGCGCTGATCCGCGACCTGCAGCGCAAGCGCGGCATGGGCGTGCTGTTCATCACGCACGACTTCGGCGTCGTGGCGGACATCGCCGATCGCGTCGCCGTGCTGCGGCAGGGCGAGCTGGTCGAGTTGAAACCGAAGCAGGCGATCCTGTCCGCGCCCGAGCATCCGTACACACGAATGCTGATCGCTTCGATCCCGAGTCTCGTGCCGATGCCGCGCCACCCGGTGTCGACGGCGCTGGTGATGTCGACGGCGGGCCTGTCGAAGATCTACGAACGCCCGGGCTGGTTCGGCAAGCGCAGTGGCGTTCCGGCCGCCGCCGATGTGTCGATCGACGTGCGTCGCGGCGAAACCGTCGGCATCGTCGGCGAGTCGGGCTCCGGCAAGTCGACGGTGGCGCGCTGCATCGCGCGATTGATCGAGCCGTCGGCCGGCCGCATCGTCATCGGCGACACCGATTTCGCGTCGATCTCGCGCGCGCAGCTTCGTGCGTTGCGTCGTCGCGTACAGATCGTCTTCCAGGACCCGTACCGTTCGTTGAACCCGCGACGCACCGTCGGCGAGGCGATCATCGAAGGCCCGATGAACTACGGGGCGTCGCGCGCGGATGCGCTTGCCAGCGCGCGGAAGCTGCTCGAGCTCGTGCGGATGGATCCTTCCGCGATCGACCGCTATCCGCACCAGTTTTCCGGCGGCCAGCGGCAGCGCATCTGCATCGCGCGGTCGCTCGCGATGGAACCCGACCTTCTGATCGCCGACGAAGCGGTGTCGGCGCTCGACGTTTCGGTGCAGGCGCAGGTGCTGAAGCTCCTTGCCGAGATTCGCGATCGGCTCGACCTGGCGATGCTGTTCATCACGCACGACCTGCGCGTCGCGGCTCAGGTTTGCGATCGCGTGGCGGTGATGTCGAATGGCCGCGTCGTCGAATACGGCGCGGCCGCCGACGTATTTGTCAATCCGGGCCACCCGTACACGCAAGCGCTGATCGCGGCGGCGCCGGGGCGCGGCTTTAACTTTGGTGCAGCTCTGGCGTAAAGTGACGGCCGGCCGCCATGCGCATCGTCGTTATCTTCCTTGCCCTCGCCAACATCGCGCTGTTCGTGCTTTTCGCGCTGATCCGGTTCGATCCTTCGACGACCGGCGAGCCGCATCGTCTTGTGCAGCAGGTGCAACCCGACAAGATCAAGATCCTGACGCCGCAGCAGGTCGCGGCGCTGGGGCCGACGAAGACCGCGGCGTTGAACGACGTCTGCGTCGAATGGGGGCCGATGTCCGAAGCGGAGCGCGTGCGCGCAGTGGCGGAGCTTGCACCGCTCAACCTCGCGCCGCTGATGAACGTGCGCCGCGTCGAAACGGGCGGCTTCTCGGTGACGCTGCCCGGATTCGCGAATCTCGCCGCGGCCGAGCGTCGTGCAGCCGAGTTTCGTGCGCGCGGCATCAGCGATGTATCGGCCGTCGATCTCGGTCGCGGGCAGTTCATCGTTGCGCTCGGCGTCTTTCGCAGCGAAGCGTCGGCCAACGGCCGCGCCGACGCATTGGCTGCCCAGGGCGTGTCGGGCACGCGCGTCACGGCGCGGAACGCGGGCGTGCAGCAACTGATCCTCGTGTTCCGGGATCCTCCGCAGCCTGCGGTTGCCCGGCTGCGTGAGTTGATTCCGAGCTATGCCGGCACCGAGCTGCGCGTCGGCACGTGCGAACGTGCCAGCTGACCCGGCCTCGAAGCGTCACGCGCTCGTCGCGAAAGCGCGATCGCTCGTCGGAGAGTTTTCGCTCACGAAGCCGTCGCTGACCGCTGCTGCCGTCGGGGCTGCGCTCGAAACGGCGAGCGGCACGAGCTACACCGGCATCAATCTCGATCTCGCATGCGGGATTGGCTTTTGCGCGGAGCACGCCGCGGTGGCGGAGATGCTCAAGGCGCGCGAAACGGTCGTGAGGAGCATCGTCGCGGTCAACGAAGAGCGCATCGTCGCTCCATGCGGCCGCTGTCGAGAGCTGCTCGTGCAGGTCGATCCGCGCAACCTCGATTGCGTCGTGCTCTTGCCGGACGATCGGTCGGCGACGTTGCGTGAGCTCTTGCCCGACGCGTGGCTCGAGCAGCTGCTCGTGCAGAAACGGGCGTGATCGTCATTCGTCAGGCGGACGCGCCGGTCGACTTCGACGCCGCACGGCGGCTGTTTCGCGAGTACGCGGACTGGCTGAACGAAGACCTTTGCTTCCAGGGCTTCGACGCGGAGCTTGCGGGCCTTCCGGGCGACTATGCACCGCCGCGCGGACGGCTGCTTCTCGCGGGACCGCACGATGATCCGTTCGGCTGCATTGCGCTGCGACCGCTCGTCATGCCGGGCTCGCCGCATCCGCACGCGACGGCGGAGGTGAAACGACTCTACGTGCAGCCGCGCGGCCGCGGCAAGCGCGTCGGGTCGACGCTCGCGCGCACGCTGATCGACGAGGCGCGCACGATCGGCTACAGAATGCTGAAGCTCGATACGCTCGGGCGCATGATGGCGGCGCGCCGGCTCTACGCGGACCTGGGGTTCGTCGAATGCGCGGCGTACTACGTCAATCCCCTTGCCCAGCCGGTTTACATGGAGCTCGACCTCGCGCGCGTTGCGTCGCAACCACGCTGATCCGATGACGACGATCTCCGACAACGAATCAGCGACGATCGAGCGGCGCATCGCAGACGTCGAAGCAAGAACCGGCGTGCAGATCGTGACGGCGATCGTTCCGCGCGCAGATTCGTATCCCGAACTGCCGTGGCGGGGATTCGCGCTGGGTTGCGCGCTCGCCGCGTTGATTGCCGTCGCGATCCACGTCGGCAGACCCGACTGGCTCTCGACGAAGGCGCTGCTCATGCAGGCGCTCGCGATCCTCGGCGGCGGGTTCATTGGCGGCGCGCTTGCGATCTGGTTTCCTCCATTCGCGAAGCTCCTGCTGCCTGCCGAGCGCGCGCGAGTGGAGGTGCGGCAATGCGCGGAAACGTTGTTCCTCACGCGCGAATTGTTCGCAACGCCGCGTCGTGACGCGCTGTTGATCCTCGTCGGCGAATTCGAGCGCCGGATCGTGATCGTACCCGATGTGTATTGCAGAGGACGCGTGTCGACGGCCGAATGGCAGGGCGTCGTCGCTCAGATGACGCCGAAGCTCGCGGACGGTCGCGTGGCCGATGCGTTTCTCGCCGGCCTCACGGCGCTCGAACGATTGCTGATCGACCGGGGCTTCACGCCCGCGCCGCCCGTCGCGAACGTCATTCCCGACGCGATGCTTCGCGACGAAGCGCGATGAACGCGCGTGTCGCATTCGTCGTCCTGCAACTGTTCCTGGCCATCGCCGCGATCGCGGCGGACGTGCCGTATCTCACCGGTCGCGTCGTCGACGAGGCGGAGATCCTGTCTTCGGCGACGCGCCAGAAGCTCGCGGCGGATCTGAAGGCGCACGAAGAGCACACGACCAATCAGATCGCAGTGCTGACCGTGCGAACGCTCGAAGGCGAGAGTGTCGAGGACTTCGCCGTACGCGTGTTCGAAACGTGGAAGCTTGGGCAGAAGGGCAAGGACAACGGTGTGCTCGTCGTCATCGCGCCGGCCGATCGTCGCATGCGCATCGAAGTGGGCTATGGGCTCGAGGGAACGCTCACTGACGCGATCGCGGCGCGCATCATCCGCGAGCGGATGACACCGCAGTTCAAGGCGAACAATTACGACGCGGGGGTGACGCAAGGCGTGGCGGCGATCGTCGACACGCTGGAGTCTCGCGCAAATTTCGCGAGCGGATCGCAGCCCGCGAGTGCCGGGAAAGCGCAAAGCTTCCTGAGCTTCCTCGATTCCATCGAGGTTGGGGAGTTCGAGCAGGACCTGCCGCCGTGGCCGATTCGCATCCTGCTCGGCGCGTTCATCTTCAGCATCATCGGGCTCTTCACGTTCATCGGCATCGTGACGCCGGGCATGGGCTGGTTCCTCTACCTGTTCCTGATTCCGTTCTGGGCGATGTTTCCGATCGTCGTCGTCGGGGTGAAGGGAGCGCTGCTCATCCTCGTCACGTACGTCGTCGGCTTCCCGATCGCGAAGCTCGTGCTGCGCGGCACCGGCTGGTACGCGAAGGCGGCGAAGGACTTGAAGGCGACCGGCCGCGCGACGATGGGCGGCATGGTGATCACCAGCGGAGGCTCTGGCAGCTTCGGCGGTTCAAGTTCGAGCGGCTCCTCCGGCGGCGGGTTTTCGGGCGGCGGCGGAAGCTCGGGCGGAGGCGGGGCTTCGGGAAGCTGGTGACCGCGGCACGGCAGTCAAAGCAGCGCCGCGATTGCGCGCGAATGCTTCACTTCGCCGCGGGTGAAGGATTCGTGATTGGATTCGATCTTGCGCAGGTCGTAGAGGTAATTGACCATGTATCCATAGCTCTGCTCAAGCCCGGACTTCGAGGCGTTCGCATTCGGTCGCAGCTGCTCGAGCCTTGCGCCGTTGTCGAGATGGAAGCGCGCGACGGGATCGCCATTTTCCGTGGCGGAGCAGTGCACGAGAAAGATTGCGCAGAGCCGCGCGAGCGAGCGTTGGGCCCGGGACGACAACTGAAGCCGCTCGGGCTCGTGCACCAGCATGTCCCAGCGGCCCTCGACGGCCAACTCGAGGATCGACCGCTCGGCGGCCGCGAGCTCAGCGACCTCTTGCGCGTGCGTCAGCGACGCCGGACCGAAGCCGCGGAGCCAACGCGCGAAGCCGGGAATCGGGGAAAGCGTGCAGAACGTCTTCACCTGCGACAGCTCGCGATTCAATTCTTCGACGACACGCTTGAGCAGGAAATTGCCCAGCGAGACGTTGCGCAAGCCACGCTCGCAGTTGCTGATCGAATAGAAGGCGGCGACGCGCGCGCGGCTCGGGTCGAGCGGCGTCGAGTGCTTGTCCAGCAGCGGAGCGATTCGGTCAGGCAGCGCTTCGACGAGTGCGACTTCGACGAAGATCAGCGGTACATCGGCGAGCTGTGGATGGAAGAACGCGAAGCATCGGCGGTCCGGCTGCAGGCGTCGCCGCAGATCGTCCCAGCCATCGATCGTGTGCACGGCTTCGTGCACGATCAGTTGTTCGAGCAGCTGCGCCGGCGCCGTCCAGTCCACGCGGCGCATGCGGAGGAACCCGGGGCTGAACCAGCTGGAGAGCAGATGCAGAAGGTCGTGGTCGACGAGCTTCAAATCCGGTGCCGCGTGCAACCGCTGCAGAAGCTCGGCACGAATGCGCAGCACCGCAGCAGTGCCGCCGGGCGCGCGATTGATCCTGCGCAACAGCTCCTGACGCGGCGGCTCGACTGCACGCGAGAGATCGACGAGCCGCTCGGCGCTTCGATCCTTCGCGTACTCGCGCGCCGCGCCGAGGATCGCCGCCGGATCCGCGGCGAATTCGTTCGCGAGGTCGGCGAGGAAACGATCCCACGTCGCCTCCGACAGCGCGCCGAGGCGGTCGACGATGGCCGTGGCGATTGCAACACTGTTGGCGGCGGCGCGCTCGGAGATGAGGCGTTGGCAGTCGGCCAGCAGCGCCTTCCGCGCCCGCTCGTCGCTGAAGCGCTTTGCGGTCGAGGTCAATCCATCGAGCATGATCAGGCGGCGCGCGCCGTTACCCCGAACGCGGTCTCTCCGCGATCGTTGGTTGCCGGCGGTACGATGACGACGTCCGCATAGCCGGATTCCGCGAGCAACGCCCGGATTCCATCCGCGTCGTACCAGGTCGACGCGCGGATCTCGTCTTCGCGAGTGATGCTTCCGCTTGCGGATCGTTTCTCGAAGCGCAGGTTGCGATCGATCGTTCTCGCGTGTGTGTCGACGCGCGTCTCGCTTCGCAGCATGATCCGACTGCCGTCCGCGAGTCTGACCGCGCAGAACTCGACGAGCGGGGCGGCCGGCGCGTGCAGCGCTTCCTCCGGAATGTGCATGTCGAGAAGCAGAATGGCCGGCGCAACGAGATGCGCACGAATGCGCTCGAGCGCGCTACGAGCGATATCTCGATCCGCGATGAGCAACAGCGAGCTGCCGGCAATGTAGGCGGCAGCATAGCGGAACGGAAGGTTGAGCTGCGCCATTTCCTGACGGTAGAGCTTCGGCACGCTGCCGTTCGCCGCAAGTCGCGTCTCGCACTCGGCGAGCATCGGGCCGGAGGCGTCGACGCCGTGCACGGAGAAGCCGCGCTCGCTTAAAGGCACGAGAACCCGGCCGAGCCCGCACATCGCGTCGAGAACGGGTCCGGCGTCGCGCGGCAGGCGCGTCGCATACCAGTCGATCTCCTGCGGATCTGCGTCGCGCTGATCGGCGAGGTGAAACGCCGTGCACAGCGGACCGAAGCGGGTCATCGAATCGCATCAACCTGCGAGTCGGGGATGGCTTTCATCGCGACCGCTACAGTTGCTCCCACGGCAGACCCTCGCGCCGCCAGCCTCCGAGCGTTCCGCGATGATGGTCCTCGTCGAGCGGGCCCTCGAAACCTTCGAGGACATTGAACACTTCCTTGAAGCCCGCTTCTTCGAGCGCCAGTCCCGCATCGACCGAGCGATGGCCGCTGCGGCTGATGAGCACGACCGGGCGGTTCATGCTGGCGATCTTCTTCACCTGGCCGACGAAATGCGGATTGACGTCCCAGTCGGGGCCGTCATTCCACGCGACGTGCTGCGAGCCCACCGGGTGGCCGACGAACAGATACTCCATCTCGCTGCGGCAGTCGATGAAGACAGCCTGCGGGTTGTCCTGCAGCAGCTTTTGCGCTTCCTTCGGCATCAGGTGCTTCATCCCGGCGGGCCGTATGGGGCGATCGAACCGGCTAAGCTATCACGCGCGTGGCGCGGTCGATAGAAGCGCCCGTTCGATCAATATGCCGATGACAACGTGCGTTGCAGCAGCGGCTTCGCCGCGGCGCAGATCGCATCGACGAGCGGTCGCACGGCAGGCACGGCGCCGCTCCAGCGCAGGAAACCATGGATCATGCCGGGGCATCGCACGACGTGCACCGGGACGCCGGCCTGCTCGAGCCGGCGCGCGTAGTTCAACCCGTCGTCGCGCAGCACGTCCGCCTCGATCGAAGCAAGGGTGAGCGGCGCGAGGCCGGACAGATCGTCTGACGAAAGCGGACTCAAGTACGGGTCATTGACGTCGGCTTGCGGCGCGTAAGCACTCCAGTGCCAGCGCATCATGTCGGCGGTCAGATTGTGGCCGCTCGCATACGTTGCGTACGACTCCGAAGCGGCCCGCGCATCGAGCGCCGGATAAAGCAGCAGCTGCACCGCGGGCTGCGCTTCGCGTCGCGAACGAAGGCGCAGCGTGAGCGCGGCGGCGAGATTGCCGCCAGCGCTGTCGCCGGCGACCGCCATGCGCGAAGAGTCCGCCGCCAGCGAGCGTGCTTCCTCGCGGCACCAATGCCACGCCGCATCGACATCGTCGAGCGCGGCGGGATAGCGGTTCTCGGGCGCGCACGCGTAGCCGACGGCGACGACGACGGCCTCGAGCCGATTGGCGAGCATGCGGCACAAACGGTCATGCGAATCGAGCGAGCCGGTGACCCAGCCGCCGCCGTGCGCGAACACGACGAGCGGCTTGCCGCGCACGTCCGACGGATCGTAGACGCGGACCGGGACGCGGCGCGCGTGGGTGCCGACGGCGACGGTGTCACGCACGAGCTTCACCGCTTCCGGTTTGTCGCCGAAGAGCGCAGGCGCCCGCTCGGCCGCCAGGCGCAGCGCCGTGACGTCGGGTGCAGTAGCATCGGGCGCGACCGCAAAGGCTGTGTCGAGCAACTTTCGAATGTCGGCGTCGAGCATGGTGCGAAGCCTCGCCGCGATGCGCCGTTCGTGTCAAGCGAAGCGACGAGCATGCTAGACTTGATCGCTCAAGCGCCGATTTGAGTCGGAACGGTCTTTGTTCCGCAGCTTGCGGGCGCTCTACAAATGCAGCTAAAGCGGCAACGACGACCCGTCCGGCCGCTGGCTGAACGGGTTTTTTGTTGTCGTCGCCGCGAGAGAGCATTGCCATGCAACCCGACCGAACCGTCGAACTGACCGCGCTCCTCCGCCATCGCATCCTCGTGCTCGACGGCGCGATGGGCACGATGATCCAGGAGCACCGCTTCAGCGAAGCCGATTTCCGCGGCGACGCGAGCCTCGGACTCCAGGAGCACCGTCACGACCTCAAGGGCGACAACGATCTGCTGTCGTTGACCAACCCGCGTGCGATCGCCGCGATCCACGACGCGTACTTCGAGGCCGGCGCCGACATCGTCGAGACCAACACGTTCTCCGCGACGCGCATCGCGCAGGCCGACTACGGCCTCGAGGAGCGCGTCGTCGACATCAATCGCTCGGCTGCGGCGATCGCGCGCGAGTGCGCGGATCGCTGGACGAAGATGACTCCCGATCGACCGCGCTTCGTGGCCGGGGCGCTGGGACCGACGAACCGCACTGCGTCGATCTCGCCGGACGTGAACGACCCGGGCGCGCGCAACGTCACGTTCGACGAGCTGGCCGACGCGTATCGCGAAGCGGCGAGCGCGCTGATCGATGGCGGCGCGGATCTGCTTTTGATCGAGACGATCTTCGACACGCTGAACGCGAAAGCCGCATTGTTCGGCGTCGAGCAAGCGTTCGACGTGGCCGGCGGTCGATTGCCGCTGATCGTGTCCGGCACGATCACCGACGCTTCGGGCCGCACGCTCTCCGGCCAGACGCCGACGGCGTTCTGGTACTCGATCCGCCATGCGCGACCCCTTGCCGTCGGCTTGAACTGCGCGCTCGGCGCGGCGCTGATGCGGCCCTACATCGAGGAGATCTCGCGCGTCGCGGATTGCTTCGTGTCGTGCTATCCGAACGCGGGGTTGCCGAATCCGATGTCCGACACCGGCTACGACGAAACGCCGGACCAGACGTCGCGCATGGTCCGCGACTTCGCGCAAAGCGGCTTCGTCAACATCATCGGCGGCTGCTGCGGCACGACGCCCGCGCACATTCACGAAATCGCGCAGGCGGTGAAGGACGTGCCGCCTCGGCTTCGTTCCGGTGATCGTTCCCAACGCGAAGCTGCCTGAGCCTTCTTTGCTGAAAGCGGACTGCTGAATGCTGCTCTCCGGCCTCGAGCCGCTCGTCATCGACGATGCGTCGCTCTTCGTCAACGTCGGCGAGCGCACGAACGTCACCGGCAGCCGTGCGTTCGCCCGGCTGATTCTCGCGGGCGATTTCGCGGCCGCAGTGGAGATCGCGCGCCAGCAGGTCGCGAACGGCGCGCAGATCATCGACGTCAACATGGACGAGGCGATGCTCGACAGCCGCGCGGCGATGGTTCGCTTCCTGAACCTGATCGCCACCGAGCCCGACATCGCGCGCGTTCCGGTGATGATCGATTCGTCGAAATGGGACGTGATCGAAGCGGGCTTGAAATGCGTGCAGGGCAAGCCGATCGTCAACTCGATCTCGCTCAAGGAAGGCGAAGCCGAGTTCCTGCGACAGGCGGCGCTTGTGCGCCGCTACGGCGCCGCGGTCGTGGTCATGGCATTCGACGAGAAAGGACAGGCCGACACGCTCGCACGTAAGACGGCGATCGCGCAGCGCAGCTACGCGTTGTTGACGCGGGAAGGATTCGACGCCGAGGACATCGTCATCGACCCGAACGTGTTCGCGATCGCGACCGGCATCGACGAACACGCGAACTACGCCGTCGACTTCATCGCGGCGACGCGCTGGATCCGCGCGAACCTGCCGGGCGCGAACGTTTCGGGCGGCATCTCGAATGTCTCGTTCAGCTTCCGCGGCAACGAGCCCGTTCGCGCAGCGATCCACACCGTCTTTCTCTATCACGCGATTCGCGGCGGTCTGACGATGGGCATCGTCAACGCCGGTCAGCTCGGCGTCTACGACGAGCTCGATCCCGCGCTGCGCGAGCATGTCGAGGATGTCGTGCTGAACCGTCGGGCCGATGCGACCGAGCGACTGGTCGCTTTTGCGCAAGGCTACACGTCGCAGGGCCGCAAGTCGGAGGAAGACGCCGCCTGGCGCGATCAACCGGTCGCCGCACGGCTCGCGCATGCGCTGGTGAAAGGAATCGCCAGCCACGTCGTCGCCGACACCGAGGAGGCGCGGCTCGATGCGCAGAAGCGCGGCGGCCGGCCGATCGAGGTCATCGAAGGTCCGTTGATGGACGGCATGAACGTTGTCGGCGATCTGTTCGGCGCCGGGAAGATGTTTTTGCCGCAGGTCGTGAAAAGCGCGCGGGTGATGAAGCAGGCGGTCGCGCATCTCGTCCCGTTCATCGAAGCCGAGAAGGCGGCGTCCGGCGCGGAGGCGAGGAGCAAGGGCAAGATCGTCATGGCGACGGTCAAGGGCGACGTGCACGACATCGGCAAGAACATCGTCGGCGTCGTGCTCCAGTGCAACAACTTCGACGTCGTCGACCTTGGCGTGATGGTGCCGTCGGCGAAGATTCTTGCGACCGCAAGAAGCGAGCGGGCCGACGCCATCGGGCTGTCGGGGCTCATCACGCCATCGCTCGAGGAAATGGCCCATGTCGCGGCCGAGATGGAGCGCGAGGGCTTCGAGTTGCCGCTTCTGATCGGTGGCGCGACGACCTCACGCACGCATACGGCGGTCAAGATCGCGCCGAACTACTCGGGCCCGACGGTCTACGTTCCCGACGCGTCGCGGGCGGTGAACGTGACGACGAGCTTGCTGTCGCGGGAGCAGCGCGCGGCCTATACGGCTGGAATCGTCGCCGACTACGACAAGATTCGCGACCAGCATGCGAAGAAGAGAGGGCCGCAGCTCGTGTCGCTCAGCGAGGCGCGCGCGAATGCTTTTCGTTTCGACGCATCGGCGTATGCACCGCCGACGCCAACGTTCCTCGGCCGGCGCGAGATTCGCAATGCAGACCTCGCCGCCATCGCGGCGTTCATCGATTGGGGACCGTTCTTCCAAGCCTGGGAGCTCGCCGGCGCTTACCCGGCAATCCTCGATGATCCCGTCGTCGGCGAGTCGGCGCGCGCCGTCCTCGCCGAAGGACAGGCGATGTTGAAGCGCATCATCGATGAACGCTGGCTCACGGCGAACGGCGTCATCGGGTTCTGGCCGGCAAACGCGCGTGCGGAAGACATTGTTTTGTGGCGGGACGACGGACGCGTGAGTGAAGCGCTCGTCTGGCATGGACTGCGACAGCAGAACGCCAAGGCACCCGGCAAACCGAACTACGCGCTGGCGGATTTCGTCGCGTCGGAACACGTCGCGAACGATTACGTCGGCGCCTTCGCCGTCACGGCCGGATTGAACATCGAACGCCGGCTCGCGACATTCGCGGCGGCGAAAG
The DNA here is from genome assembly GCA_035536655.1 of Casimicrobiaceae bacterium. Lineage (GTDB taxonomy): Bacteria > Pseudomonadota > Gammaproteobacteria > Burkholderiales > Casimicrobiaceae > VBCG01. The sequence continues at coordinate 14,996 of DATLNR010000066.1, forward strand.
ACGACTATCAGGCGCTGATGCTGAAAGCGCTCGCCGACCGCCTTGCCGAAGCGTTCGCCGAGTGGCTGCATCGCAAGGTCCGGCGCGAGCTATGGGGTTATGCGGCCGATGAAACGCTCGCCAATGTGGCGCTGATCCGCGAGGAGTACCGCGGCATTCGCCCCGCCCCCGGTTATCCTGCGTGCCCCGATCACGCAGTCAAGGCGCCGCTGTTCGATCTGCTGCAGGCGCGCGCGATCGGCATGGACATCACCGACGGCTTCGCGATGACGCCTGCCGCTTCGGTGTCGGGTTTCTATCTGTCGCATCCCGAATCGCGATATTTTGCCGTTGGGCGCATCGGCGAGGATCAGCTCGCCGACTTCGCGAAGCGCGCGGGCATCGATCTGCCGGCAGCGCGACGCCGGCTGGGACCGTCGCTGGGCTAGCGACGCGATGCCTGCTCCTCGGGGGGCTTGATCTCGCGGAACGCGCGCCAGAGCGCGACGTCGTAGGTCACCTTCACCAACGCGGCGACAGCGAGTGGCAGCCAAAGCGCACCGGCCTGCATCGCAACGCCGGCGAGGAGTGGTGACACCATGCGCCCCGCTGCGCGAGCGAGTTGCGAGATGCCGGCCGCCCAGCTCCGCTCGTGCGGCGGCACGATCGCCATCAAGTACGACTGGCGCGTCGGGACGTCCATCTCCGACAGCCCTTCGCGCAGAATGAACAGGGCGGCTGCGACGCCGAACGTCGGTGCGATCGGCAGCGTCAGAAGCAGCAGGCTCGACGGAATATGCGTGAACACCATCGTGTTGACGAGGCCGATGCGGGCGGCCAGCCACGCGGCCGCGAAGTGCGATAGCACGGTCATCGTCCGCGCGGCAACGAAGAGCAGCGCGAGCGCGCCCTCCTCGACACCGAAGCGCGCGTAGAGAAAATAGGCGATCAGTGCCGAACCGATGAAGCCGCCGCCCATCGCGTCGACGGCGGCGAGCAGCGAAAACTTGCGCACCGCGCGCCGCGTCGTCGGCGCATGGTCGGTGGCGTGCGTCGAATCGGGCGCCGCAGCGCGTTCGACGCTCGACGATAGTCGCGCATAGAGCGCCGCAGCGGCCAGCGCAAGCCCGGCATAGACGAAGATCGTCGCATCGTAGGCGCGAACTTCGGTCAGCTCGAAGCGTGCCTGCAGCAACGTGGGCAGCGCCGCGAGCAGAGCACCGACGGCGCCGCCGATGTCGGCGACCGCGTTGTAACGCGCAAACACCTGCGTGCGCTCGGCGTCGCTCGCGGTCGCGGGCAGCATCGCCTGCTCGAGCGCCTGCGCTGCGCCGCGGTCGGATCCTTGCGTGTTGAGCATGCCGACGAACGCCGCAAGCGCAGCAGCCCACAATGCATCGGCGACGACGAGAGCACCGGCCCCGGTCGCACTCAGGACCGCGAGCAGCACGAGAGTGCGCCGTCGTCCTGCGCGGTCCGCAAAGTACGTTCCGTAGACCGTGCCTGCGAGCACGCCGGCGAGTCCGGCGCTCAACACGAGCCCGATCGCCGCTTCGTCGAATCCGCGCTTCGCGAGGTAGATCGCTCCGAGCACGCTGATGGTCCCGGCCGCGAGCCCTCTCAAGAGCGACGCAACGTAGATCAGCAGCCGATCGGAGCGGGCCGCTACTGCTTCGATTTCGTCGATTCCACAGCCTGGCGCATGGCGCCGCCGATGAGTCCCGACGCGACCATCGGCAGGTAGCGCGCGCCGTGTTTCGCCCACCGGTGGAAGTCCTCGACGCTCGCCGCCAGCACACCGGGCGCAACACCGGCCGCGAGCACGCGTTCGATGCCGCGTTCGATGGCGTTCACGACATCAGGGTGCCGCATCAGGCCAGGATGGCCGAGGGAGAACGACAAATCGTTCGGGCCAAAGAACACCGCGTCGATCCCGGGCACCGCAACGATCGCGTCGAGGTTGTCGATTGCTTCACGCGTTTCGGCCATGACGATGACCGACGTACCGTCGTTGCTCACCTGAACGTGCGCCGGGCCGCCGAAGAATCCGTAGCCGGCCGCGCGCGTCGAGAACGCGGCGCCGCGCTGCCCGATCGGCGAATACTTGGCGGCTGCGACGATTCGGCGCGCCTGATCGGCGGTGTTCACTTGCGGCACCTGGATCGCCGATGCGCCGATGTCGAGCACGCGCAAGATGTCGGCCTCGAGCGTGCGCACGACCGGAATCACGCCGCCGCACTTCGCGGCGCGCAACAGGTGCTCTGTCGTCTCGATGCCTGCCGGCCCGTGCTCGTTGTCGATGACGACGAAATCGAAGCCCGCGTGTCCCGCCATCTCGACCAGCGCCGGCGACGGAATCCCGACGAAGAGTCCGAGCAGCGGCCGCGTGCCGCGTAGTAGCGACGGCAGCCGCGTGTCGACAACCGACATCAAATGACGATCCCCACGCTCGCCTCAGTTGCCATCGACTTCGCCGCCCCCGGAGGGGACGCAGTCAGGGGCTTGGGACGGCCCGGCGCCACTGACGGATGAACGACCCCCACGCTCGTTGCACTCGCTGCCCCCGGAGGGGGCGCAGTCAGTGGCTTGGGACGGCCCTGCGCCACTGACGTTACTCGACCTTGACGCCGGCGTCCTTCACGACCTTTGCCCAGCGCGCGGTCTCGTCACGGATGAACGTCGTCATCTGCTCGGGCGTTTGCGTGCGGACGAGCGCGCCCTGCGCCGCGAGCTTTTCGCGCGTTTCCGTATCTTCCAGCACCTTGATCAGATCGGCGTTGATCTTCGTCACGATCGGCCGCGGCGTATTGGGCGGCGCGAGCACGCCTTGCCATGAACCGGTCTCGAACCCCGCAACACCGCTTTCGGCGACCGTCGGCACGTCGGGAATCGCCGGCACGCGACTCGCGCTCGACACGGCGAGGATGCGCAGCTTGCCGCTCTTGACATGCGGGTACGTGGCCAGCATGCCGTTGAACAGCACATCGGCCTGGCCGCCGACGACATCGGTGATCGCCTGAGCGCCGCCCTTGTACGGAATGTACGCCCACTGCGTGCCGGTGCGATTCGCGAAGTCGATGCCGGCGAGATGCGGCGCGCTGCCGACGGAGGACGCGGCGTAGTTGAGCTTGCCCTTCTGCGCCTTCGAAAAATCGATCAGCTCCTTCACGGACTTGACCGGCACGTTCGGGTTCACCGCGAGGATGTGCGGTGAATACGCGACCATCGTCACCGGCGAGAAGTCCTTGTTGGGATCGAAGCCCAGCGTCGTGTAGACCGACGGGCTGATCGCGATTGCGCCAACGTCCGCAAGCAGCACGGTGTAACCGTCGGCCGGACTCTTCGCGACCATCTCGGCGCCGACATTGCCGTTCGCGCCCGGACGGTTCTCGACGACGACCGTTTGTCCCCACATCTCGGACAGCTTGACCGAAAGCGTGCGCGCGAGGATGTCGGACGTGCCGCCCGCGGGGTAGGGGACGATGATGCGGACGGGCTTTTGCGGCCAGGATTGCGCTGGTGCACTGCAAGCGACCGCCGCTAATGCGACAGCCGACAACAGTTGCCTGGCAAACGATGCGATCGTCATGCATCCTCCTTGTTACCGACTCGTAGGTTCTTGTTCGACTATCGCCGCAATGCCCTGCCCCCCACCGATGCACATCGTCACGAGCCCGTAGCGACCGCCCGTGCGCTGCAACTCGTAGATGCACTTGATCGTCAGGATGCAGCCCGTTGCACCGATCGGGTGACCGAGGGCGACGGCGCCGCCGTTCGGATTGACGCGCTTCGGATCGAGGCCGAGCTGCTGCGACACACCCATGGCCTGTGCCGCGAACGCTTCGTTCGACTCGATCACGTCGAGGTCTGACATTTGCAGCTCAGCTTTCTTCAATGCCATTTTCACTGCCGACACCGGGCCAAGCCCCATGAGCTTCGGGTCGATGCCGGCGTGGCCGTACGACACGAGACGCGCCATCGGCTTCAACCCGCGCTGCGCGGCGATCGAACGCTCCATCAGCACGACGGCGGCCGCCGCATCGTTGATGCCGGATGCGTTCCCTGCGGTGACGGTGCCGTTCTCCTTCATGAACACGGCCTTGAGCTTGCCCATCCCTTCAAGCGTCGCGTCGGCCCGGATGTGCTCGTCGCTGTCGAACATCACCGGGCCCTTCCTGCCCTTGAGCTCGATCGGCAGGATTTGGTCCTTGAAGTGGCCGGCGGTCGTCGCCGCGTTCGCGCGGCGATGGCTTTCCACCGCATAGGTGTCCTGCATCTCGCGCGAGAGCTTGCACTGCGCCGCGACATTCTCCGCGGTGATGCCCATGTGGATCGTGTCGAACGGATCGGTGAGCGCGCCGACCATCATGTCGATCATCTTTGCGTCGCCCATGCGCGCGCCCCAGCGCGCCGTCGTCGACACGTAGCCCGCTCGACTCATGCTTTCCGCGCCGCCGGCCACGGCCGCGTCCGTGTCGCCGAGCAGGATGTACTGCGCAGCGCTGACGACCGCCTGCAATCCGCTGCCGCAGAGGCGGTTGACGGTCAACGCACCGGTTTCGTGCGGCAGGCCGCCCAGGATCCCGGCGACGCGCGACAGGTACATGTCCTTCGCCTCGGTGTGAATGACGTTGCCGAACACGCACTGGCCGATGTCCTTCGGATCGACTTTCGCGCGCGACACCGCTTCCCTGACGACGCGGGCGGCAAGGTCGGTCGGCGCGATGTCCTTCAGGCTGCCGCCGTAGCTTCCGATTGCCGTCCGAACGCCGGAGAGGATGACGACTTCGCGTTGTGCCATGGTCTTGCTCCAATGAGTGTCTGAAACAATATTACGCCGGCCGCTTTTGTCGTAGCATCCGCCACTCAAATCAGCTGTGATCCTCGGAGGAGACAATGCTCGCATCGCGCCGGACCCTCGTCGCCGCTTCGTTCCTTGCGGCCCTGTTTCTCACCGGCGCCGGGTATCCCGAAAAGCCGGTGCAGTACATCATCCCGTTCCCCGCCGGCGGCGAATCCGACGTAGCGGCGCGGCTCCAGCAGCAGACGTTCGCGCAAAAGTTCAAGCAGGAAATGATCGTCATCAACCGCGCCGGCGGCGGCGGCGCACTGGTGTGGCAGCAGCTCAACTCCCTGCCGGCCGACGGCTACACGATCGCCGGCATCAACCTGCCGCACATCGTCCTGCAGCCGCTCGAGGGCACGGTGCAGTACAAGACCGAGGACATGACGCCTGTTTACTTCTTTCACTACACGCCCGACGCGCTGATCGTCGCCGCAGACAGCCCGTTCAAGACGTTCGCCGATATAGTGAAGGCGGCGAAAGAGAAGCCGGGTGCGCTGACGATCGCCGGCTCGTCGCTGAACTCCGCGAACCATGCGGCGCACGAGCGGTTCAACCGCGACTTCGGCGTGCGTACAACGTACGTGCCATTCAAGGGAACCGGCGATCTCATCGCGTCGGTGCTCGGCGGGCACGTCGCCGCCGCGATGAGCTATACGCCGCTCGCGATCCAGCAGAAGGGCAAGATGCGCCTCCTCGCGGTTGCGACCGAGAAGCGGGTCCCGCAATTTCCCGATGCGCCGACGTTCACCGAGCTTGGCGTGAAATGGATCGATGGCGCGTATCGCGGCGTTGCGGTGCCGAAGGCGACACCGGAGAACGTGCGCAAGCAGGTTTCGGACATGATGGACGCGATCAACAAGGATCCCGAGCTTCGCAAGCGCATGGTCGAAGGCGGGTTCGAGGTGACCGACATCGGTTACGCCGACATGCCGGCGTTCATGAAGGACCGTGTGCAGGTGTACATGGGGACCGCCAAGGCGATGGGGCTCGTCAAGTAACGCAGCGCGCATGGCCGAGCGTGACGGGATGAACGGCCGAGCCGCCGCGGCGGGCGAAACGCGCGACGAACGGCCGGACGCGCGCTTTTTCAATCTATCCAGCGCTCTGCTGGTCGAGGCGGGCTTCGACGGCCGCTTTCACCGCGCCAACGCCGCGTGGGAGCAGGCGCTCGGCTGGACGGCCGCGGAGCTGACGTCGCGTCCGTGGCTCGACTTCGTGCATCCGGACGATGTCGCGCATACGGTCGCGGCGGACGAGCGCGTGCGAAGCGGCACCGAGGTCGTCGAGTTCGAGAACCGTTACCGGCACAAGGACGGCTCGTATCGCTGGATCAGCTGGAACGTTTCGCCGGCGCTTGCGCAGCAGAGGATCTACGGCGTCGCGCAGGACATCACGACGCGGAAGGAGATGGAGGAAGACCTTCGGCGCAGCCTCGACACGTTCTTCAACCTGATCCAGAACGCGCCGTTCGGCGTTTATCTGGTCGACGGTGATTTTCGCCTGTCGCACGTCAGCGCCGGCGCGCAGAAGGTGTTCAGCAACGTGCAGCCGTTGATCGGGCGTGACTTCGCCGACGTGCTTCGCATCGTGTGGCCGGACCCCGTTGCCAGCGAGGCGATCGCGCGGTTCCGGCACACGCTCGCGAGCGGCGAGCCGTTTCATCATGCCGATACGACCGAGCTGCGCAGCGACACCGACGATGTTCACTTGTACGATTGGCGCATCGAGCGCGTGGCGTTGCCTGACGGACAGTTCGGCGTCGTCTGCTACTTCTACGACACGACCGAGCTCAAGCAGGCGGGTCAGGCGCTTCGCGCAACCGAGACCCGCTACCGGACGCTGTTCGACTCCATCGACGAGGGGTTCTGCGTGTGCGAATTGCTGGTCGACGAAGCCGGCGGGCCGCGCGACTACCGCTTCTGCGAGGTCAACCCGATGTTCGAGCGGCATACCGGCTTGCGCAATGCGACCGGCAAGACCGCGCTCGAGCTCGTGCCGAACCTCGAGCGCAAGTGGATCGACACGTACGCTCGCGTGGCGCTCACCCGCGAGCCGACGCGCTTCGAGCAGGGTTCCGAGGTCATGGGCCGCTGGTTCGACGTGTACGCCTTCCCGTTCGGCAATCCCGCACAGCGCACGTTCGGCGTCATCTTGAAGGACGTGTCCGATCAGCGTCGCAAGGATGTCGAGCTGCGTGAGAGCGAGCAGCGCTTCCGCGAGCTCGCCGATGATTCGCCGATGTTCGTGTGGATCGCGGACCGCGACGCGAACGTGACTTACGTCAACCGGACGCTCTTGCGCTTCGTCGGCGCCGAGGCAGACGAGTACGCGGGTCGCGCCTGGGCGCGGACGCTGCATCCCGAGGATGTCGAGCGCGCCCTGCAAACGTACGCGGCGGCGGTGCGTGATCGCGTGCCTTACACAATCGAGGTGCGCTATCGCGACTCGACCAGCGGCGAGTATCAATGGCACCTGATCAAGGGCGTTCCGCGCATCGTCGGCGGGCGCTTCGCCGGCATGATGGGCACCGGCATCAACATCCACGATCGCAAGCTCGCCGAGGAGGCGCTCGAGTCGGCGAATCGGCGCAAGGACGAGTTTCTCGCGACGCTCGCGCACGAGCTGCGCAATCCGCTCGCGCCGCTGCGCAGCGGCCTCGAGCTGATGCGCATCGCGAGCCAGAACAAGGAGGTCGTCGAGCGCTCGCGAGCGATGATGGAGCGGCAGCTTGCGCAGATGGTGCGGCTGATCGACGACCTGCTCGACGCGAGCCGGATCGCGCGCGGCAAGGTCAAGCTGCGCAAGGAGCGCCTTGCGATCGGCGACGTGATCGCGCAGGCGGTCGAGACCAGCAAGCCGCGGATCGACGCCGTGCGACAGACGCTCCGGCTTCATGCGCCACCCGACCCGATCTTCGTGCACGCGGATGCCACGCGTCTCACGCAAGTGTTCGCGAACCTGCTCGACAACGCGTCGAAGTTCACGCCGGCGGAAGGGCGCATCACCGTCACGACGTCGCACGAGGAAACCTCGGTGCGCGTGAGCGTGAAGGACAACGGCATCGGCATGAAGCCCGACGTGCTTGCCAACGTCTTCGACCTGTTCATGCAGGCGGACACATCGCCTTCTCGCGAGCGCGGCGGATTGGGCATCGGGCTCTCGCTCGTGCGCGGACTGGTCGAGCTTCATGGCGGCAGCGTCGAAGCGTCGAGCCGGGACGGCAACGGGAGCGAGTTCATCGTGCATCTGCCGACCGCGCTGACGCTCGTCACCGAGTCGCCGGCGAGCGAGGCCCCGCGGAAGATCTCCGCCCGGCGACGCATCCTCGTCGTCGACGATAACAGCGACGCGGCGACGAGCCTCGCGATGATGCTGTCGGCGATGGGTAACGAAACGCAGATGGCTTGCAGCGCGACAGAGGCGCTCGAGGCCGGCGCCGCGTTCCGGCCGGACGTGGTCGTGCTCGACATCGGCATGCCTCGCGTTACCGGGTACGATGCGGCGCGGATGATCCGCGAGAAGGATTGGGGCCGCAATGTCGTCCTGATCGCGCTGACCGGATGGGGACAGGAAGGCGATCGCCGTCAATCGGCGGAGGCGGGTTTCCATGCGCATCTCGTCAAACCGGCCGATCCGCAGGAGCTCGAAACGTTGCTTGCATCGCTCGGCGAAAGCGCCGGCGCGCACACGGGACGGAGGCAATCGTGACCGCCAGCATCATCTGGAAGCACCACGGCGTTCGCGTCGTTCGCGGCGATCAGCTCGACACGAATACACCGCAGACGCCGGGCATGAATCGCGCGGCGGCGATCAACTACGCACGCATGGGAGCTGAAAAGCTCTGGGCCGGCACCGTAGTCATTCATCCGAATGCGAAGACCGGTGCGCATCATCACGGGCCGGTCGAAAGCGTGATCTACGTCGTCAGCGGGAGGGCGCGCATGAAGTGGGGCGACCGGCTCGAGTTCACAGCCGAGGCGAATCCCGGCGACTTCATCTATGTGCCGCCGTACGTCCCGCATCAGGAGATCAACGCGAGCGAGACCGAGCCGCTGTCGTGCGTGCTATGCAGGAGCGGCCAGGAGCCCGTCGTCGTCAACCTCGATCTTCCGAACGTCGAGCCGAATCCGGAGAACGTGCCGTGGGTGGACAACATCCATCCGGCGCCGGCTGCGAAGGCGAAGGGCGGCTGCGGGGATTGACGTCGACGCAGCTCTCGCCGAGCTCCGGTCTTGGCATCGGCAGAACGGCGTCAGCGTGCGTTTTTCGTTCGGTTGTCCACCGCTTCCACGCAATATCCGCCGAAGCGCTCGCGCAGCACGAACTGCCAGCCGCCGACGTAGCTCTCGCGCGCGCTTGCGCCGTCCTCGCGGCGATGCCAGCCGCCGTGCGTGAGCGTCACGCGCGTTCCGTCCGATGCCTGCGCGAACGTGACATCCACGTGCTGCGCGGTCGACGCATCCCGATCGAGATGCCAGGTGAACGCAACACGACGGCCCGGCTCCCAGGTCGTCACCGTGCCCCACGACCGTTCGCGACCGTCGCGCGCAACTTCGAACAGCCGTCCCCCTTCGCCCGTCTCGAAGCGCACGTCGACCGCGTGCTCCATGCCGAGCGAATGCGACTTGAGCGGCCACCATCGTCCGATGTCGCGCGTGAAATAGTGAAACGCCCGGTCGGGCGGGCACGGCACGACCACATCGACGACGATGGCTGGCGTCGTGTCGTGCAGATCAGCGATCGCGTTTGCGGCCATGGCGCTTCTCCTCGGTAATGACGTGGCGCGCGTACGACCTCATCGCGCATTCCCACATCGACTGAAAGTAATCGCGCAATTCGAGCGCGGCTGCGGCTTCGGCGGCGTAGAGGCGCCGTGTTCCGTTACGCGTTTCGCTGACCAGTCCCGCTTGGCGCAGGACGCGCAGATGTTGCGAGACTGCGGGTCGCGAAACCGGGAACCCGCTGGCGATCTCGCCGACCGCGCGCGCCGCGCCGCGCAGCGATTCGTAGATCGCACGGCGCGTCGGATCGGCCAGCGCTTGAAGCGCATTTCCGTAAGCCATGGCTTACTGTAAGTCACGGCTTACTAGTTGTCAAGCGGCAGCGAACGTCAGCGTCGCACGTCGAAGTACATGAATCGGTCGCGCATGAACGGATGCAGCTTCACGCCCTTCACCCACGGCTGCACGAGCTGGTTGCGGTAGTCGTAGGTGTCGAGGATCCACGGCGCGTACGCCGCGACCACGTCGTTCATCCCTTTGTATTGGGCGCTGCGCTCGGGGCCTTCGGGCAGTCCGCGCATCGTCTCGTAGGCCTTGTCGTAGTCGGCCGAGCGCAGGCGCGCGTCGTTCGACAAGCCGATGTTTCGACTGTAGAGCGGCGAGTAGAAGTTGTCGGCGTCGGGCGAGCTCGCGATCCACGCGAGGTTCCAGATCTGCAGCTGTCCCGCTTCGGCGCGCTTGTTGAGCTCGGGCCACTTCTCGATGAAGAAGTCGGTCTTCAGTCCGACGGCGGCGAGGTTCTTGCGCCATAGCTCGTTCGCCGCACGCTCGCTGGCGTCGGGCGTCGCGGCCTTGATCAAGACGAGCGGCTTGCCATCCGGTTGCTCGCGAAAGCCGTCGCCGTCACGGTCCTTGTACCCGAACCGGTCGAGCAGCGCGCGCGCCGCAGCCGGATCGTAAGGATCCTTCATCGCGAGGGCGCGTGCATGACCGGGCACCGGCGGTGGGATCATCTGCGTCGCGAGCTCGGCCTGGCCGTTACGCAGCACGCGAATGCGCTCGTTGCGATCGTGCGCCATGACGATCGCCCGTCGCAGTGCCACTTTCTCCGGCGTATACCCGCCGACGACCGCGTCCTCGAGATTGAAGAAGAAGAACGCGAGCGACGGCTCGATCTCGCGATGCAGCGTCACGCCGGCTTTCGCGAGATCGGGCTTCAGTTTGCTCCCGTCGAGTACCGTCGACGCGAGCGACGGGGGCACGTCGACGTAGTCGAGATCGCCGCGACGGAACGCAAGAAGCCGCGGCTGGGCTTCCTCGATGATGGAGATTTCGACGCGGGGCACGAGCGGCAGCTTGCGTTGCGCGAGGGTCTTCGCCATTTCGGCGTCCTTCGCGGGGCTGCTCGCAGGCGGTGTCGGATAGCGCAAATCGCGAAAGTCCGGATTCGCTTCGAGCACGATGCGCTGGCTGCGGCGCCATTGCGCGAGCCGGTAGGGACCGGTGCCGACCGGATCCTCCATGACGCGACCGGCGGCATCGCCTTTCTCCGCGACGACTTCGCGCGCGACGGCAGCCGTGAATGTGGAAGCGAGCCAATACGGAAAGCCGTAATCGGCTTCCTTGAGCCGGATGCGCAGCGTGTACTTGTCGAGCGCCTGCAGGCCTTCGATCGGCGCGTCGTAATCGAGACGGCCAGTTTTGCGCGCCTGCGCGAGCACCGGGTCGAGGCCGACGAGACGATTCTCGAAAAGATAGAGATAGTAGGAACGGACCGAAGGATCGAGCACGCGCTTGATGCTGTAGACGTAGTCGTGCGCCGTCAGCTCGCGTCGCGTTCCCTTGAATGCGGGATGCGAAGCGAAGTAGATGCCCGGACGCACGTTGACCGTGAACGTTCGTCCGCCGTCGCTGACGACGGGGGGACCATCGGCCGTGTTCGGCACGAGCTTCACCGGACGCGCGAAGTAATCGTACGTGTAAAGCGGATCGAAGATCGCGTTGCACACGCGCGCCGAGTAGTCGTCGTAGATCGCCTGCGGATCGAAGCCGCTCTCGGCAACGGCGAAGGCGACGCGCAGCGCCTGTGGATTCTGCGCGGACACAGCGGCTGCCACCGCGGCGGCAAGCAGCGCGACAACGACACGGATCGAAGCGAGCACGTTCGGCGATCGAGCGCGGACAACTGCGGCCGTTATACTTCGGAGCGCCGACGACGTGCAAGCCGCATGGGTCGCTCCTTCTCCATCGTTCTGTCGATCATCGCGATCATCGCGTGCGCCGGCGCGGGCGCGTTTGTCGCGTTCGCCTTCGTCCGATGGCTCGGCCTGACCGGCGCGTTCAGCGCGATCGTCGCCGCGGTCGTTGCCGTGGCGATGGCGACGGCGCTGTGGGCGCTCGGAGTGGCGCTGCGCAACGGGTTGCGAGCGAGAGTGCGCAAGTGAAGGCCGGCGTTGTCGACCGCGTGCTGAATGCCTTCGACTCCGGGCAACAGATGGCGCCGATCTCGGCGTCCGACGCCGCGTTCGACGTTGGCAGCGCCTATCGCGTGCTGCACGATCTTCACGACCGCCGACGCGCCGCGGGCTGGATTCCGCTCGGTCGCAAGATCGGCTTCACCAACCGGACGATCTGGACGCGTTACGGGGTCGATCGTCCGATGTGGTCGCACGTGTGGGATCGGACGCTGGTGCACGCGGACCGGGGTTGCGCCGAGGTTTCGCTCGACCACCTGATGCAGCCGCGCATCGAGCCCGAAATGGCGCTCGGCCTGCGTTCACCAATCGCGTCGGGCGACGACGAAGTTGCGGTCCTGCAATCGATCGCATGGATGGCGCCGGCCTTCGAGATCGTGCAGTCGCCGTTTCCGGACTGGAAGTTCACGTCGGCCGACTGCACGGCGGCCTTCGGCCTGCACGGCAAGCTCGTCGTTGGCGAGAAGCGGCTGTTGGACGCACCGGATCGCGCGGCGCTGGTTCGTTCGATGTCGACGTTTACCGTCGATCTGGCGAAGAACGGCACGCCGATCGAACGCGGCACGGGCGCGAATGTCCTCGGCAGCCCGTTACGGGCGTTGATGCACTTGCGCGATCTGCTGGCGACGCAGCCTTCGTCGCCGCCGCTTGCGGCCGGCGAAATCGTAACGACCGGTACGCTGACCGATGCGTGGCCGGTGCGTCCCGGTGAGACGTGGACGAGCCGTTACGAGGGCATCGAGCTCTCGGGCATAGCGCTTACGCTTCGCCTCGGTTCGATACGCGCTTGACGAGTTCGGGCCGCCGAATCTTGCCGGTGGGCGTCATCGGGAAGTCGTTCATCACGACGAGTTCTTCCGGCAGCTTGTAGTCGGCGACGCGGCCCTTCAGGAATGACACGACTTCATCCAGCGTGAGCGCCGTGCCTGGCTTGACGATCGCGCACAGGCAGTTCCTCTCGCCGAGCCGCGGATCCGGCGCGCCGACGATCACGGCCTGCACGATCTTCGGGTGCTGGTAGAGCAGCTCCTCGATCTCACGCGGGAAATACTTCTTGCCGCCGCGGTTCACGATCTCCTTCCTGCGTCCGGCGATGCGGACGTTGCCATCGGCGTCGGCGTGCTGCCCGAGATCGCCGGTGCGAAACCAGCCGTCGGCCGTGAAGCTGTCCCGATTGGCGCCGGGATTGTCGAGATAACCGAGATGCACTGACGGCCCGACGGCGGCGATCTCGCCGACCTCCCCGTAGCGAACGTCGTTGCCGTCGTCGTCGATCATTCGCAGCCCCATCTCGTCGACGCAGCGGCCGACGGTGCCGTTGACCTTCAGCGGATCGTCGGTCAGCCGCGTGAACGCGTGGTAGCCGGTCTCGAGCATGCCGTAGAGTTCGATCAGCTTGGCGTGCGGGATGGCGGCCTGGAAAGCCTTGATCGTTTCGACGGCGGCAGACGCACCGCCGGTGATGACGATGCGAAGCGACGACAGATCGCGCTCCCGGATCGCCGGCGAGTTGAGCATAGCGACGATCGACGCAGGCGCCGTCGGAATGTACGTCACGCGCTCGCGCTCGATCGCCTCCAGCGCAGCCTCGGCCGAGAACCGCTCCATCAGCACGACGCGTGCCCCGGCCATGATCGCCTGGACCAGCGTCATATAGCCCCAGTTGAGGCCGACCGGAAGGTAGTCGAGCATCACCTCGCCGGCGGTCACGGCAAGCTCGCGGTTGAAGATCTCGCAGGTGCAAAGCGTGGTGTTGAAGCAATGCAGCACGCCCTTCGGATTGCCCGTCGTGCCGGACGTGAAGCACATCCTCATCACGTCGAGCGGCGACATGGGCACGCGATCGTGCGCGGCGATCTCCGGGGTGTCGTTGACGACGCGTGCGAAGCTGCGCACGTCGGCCGCCTCCACTTCGTCGACGCAGATGACGAGCGACAACTCCGGGAGGCCGGGCCGCAGCTCGCGGATCATCGCCAGATAGTCGAAGCCCTTGAACTGCGCCGCGCAGACATACGCCTTCGACTTCGAGAATCGCAGGATGTACTCGACCTCGGTCGCGCGGAAGTCGGCGCTGATCTTGTTCGCGATGGCGCCGATCAGCTCGAGCGAGAAGAACACGACCGGAAACTCGATCCGGTTCGGAAGCTGCAGCGTCACGACGTCGCCGCGCTGCACGCCCTGGCGGCGCAGGTACTCGGCGAAGCGTCGCACTTCCGACCAAAGCGCGCCGTAACTCACGCGCCGGCGGGCATCGGACAGCGCCTCGCGATCCGCGGTCTCCCGCGCCCGTGTCTCGAGGATTTGCGAGAACGTCTGGTCCTTCCACCATCCTTTCGCGCGATAGCGAGCGATGTCCGCCTGGCTGGGTGGCCGAGGAATCTCGATCATGTTGCCTCTCCTTGAACGCCTTAGCGAACGGCACGCAGCAGCCCGCCATCGACCTGAATCGCGGTACCGGTGATGTAGCGGCCCTTCGGCGACACGAGCAGCGCGACCAGGCTCGCGATGTCGTCGGTCGTGCCGATGCGTTTCATCGGAATCTCGTCGGTCAGCCGCGCCCTGACGACGTCCGCCGGCTCGCTCCCGGACGCGAACACCTTCTGCAGTCGCGTTGTGTCGATGTACCCGGGACAGATCGTGTTCACGTTGATGCCGAGCGCGGCCACCTCGAGCGATAGCGTCTTGGCGTAGCCGATGACGCCCGACCACGTCGCGACCGACAAAGAGAACCCGGCAATGGGCTGGATCGCCGAGATCGCGGTGATGTTGAGAATGCTCCCGCCCCCGCGTGCCGTCATGAGCGGAACGGCCTCGCGAGCCATGCGCACAACGTACATCAGGTTCTGCTCGACGGCTTTGCTCCATGCCGTATCGTCGAACGAGAGCGCCGGCCCGAGAGGCGGCGCGCCGTCGTTGTTGACGAGGACGTCGAGACCGCCGAACTCCGCCTTCACCGTGGAAACGACGCGCGTGCAGTCCTCGGCGCGACGGCAATCGGCCTGGACCGGAAGGATCGCCGCACGGGTGTCGTTACGAAGGCGGTCGGCCGCCGTGCGCAAATCGGCTTCACGGCGCGCGGTGATCGCAACGATCGCTCCTTCTTGCGCGAGCGCACGGGCGATGCCATAGCCGATGCCCTGACTCGCTCCGCCGACGATGGCGATCTTGCCTTCGAGCCCGAGGTTCATCGTCGCTTCATTTCCGTGAGAAATCGCTCGGCATTGCGATGGAAGACGTCCTCGAGAACGTCGTCGGGATAGCCTTCGCCGCGCCAGTCGCGCAGCAGCCGCTCGTACGTGAACAGCGGATAGTCGGCGCCGAACATCACGCGCTCGCGCAGCCGTCGCGGGATCTCGTGCTTCAGGTCGGGCGTGAAGTACTTCGGTGACCAGCCGTGCAACTCGTACCAGATGTTTCGCTTGTGCATCAGCACGGCGATCGTCTCCGCCTGCCACGGCCAGCCGGGCCGCGCCGCAACGATGCGAAGCTTCGGAAACTTGGTGGCAACGTAGTCCAAGTGGCGCGGATGGCAATCGTCGAGCAGCACGCCTCCACCGCCCGGAAGTCCCGCACCGAGACCGGTCGTGCCGACGAAGATCAGCGCCGGGATGCCGGCGTCGATGCAAAGTTCGTAGAACGGTACCCATAGCGGGCCGCTCGCGGGCCCGGAGCCGGACCCCGACACGGCGAAGCCGAGGAAGCCCGGCGCGTTGTCGATGCAGCGGCGCAGCTCGCGCACGCCGTCGCTGCCGGTGTGCGGATCGATGTGGATCCAGTGGCCGAGTATCGTGTCCGGATGCGCGCGTTGTGTCTGGAAGCCGTAGTCGTGAACCGCGCGCACTTCCTCGAGCGGGATGAATTTCGTGAAGCCGAAGTCGAGCACCGTGCGCACGCGGCACTTGCGGAAGTAGTCGGCCATCTCGCTCTCGGTCGCGTAGGCGGGCTCCGAGTTCCATGTCCTCTTCTGCTGCGCGAGCGCCTCGGGCGTTCGCAGCGTATAGCCGCGCTCCGTGCCCCAGTGCGAGTGGATGTCGATGATGTCCATCGTGCTCATGTCGAATGCTGTGCTCCAAGATAGGTTTGCTCGATGCGCGGGTCGCGCGCGAGCTCGGCCGCGGGACCGTCGAACGCGACGGCGCCGTTCTCCAGCACATAGCAGTGCTGCGCCAGACGCAGGATCTTCCTCGCGTTCTGCTCGGCGATCAGGATCGAAGCGCCGGCTGCGTGAATCAGGCGCACGCGGTCGAGGATCGTGTCGAAGATCTTCGGCGCGAGGCCCAACGACGGCTCGTCAAGCAGCAGCAGGCGCGGCTTGCCCATCAGCGCGCGGGCGAGTGCAAGCATCTGCTGCTCGCCGCCGGACAGATACGCCGCCGGCTGCCGGCTGCGTTCCAACAGCACGGGAAACATCTGGTGCACGATCTCGAGCGACTGGAGGGCTTCGCGCTCGCTTTGCAGGTACGCGCCAAGCTCGAGGTTCTCGCGCACGGTCATCGAGCCGAACAGCATGCGGCCCTGGGGAACCTGCACGACGCCCAACCGCACGACGGCATCAGGCAGTGCGCCGGCGAGTACCGCGCCGTCGAACTCTATGCGACCCCCTCGCACTGCATTCAATCCGGAGATCGCGCGAAGCAGCGCGGTCTTGCCGGCGCCGTTCGCGCCAAGCACGCCGACGATGCCGTTGTCCGGAACCGACAGCGAGACGCCGTTGAGTACGTCGATCGCCGTGTAACCGGAGCGGAGGTTGTCAATGCGCAGCATCGGCCGCCTCGTCGCCGAGATACGCATCGATGACCGCGCGATCGCGCTGAATCACCGAGGGTGGACCTTCGGCGATCACGGCGCCGTTCTGCATGACCGTGACCGACTGCGCGAGCGCCATCATCACGCGCATGTTGTGCTCGACGACGAGCAGCGTGACCTTCTGCGACTCGGCGAGCGCACGCGCGGCGGAGATCGCGCGATCGGCTTCGGATGCGCTCATTCCCGACGTCGGCTCGTCCATGAGCAGCAGCCGCGGCCGTGCAGCGAGCGCGCGCGCGAGGTCCATCCGCTTCATCACGCCGAACGGCAGCTCGGCAGCCGGCGTGTGGCGGTAGGGGAGGAGCTCGAAGCGATCGAGCACGTCGAGCGCTTGATCGACGGCTTCGGTTTCGCGCCGGCGCCCGCGCGGAGTCGCGAGGGCGGCATCGCCGAAGGAGACGTGAGCGTGGCGCCCGAAGGCGACCAGGACGTTGTCGAGCACCGACATTTCGCCGAACGGCTCGACGTGCTGGAACGTGCGGCCGATGCCGCGCCGGCTGATCGTATGTGAGGGCAGTCCCGACACGACGTCGCCGTCGAGGCGCACCGTCCCCGATGCCGCCCGCACGACACCGGTGATCGCATTGATGACCGTTGTCTTGCCGGCACCGTTCGGCCCGATCAAGCCGCGGATTTCGCCGGGCGCCACGCGAAGCGACACGTCGCGCACGGCCACGAGGCCGCCAAAGCGCACCGAGAGTCCGTCGATCGCGAGCCGATCGGTCACGATCGCGCTTCCGTTGCGTCGCCGGCCGGACGTGCGCGCAACTGCCGCGACAGCCGGTGCCAAATCGTCACGAGCCCGTGCGGCATGAACAGCAGAAAGCCGAGCAGGATAAGCGTGTAGATCACGTCGCTGTATTCCTTCACCGGTCGCAGGACCTCGGGCAGCGCGGAGAGCACGCTCGCGCCGATCACCGAGCCCGCGACCGATCCCATGCCGCCGACGACGATGAACGTGATGTGGCGAAGCGACGCCGAGACGCCGAACTCGACCGGATCGATGAAGCCCACGACGATCGCCTGCAGCCCGCCTGCGACGCCAGCGTAGGCCGCGGAGAGCGCAAACGCCGCGAGGCGCACGCGATGCACGGACACACCGAGCGCCTGCGCGGCATGGGGGCTGAGCCGGACGGCATTGAGCTCGCGCCCGACGCGCGACGCGAGCAGGTTGCGCGCAGTCCAGACGGCCAACGTGCAGCAGCCCAGCGCGATCAGGAAGCGACCGTAGTCGTCGACGCGCATGCCGGCGAGCGCGGGCTTTGGGACGGTCAAACCGCGAACGCCGCCGGTGATGTCGGCGAACTCCTCGATGACGATCTGCACGATCTGCAGGAAGCCGAGCGTGGCCAGCGCGAGGTAGATGCCATGCAGGCGGCTCGCGGGCGCACCGAGCAGCGCACCCATCAGCGCAGCGACCGCGGCGCCGAGCGGAATCGAGGCCCAGAACGGGACACCGAGCTTCGCCGTCACGAGCGTCGATACGTAGGCACCGATCGCCATGAACGACGAATGACACAGCGAGATCTGCCCCGAGTTGCCGGTCAGCAGATTGAGTCCAACGGCCGCGATGATGTTGATCATCGCGAGCGTCAACAGATAGATCGGGTAGCTGCCGAGCGTCGAAGCGGTCGCGCCGAGTGCCACGACAGCGATCAGCGCGACGAGCGTCGAACGTTGCATGACCATCGCTAGACGCGTTTGATCTCCGCCGTGCCGAACAAGCCTTGCGGCCGGAACACGAGCAGCACCATCAGGAGCAGGAACGGCACGAGGTTCTTGAACGTCGTGCCGACGAGGATGCCGGAGTAGGTCTCGATGAGGCCGACGGCGAGCCCGCCGACGATCGCGCCGGAAATGCTCGTGAAGCCGCCGATGACGGCGGCGAGCAGTCCGCGCAGGATCAGCTGGCCAATCTCGGGATTGATGCCGATCAGCGGCGCGACCAGCAGGCCGGCGAGCGCGCCGATGGCGGTGCTGATCGCCCACGACCATCGGTAGACGCGCTCGACGCGGATGCCCATGAGCCGCGCCGCTTCCGCATTCACCGACACGGCCCGCATCGCCTTTCCGAGACGGGTAAAGCGCAGGAACGCGATGACGCCGATAGTGACGAGCGCCGTGCACGCGAGAATCCACAGCGACGTCGGATTGAACCGCAGCCCCGCAGCGAGGATCGGGTCGCTGCCGAACGGCCCGTCGATCGAGTTCGGGCTGTCGCCGAAGCGGACAGACAGCACGCTCTTGATCAGGAGGCCGATCGCAAACGTGGCGATGACGACGGTGAACTCCGGTGCCTTGACGATCGGCCGGATCAGCATGCGCTCGATGACGATGCCGCCGACGCCGCCGACGAGCACGACGCCGGCGAGCACGACCGGATAGGGAAGGGCCAACTGCGTCAGAATCAGTGCGACATACGCGCCGAGCGTGACGACCTCGCCCTGACCGAAGTTCAGTACGCCCGACGACTTGAACGGGATCACGATCGCCAGAGCAACGAGCGCGTAGATCGCGCCGACGCTGATCCCGGCGATGCCGAGCTGCACGGCAAGCGTAGCGGTCACGAGCGCAAAGGGCGAAGGATCGGCGTTGCGCCGTGCGTCGTCATCGCAACGCGTTCAACGGTTCGCGGACCCGGAGGCGGCGCCGGGTCCGCAACCCTGTGCCAATCAGTTGTAGCGCTTGAGGATGTCGCTCTCGCGCTTGCTCGACCACTGGATCGGCTCCCATTGCCCGTCTTTCACGATCATCGGAACGAGCGCGAGGTTGCCGATATGGTGCTTGTTCGAGAACGTTCGTGGCGTCGCGATCGGACCGACGCGATAGTTCTGGATGCCTTCAAGCGCACGGATCAGGCTGTCGTGCGTCAGATCCTTGCCTGCACGCTTCATGCCCTCGGCAAGCACGTACATGTCGCCGTACGCCAGAAGGTCGAAGTTGTTGGGCCGGCCCGACGGCGCGTTCGGATACTCCTTCTTCCAAGCTGTTTCCCATTTCACCATGTCGGGCGCCTTCGATCCCGGCAGGTACGGAATCAGCGAGAACCCGGTTACGCCTTCGGCTGCGCTCTTCGCGACGGTGACGAGCGCCGGATCGACCATGTTGCTGCCGACGAAGAAAGGCTGCTTCAAGCCAAGCTCCTTCGCCTGGCGCATGGCAATCGCCGCCTCCGCGGGATTGCCGAAGAACGCGACGACGTCGGGATTCGCCTTCTGCACCTCGACGAGCTGGGGCGTGAAGTCCTTGTCTCCGATGTTGAACTCGACGCGCACCGCCGGCGCCATGCCGAACCAGTCCTTGAGCTTCGCCGTCGTCGCGTCGCCTTCGTTGCGCGGATACTCTTCGCGACCGCTGATGATCGCGATGCGCTTCGCCCTGGCGGCGAGAAACTCCGCGTAGAGCTCGCCGTAGCGCGCGGTCTCGGTCGTACCGCCTCGGAACAGGTTGCGCGCATGCGGCCATGTGACTTGCGGGGCGGACGCGATCGATACGTAGAAGGGAATGTTCTTTTCCTTCACGTAGTCGACGGCGCCGACAGTCGCGTTGCTGCCGCCGACCGACATGATCGCAAAGACCTTGTCCTGCTCGACGAGCTTCTTCACCGCCGCAACCGCGCGCGTGGGCGAGTGACCGTCGTCCTCGAACACGACGTTGATCTTGCGCCCGTTGATGCCGCCGGCGGCGTTGATCTCCTTGGCGGCGAGCATCATGCCGTCGCGACCCGCGAGTCCGATGTACGCGGCCGGGCCGGTGATCGGTCCGTGCGCGCCGATCGTGATCGTGTCGGCGGTGACGCCCTGTTGGGCAACGACCGGCATCGCGCAAGCGAGCAGGGCCGCGGCCGCCGCGAGCAGCTTTCTCATCGTCTCCTCCTTCGGGTGGGTCAGCTCGAAAAACTGACTCTGCGCTCAGAATAGGCGCGTGCAACGCCACCTGTCAATCGCCGTCGCTTCAGCGAACCGGAAGCTTGTCGAGCGGGTCGTCACGAGCGTAAGCTCCAGCGTGACCCAGCGCTCAGATCAGATCGTTGCAAGTGGAGGCTCGTTCCAAGTCAGATGTCGCGGTCGCCGTCGCCGCGCAGCGTATCCGTGCGGCGACGAAGAACCCGGAGCGCGTACGCGTGTGGCGCGAGCGGCTGATAAACGCCGCCATCGAGGTGTTCATCGAGAAGGGCTTTCACAATGCGACGGTCCGCGACATCGGACGCGCCGCCAACATGACGCAGGGAACGATCTACAATTACGTTCGATCGAAAGACGACATCTTGTACCTCGTCTGCGATCGCATCGTCGCCGAATACAACGACCAGACGCGCAAGGCGCTCGAGGCGTCGCGGGACCCGGTCGAGCGCGTGCGCCTGGCGGTGCGGGCAATCTCCAAGGTGATGTACCGCCATCGACGCGAGATCCTGCTGATCTATCAGGACAGTCATCTGCTCGATACACGGTCGCGCCGCGTGATCCTGGCCCGCGTCGAGGAGTTCATCGGCATGTTCGAACGGATCGTCAGCGACGCGGCAGGCGAACTCGAAGTGCCGTTGCGCCATCCGCATCTGGCGGCGAACATCCTCACGTTTCTGCCGGCGATGATCGCGCTGCGCGGCTGGTCACTGAAGCATGACCTGTCGCCGGACGAAGTCATCGACGAGATCAGCCGCTTCGTCGTGCGCGGCCTCGGCTTGTCCGCCGCCTGACGCGATGATCCGGCCTTCGTCGCCGCCGCTTGGGGAGAACGCGATAGTAACGACTGGCACGCCCGGTATCGCGCTCGCTCTTCGTTAGTCAACGGCGCGGGCGATGACCGCGTAACGAAGCGGCGTGTCCGGGTCGATCGCGTCGAACGGGTAGCACGTCACAAGCGATAGCGTCGTCACGTCCTCGTCGGCCGGCAGCCGCAACGCGCGGTGATCGGCAACGAACCTTCGCTCGACGCGATAACGGCGCTTGGTGCGGGAAGCCGTTTCAACGACGACGATTTCGCCGATTGCAAGCCGCGGAAGGAACCCGAAATGCGTGTCGCGATGCGCGGTGACGACGGCGTTGCCGCTCAGGCCCGGTTTCGCCGTGCTCTCGACGTGACCCGGACCCCACGCAAGCGTGCGCCCATTCGCGCCGGCGAGGATGATCTGATCGATGCCGAGCGCCGGAACGGAGAGTCGCGCCACCGGGTGCGTGTCGGCCCACGGCCATGGCTGGGCTCTCGTGCCATCGCGCTGCGCTTGATGCCACGCCGCGACCAGCAGTCGTTGGCCGACGAGCGCCTTCGCATGAAGGTAGAGCGCCTCGCCGGCGAGCCAGGCGGCGACCGAGAACAACGCGCCGGCAATCACGATGTTGCGGGTGGACACGGTCATCCGCCACCGCTCACGCCACCCCTTCGCGGCGATCGCGCGTGAAGCATCATCAACCCCGCGAGCAGTGCCATGATCGCCATCGTCAGTTGCAACGAGGCCGGCGTCGCCGTCTGCGGCAATCCCGCAGCCATCGCCTCGAACGCGTGACCATGCGGCACATTCCCCGGTACGGCCGTCTTGACGAGGTTCGCTCCCGCCGGAGCACTGGGCGTCACATCGACCGCAACGAGGCTCGTGTGCTTCGTCACCAGATGATGCGCAAGCGCGGTGCGAACGATCTCCTCGCGCACGTCGGCAGGGTTCGCGCCCGCAATCTGCAAGTCGTCGAGCGCGTCGATCTTTCGCCGCGCCCACAACACACCCAGGCCATTCGCATCGCCGTTGCCGGAAAGCGGCAGCTTCGCCTGCCACGGCTTGCCGCCGTAGCGGCCGCGCAGCACGACTTCGCCATCGAGCGACGCGGCCGATGCGGCGACAACCAGCGGCTCGCCGGCATAGAGGTCCGGAACTTCGCGCGGCCAGGCCTCGGTCGTCGACGGCCAGTCGATGACGACGTCCGTCAGCACCGGGCTTTCGAGCTTGACGAAGAGCGCCGCCATCTTCTGCTTCACGTCGGCGACGTCGCCGATGTAGGTGAACGTGCCGCGCCCGAATTGCGCCGCCTTGGTCATGAAGTGGCTGTTCGGCGCCGAGCCGATGCCGACGGTGAAGAGGCGTCGATCATCGAGCCGCTCGCGAATCATCGCGAACAGCTCGCTTTCGTTGCCGACGGCGCCGTCGGTGAGGAACACGACCTGCCGGACGTAGCCCTCGAAGCGCGGCGAACCTAGCGCAAGCGCGAGCGCTTCACGCATCTCGGTACCACCGTCGGCCTTGAGCCCGGTGACGAACGAGCGTGCGCGTCCGATCGTCGCCGAATCAACGGGCATCGGCTGCTCGAACAACGGCCGCGCGCGCGAGTTGAATTCGATGACGTTGAAGCGATCGCCCGGGCTCAGACGGCCGATCGCGAACTGGAGCGCGGCCTTCGCCTGTGTCATCGAGGTTCCCGCCATCGATCCGGACGTGTCGATGATGTAGGTGACTTCCCGCGGCAGCTTCGGCGCCGATGGACCGTTCGCGCTGGGCACGATCATCGCAAGCGCATAAAGCCTCCCGTCCTTGCGCTCGGTGAAGACAGCGGCGCCCGGCGCGCGGCCGACGTCGGGCGTCCAGTCGAGCACGAAATCGCGGTCCGCCGGCACCGGCCCAGCGACTTCGACGGTCGTGCGCCCGTCGACGCGTTCGTCGAGCTTCACCGAATGATGGCGACTCGCAACGTTCGCGAGCGGGAAACCCGCATCGACGACGACGCGCAACGTGACGGGAAGCACCTTGCCGATCGACGGATGAACGATCGGCGGCGTGATGTGCGAAGCATCGACGACGACATCGGTGTCGACGCTCCAGCCGCTTCCCGAGGGCGCCGCGGCTAGCGCGCTGCCCGGGATGTAGCGGGGCGTGATGGCAAGCGGAAAGCGCAGCGAGAACGCACCGCTGTCAAAGCGCAGGACTTCCTGGTACTCGATCTCGACGACGATGTCCTCGTTCGGCCCGATCGGCGCGACGCTCGTCGTGAACAGGTTCGGACGTTCCTGCTCGACGAGCGCCGCCTTGCGTCCCTCGCGCTTCGCCTTGTCGTACTCGGTGCGTGCTTGCGAGCGTTCGCGGATGCGACCTTCGATTCGCCGCTCGCCGATGCGCATCGCGAGGTGATCGACGGCCGCCGATTCCGGCAACGGAAAGACGTACACGCCTTCCCTCCAATCGTCGCCGGGATTGACGAAGCGCTGCGTGACGCGCGTGCGCGCGACGATTCCCGAAACGTCGATCGACACTTCGGTGGCCACCAGCGGCGCCGGAACGTTGCCCGCCTCGCTCTTGAGCAGCAGCGTGCCGGTCGTCGGCGTATCGAACGAGGCGGCTTGCGCGGTGGCGATGCAAAGCGCCGCAGCAACGAGCACGGCGCTCGCGAAGAGGCCGACGACCGCCGCTTCGGCAGCGATGCGAAGGAAATCGGAGAAGCGGCGAAATTCGCCGATTGGCGATCGCGCCGATAGGTTCAAGTCCGAGCGAGCGTTCATCGTTTCCTGTCGGAGATGCCGCCGGGGTGTTGGAGGCCCCGACGGCTTGTCCGGCGTCGCTGGTTCACGCCCGACCAAGGAGGAGAGCCGCGCGTGGTGCCCGGCTGAGCCGGCATTGGCACGGGCACGAGTCGCATTTCAGCGCTGCCGTGTGCAACGGCCGCGCGGAACTTCAGGCAACGCACCGGTCAATCGTGGCAAACCGGTGGCGGCGAATCGCGGCGAGATTCTTCCCAACCAGCGATTGCGCGGGCGACTGCTCGATCGTCGCCGCGGGGATGCCGTAACCCACTGTCCAGCCGCTCGTTCCGATCGGGGCCCACGCGCTGTGAGACGGCGTACTCCTCGAACGTCACGACCCGCGACCACCCCGACGCCCCCGGCGCCGAACAGCATGACCGGCACGAGGCCGGCTGTAATGAGCGCGATCAGGTACGCACGAACGCCGGTGCTGCGTCGACGGTCGACACGATTTCCCTCTGTTGCGCGTGATGCGGCGAAAGCTTAGCGCAAACGGCGGATAATGGCGGTTCATGAGCCGGCGCATCGCGATCATCGAAGACGAGCCGTCGATCCGCGCGAACTACATCGACGCGCTCAAGCGCCACGGTTATGACGTCGTCGGCTTCGCGACGCGACCGGAAGCGATGGCGGCATTCCGCACGCGCCTGCCCGATCTCGCGGTCATCGATGTCGCTTTGGGAGACGAGCCGGACGGCGGCTTCACGCTGTGCCGCGAGCTTCGCGCGATGTCGCCGACGCTGCCGATCATCTTCCTGTCGGCGCGCGACTCCGATTTCGACGTGGTCGCCGGATTGCGCATCGGCGCCGACGACTATCTGACCAAGGATGCGAGCCTGCATCAGCTCACCGCACGGATTGCGGCGCTGTTCCGTCGAAGCGACCTGACGCTGTCGCCGCCGACGCAGGAAGAAGTGCTGGTGCGCGACGATCTGAAGCTCGATCTGAAGCGGCTGACCGCGACATGGCACGGCGAAAACGTGCCGCTGACGCTGACCGAGTTCTGGATGGTCCACTCGCTCGCGCGCCATCCGGGCCACGTCAAGGACCGCGATGCGCTGATGCGCGACGCGAACATCGTCGTCGACGACAGCACGATCACGTCGCACGTGAAGCGGATCCGGCGCAAGTTTCTCGCGCTGGACGCGGCGTTCGACCGCGTGGCAACCGTGTATGGCATGGGCTATCGGTGGAGCGCGGACGCGGAGTGAGCCTCGTCTGGACGTGAAGCTTCGCTTTCCCGCCCTCGGCATCCGCGCGCAGCTCGCGCTGGTGCTCAGCGTATTCCTCGCCGTGCCGTGGCTGGGTTATGCGTACGTGAACGAGCTCGAGCGGTTCCTGGGCGACGCGCAGGAGCGGACGCTCGCGGCAACTGCGCAGGCGGTGGCGATCTCGTTGCACGACCGGCCGGCGCTCTTCGCTTCGCAGGTCGACACCGGCGGCGAGTTGGCGCCGCGCGTACCTTCGCCTGCGATCGACGAGATCCTTCAGGGACTCTCGCGCACGACGGCGCGCATCTTCGTCGTCGACGCGAGCGAGAACGTGCTCGCGCGCTCCGGCAGCCTCGCGCGCGAGCCGCCGACGAGGGTCAACAGCGAGTCCGGGTTGACCAAAGTCGTCGCATCGGTCGAGCGCTACACGCTCGATCCGCTGTTCGCGACGGTGCTGAAGCAACCGACCGAGGATTTCAGCGACGACTTCCTCGGCCGCCCGCTGCCGTTTGGGATGGATGTCGAAGCCGCGCTCGGCGGCATTCTGTCGACGTCGCGTCGCGCGTCGCGGGACGGTCGCGTGACGATCGTCGCGGCCGCGCATCCGATCTGGGTCCGCGATCGCGTGCATGGCGCCGTCGTCGTCGAGGAAACGACGAACGCCGTGCTCGCCGAGCGCAATCGCGCGTTCGGGCGGCTGTTCACGCTGGTGCTCGCGGTGACGCTGGTCGGCGCCGGTGCGCTCGCGCTCTTCGCCTCGCGATTGTCGACGCGCATCCGCACGCTGCGCGATGAAGTCGAGCAGGCGATCGACGCGCAGGGTCGCGTGCGGCACATTGCGGCCGGCTCGCAGGCCCGCGACGAGATCGGCGACCTGTCGCGCAGCTTCACGAGCGTGCTTTCGCGTCTTGCCGACGCCGCGGCGCATCGCGAGCAGCTCGCGAACCGGTTGTCGCACGAGCTCCGCACGCCGATCGCGGTGGTGAAGAGCTCGCTCGAGAACCTGCATGGCGCCGGCGTTGCATCGGACTCGCGCGTCTATCTCGAACGCGCGCAAGGCGGCCTCGACCGGCTCTCGCAGATTCTCACGCGGATGAGTGAAGCGGCGCGGCTCGAGCAAAGCGTCGACGCGGCGGATTTCGAGCGCGTCGACCTGGTTGCGCTGGTTCGCGGCTGCGTCGAGGGCTATCGTAGCGCGTATGCGCCGCGCGAGTTCATCTACGACGCGCCGTCCGGTACAGTGGAGATCGAGGCCGCGCCGGATCTGATCGCGCAGATGCTCGACAAACTGGTCGCAAACGCCATCGAGTTCGGCGAGCCGCAGAGGCCGGTCGTTGTCCGCGTCGAGAGCACAAGTGGCGCGGCGCTGTTGTCCGTCAGCAACGACGGGCCGCCGTTGCCGGACGCGATGCGCGAGCGGCTGTTCGAGTCGATGGTGTCGGTGCGCGAGGGGGCGACGCACGATCCGGCTTCGCCCCATCTGGGACTCGGCCTGTACATCGTTCGCCTGATCGCGCAGTTGCACCGCGGCAGCGCGTGCGCCGACAATCGGGCCGATGCCACCGGCGTCGTCGTGACGATCACGCTTCCGCAGCCATAACGATGTCCTCTTCGCCTCCCGTTCCGCGCGCCCTCGAGCAGAAATGGCCGGACATTCTCTGGATCGTTCGGCATGGCCAGAGTGCCGGCAACGTCGCACGCGATGCGGCGGAGAGCGCGCGCCATCCGCTGATCGATGTCGCCTGGCGTGACATGGACACGCCGCTGTCGTCGCTGGGCGAGGAGCAGGCGCGCGCGCTGGGGCGCTGGTTCGGTGCAATGCCGCGGGAGGCGCAACCGACGATCGTGCTGTGTTCGCCGTACGTGCGCGCGCGCGAGACGGCGCGCATCGTGCTGGAATCGGCCGGAATCGATCTCGATGACGTGACGTTCCAGGCGGACGAGCGACTGCGCGAGAAAGAGTTCGGTGCGCTCGACCGGCTGACGAAGTTCGGCATCAAGCAGAAGTTTCCCGAGCTCGCCCTCCAGCGCGCGCACGTTGGCAAGTTCTACTTTCGCCCGCCCGGCGGCGAGTCGTGGTGTGACGTGATCCTGCGGCTTAGAAGCATGCTCGACACGATCACGCGCGAGCACCGTCGCGAGCGGCTGTTGATCGTCGGGCACCAGATCGTCGTCAACTGCTACCGCTACCTGATCGAGCGGATGGACGAGGCGAAGATCCTCGAAATCGACCGTGCGGCCGACGTGCCGAACTGCTCGGTGACGTCCTACGCGTTCGACGCGACGCTCGCCAGCAACGGAAAGCTCGTGCCGAAGCTCGTCAACTTCGTCGCGCCGCTCGAGGAAGCGGGCGCGCCGGTGACTGCGGCGCCCGACGTGCCAGCCGCGCCGAAGTCATGACCAACGAAGCGCACGTCACGCCGCTCGACGACCAGGCGTTGCAACGCTGGCCGCTGCCGGAAGCCTCCGACGACGCGGACAAGGAAGACCGCGGCCGTGTGCTCATCATCGGCGGCGCACGAAGCTTGGGTGGCGCCGTTTATCTCGCCGGCATGGCTGCAATGCGCGCCGGCGCAGGAAAGGTCACGCTTGCGACTGCCGACCGATTCGCCGATGCGCTGGTCATCGCGTTTCCGGAAGCGCGCGTCGTCGGGCTCGAGGAGACGGACGATGCTGCGCTCGCGCTGTGCGAAAGCTTGTTCGACACGCCCGTCGATGCCTTGCTGATCGGGCCCGGGCTTCCGGCGACCCAAAGCGTCCGGCAGCTCGTGAAGCAGGCGATCGTATCGTCGCGTGCTGCGACGATCATTCTCGACGCCGGTGCAATGGATGCGGTTCGCGATCTCGATTTCGCCACGAGCCGGCGTGACGCGCTCTTGCTCCTGACGCCGCATGCCGGCGAAGTCGCGCATTTGTTGTCGATCGACAAGCGGGAAGTCGTCGGAGATCCGATCGCCGTGGCGCGACGCAGCGCGCAAACATTCGGCGTCGCGGTTGCGCTCAAAGGCGCGACGACGGTCATCGCGACGCCCGAGGGGCGATGCTTTCAGCACAACGGCGGCAACGCGGGCCTTGCCGTTTCCGGGTCCGGCGACGTGCTGGCCGGGATCATCGCTGGTCTCGTCGCGCGCGGCGCGACGCTTGAGCAGGCGGCCGCATGGGGCATCGTCGTCCATGCGCGCGCCGGCGACATCCTTGCTCGTCGCGTCGGCCGCGTCGGTTTTCTCGCGCGGGAGATAATCAGCGAAGTGCCCGCGGTCATCGAACGGATATCGAAAAGCGCATCGCCGGGTCCGATCGGATTCACCGGCGGACGCTGACGCGCCCGACCAGAAATATGTCGATCGCCATCGAGCTCACGCTGGAAAACTTCGAGCAAGTCGTGCGGCTCGGTTCGACGGGCGTGCCTGTGCTCGTCGACTTCTGGGCACCGTGGTGCGCGCCGTGCCGCGCGCTCGGTCCCGTACTCGACAAGGTCGCGAGGGAGCTGGCGGGTCGCTTCACGCTCGCCAAGCTCAATACCGACGCGCATCCGCAGATCGCGCAGACCTACGGGGTTCGCGGCATCCCGAACTGCAAGCTCTTCGTCGACGGCAAGGTCGTCGACGAGTTCACCGGCGCACTGCCCGAGTCGGCGGTGCGCGAATTCCTCATGCGCGCGATTCCGTCGGCCGCGGCGCCGCTTGTTGAAGAGGCGAAATCGCGGCTCATCGAAGACGATGCGCGTGGCGCGCTGGAGCTCCTGGACCAGGCGCTCGCGATCGATCCGGATAATGAGGATGCGGCGCTGACACGGATGGAGGCGCTGCTCGCAGCCGACCGCGGTTCGGACGCCACCACGATCGCCGAGGAGCTCGAATCGCCGCAACGCGCACGCACGCGCCCGGTGCGCGACGAGATCCGGCTGGCATCGCTGAAAGCGCGAGCACAGCTTCACACCGGTGGGGCGGTCGACCTCGACGACCTCGCGAAACGCGTTATCGACGCACCGGACGACGTCCAGGCGAGCCTCGCGTACGCGAATGCGTTGGCCGCGCGCGGCGACTACGGCCAAGCGCTCGAAAGCCTGCTCGGCATCGTCGAATCCGATCGCAGCTACGGCGACGATGCGGCGCGCAAGACGATGCTGACGATCTTCGAG
Organism: Casimicrobiaceae bacterium; assembly: GCA_035536655.1. Classification (GTDB taxonomy): domain Bacteria; phylum Pseudomonadota; class Gammaproteobacteria; order Burkholderiales; family Casimicrobiaceae; genus VBCG01. The sequence goes on from DATLNR010000066.1 coordinate 44,674, forward strand.
GCGCTCGGCGCGGACAGCGACATCGCGCGCCGGTATCGCCGCGAGCTTGCGTCTGCGCTGAATCGCTGAAGGTGACGACCCCCACGCTTCGCTTCGCTCGCTGCCTCTGGAGGGGGCGCAGTCAGTGCTTGGGGCGGCTGGCCTCCTTACACCATCGTGGCCTGCAATGACTCGCGAGTCGGCCATCTTGTGTCGACTCGCGACGCGTCGATCCCCACGCACACGACGCGTGGGGCCCCTCGCCGGCTGCTCGCGCCACGCCCGGCGCCACTGACATGCAGAACGCAGCAACGCTAACGGACCGGGTGCGTGCAACCGCGTTCGTCCCGGTGTATTCGGCGTTCGCCGCCGGGTATCTGCTTTCGTACCTGTATCGCACGATCAACGCGGTGATCTCGCCGGAGCTCACGGGCGAACTCGGATTGACGGCCGCGTCCTTGGGACTTTTGACCAGCGCCTACTTCCTCGCGTTCGGGTTGATGCAGATTCCGGTCGGCATCCTTCTCGATCGCTTCGGGCCACGGCGCGTCGAGCCGGTGCTTTTGCTCATCGCCGCGACCGGCGCCCTGATCTTCGCGTTCGCCGACGGCCTGACCACATTGACGGTCGGTCGCGCGATCATCGGCGCTGGCGTCTGCGCGTGCCTGATGGCGCCGCTGAAAGGCATCGCGATGTGGTATCCGGCGGAGCGTCAGGCGTCGCTTGCCGGCTGGATGATGGTCGCGGGCGGAATCGGCGCGCTCGCGGCGACGGCGCCGGCCGAGCTCGCGCTGCGCATCGTCGACTGGCGCACGATCTTCATCGTGCTCGCCACGATGACGTTCGGCGTGGCCTTGTGGATCGCGTGGCGCGTGCCCGATACGCCGCCGCCGACGCACGCGACAGACGTGCGCTCGCAATGGGCCGGGGTGCGCGAGATCTACCGGCATCCGCGCTTCTGGTGGATCGCGCCTCTTGCGGGCTTCGGCATGGGCGTGTTCATGGCGATCCAGGGCCTGTGGGCGGTGCCGTGGATGATGGAAGTCCAGGGGTTGACGCGAGGCGCCGCCGCGACGGTGCTGCTGGTAATGAGCGTCGTCGTGCTCGTTGGTTATGTGCTGCTCGGCAGCTTCGCGACAGCGCTCGACCGGCGCGGCATTCGCGCGCGTCATCTGTTCGCCGCCGGCTTCACGATGAGCGCGTTCGCCCTCGCGTGCATCACACTCGAAGTGCCGGGCTCGCTCGGCTGGTGGTCGCTTTACGGGTTTGGCGTCGCTGCGAACGTGCTCGCTTTCCCCGTGACCAACGAAGGCTTCCCGCGCGATTACGTCGGTCGCACGAACACGGCGATCAACCTGTTCATGTTCATCGGAAGCTTCGTCACGCAGTGGGGGATCGGCGGTGTCGTCGATGCGATTCGCGCGACAGCGGGCGTCGACGCGGCGGCCGGCTTGCGCTACGCGTTCGCGCTCGTGCTTGCCCTCGACGTGCTCGCGCTCGCGTGGTTCTTTCGCGGCTGGAAGCGTTTTGCGCATCCTGTTCCGGCTTCCTGACGCAGCGTTACGACATGCATCTGCACATCCTCGGCATCTGCGGCACGTTCATGGGCGGATTGGCCGCGCTGGCGCAAGCCGACGGGCACCGCGTCACCGGCTGCGACGCCAACGTCTATCCGCCGATGTCGTCGCAACTGCGCTCGCTGGGCATCGAACTGACGGAAGGCTACGACGCCGCGCAGCTCGAGGCCGCGGCGGCGAACACCGACTGGTTCGTCGTCGGTAACGTGATCACGCGAGGCAATCCGCTGATCGAAGCGATCCTCGATCGCGGGCTGCCCTACACATCAGGCCCGGGGTGGCTGCGCGATCACGTGCTGCAGAACCGCTTCGTGCTTGCGGTCGCGGGCACGCACGGCAAGACGACGACGGCCGCGATGCTCGCGTGGATCCTCGATCATGCCGGGCTTTCACCCGGCTATCTGATCGGCGGCGTGCCGCTCAACTTCGGCGTGTCGGCGCGGCCGTCGGACAGCTCGTTCTTCGTGATGGAGGCGGACGAGTACGACACGGCGTTCTTCGACAAGCGGAGCAAGTTCGTGCACTACCGGCCACGCACCCTCGTGCTGAACAACCTCGAGTACGACCATGCGGACATCTTCGCGGACCTCGCCGCGATCGAAACGCAATTTCATCACTTGATCCGCACCGTGCCCTCGACGGGCCGGCTCGTCGTCAACGCGGAGGACGCAAACCTCGAGCGCGTGCTCGCGCGCGGCTGCTGGTCGTCCGTCGAGCGCTTCGCAGGGGCCGAGCTCGCGTTCGAGAACGGCGTGCTGCCGCAATGGCGCATCGCCGGGGACGGCAAGGTGACGCATGCCGGCGCGCCGCAGGGCATGTTGCGCTGGCCTGGCGATTCGACGCTGTGCGGACGTCATACGCGCTTGAACGCGATTGCCGCGATCATCGCCGCGCGCCATGCCGGCGTGCCGGTCGAACGTAGTCTCGAGGCGCTCGCGGAGTTCCGTGGCGTCAAGCGCAGGCTCGAGCGTCTGGGCGAAGTTCGCGGCGTGACGGTTTACGACGACTTCGCGCATCACCCGACGGCGATCGCGTCGACGGTCGGCGGCTTGCGGCGCGCCGTCGGAGCGCGGCGGATCATCGCCGTGCTCGAGCCGCGTTCGAACACGATGAAGCTCGGCACGGTCAAGGCCGAGTTGCCCGCAAGCCTGCGCGAAGCCGACCACACGTTCTGCTTCGCGCCGGGAACGCTCGGCTGGAATCCGTCGGACGCGCTGGCGCCGCTCGGCTATCGCGTTGACGTGCATCGCAACCTCGATCAGATGGTGCAGGCGATCGCGGGTTTCGCGCGCGCCGGCGACCATGTCCTGATCATGAGCAACGGCGCTTTCGGCGGCGTTCACGACAAGCTGCTCAAGGCGCTCGGTTGATCTGCAGCGCCATCGTTGCATCACGGCGCGATGCGATCTCGACGCGGCGATTGGCCGCGCGTCCTTCGCGCGTGCCGTTATCGGAGATCGGGACGCGCGCGCCGAGCGATCGGGTAACGATGCGATAGTCTGGCACGCCCGACTTGACCAGCGCGTTGCGCACCGCTTCGGCACGTTTGCCTTGCCAGCGCTTCGTTGATCGATGCCCGCCCGAGCGCGTCGGCATGACCGCTGACGATGATGGCGCCGTCGCTGTTGCGCAGCTTGTCGGTCAGTCGCGAGAGTTCGGCGCGGGCCCCGAGCGGCAATTCGGATGACTTCGGATCGAACGTGAGCGACAGCATCGACAGCGCAGTCTCACGCGCTGGTCGAGCGTGACGGCGACTTCGTAAATCACAGGGACGTGGGTGAGATTCATCCGCTCGAGATTGCGCCGAATCCTCCACAACCAGGCGCTCGTCGCCGCAGCGCCGTCCAGATCGCAAGTCGATGACCGTCCACACGTTCAGCGCGAGGATCAGCAGGATGGCGCCGCATAGCGCCGCGAGCAGGACGTTGCGACCGCCGACTGCCTTCGAAAGGAAGCGCACCGCACGATCGAACCGCGAACGCAAGCGGAACTGCCGCACGATGCGGGCGATCCGTCGATCGATTCTGGCAATCCGGCGAAAATGGCGCGATCGGCGAAACCGTTGACGATGTCCACGACCACAATCCTGTACCTGCACGGCTTTCGCAGTTCACCGGCCAGCATCAAGGCGGGCATGCTGCGCGAGGCCGTCGAGCGCTTGCCGGCGACCGAGCGGCCGCGTCTTCATGTTCCTGCGCTCGATGCGTCGCCCGCGAACGCCATGGCCACGACCGCCGAATGGATCGAAACGCACGTATCGCAGCCCGCCGAGTCGCTCACCATCATCGGCAGTTCGCTCGGTGGCTACTACGCGACGTGGCTCGCCGAGTGCTTCGCGTGCCGCGGCGTCATGATCAATCCGGCGATCCGTCCGTACGATGATTTGTCGCCGTACGTCGGCCCGCAGGTCAACCTGTATACCGGCGAAACGTTCGTCGTGACCGAACGGCACTTCGACGAGTTGCGAGCACTGTCGATTCCGAGCGTCACGAATCCGGAGCGATATCTGCTGCTCGTCCAGTCGGGCGACGAAGTGCTCGACTATCGGGAAGCGGTGGCGTTCTATCGCGGGTCGTTTCAGTACGTGGAGGGCGGCGGCGACCACACGTTCACCACGTTTGCCTCGCAGATCTCGACGATCCTGCGGTTTGCTGCGGTGCGCCTAGCGGTGAACGAGCAACGCGCGTAACCTGCGCGCCTCGCAAAACGCAAGGGCCGGCTGCATCTGTCGGCTTCAACTTGTTTCGTCGTCGTCGATCGCGCTTCGCCATCCGCGAGCGGAACTGAATCCGCGCCGACAACTCTCACGAGGAGCGCAGTTCCATGCAACAACGTCCGCGCGCGGGCCTTGCGCCCGTCGTCAACCGTTCCCCCACTTCAGTGCGCTCGAACGCCCACATCGCCCGCGAGCGTGAAGCGGCCGCCCGCAACTACGAACCGCTTCCGATCGTGCTGTCGCGCGCGGAAGGATCGTGGGTTACCGACGTCGAAGGACGCCGATTCCTCGACCTGATGAGCGCGTATTCGGCGGTCAGCTTCGGTCACGCGCATCCACGCATCGTCGGCGCGCTGGTCGAGCAGGCGCAAAAGCTCGCCGTCACGTCGCGCGCCTATTACAACGACCGGCTGCCGCAGCTGTTGCAAAGGCTCGCGCGCATCACCGGGCTTGCTCGCGTCATTCCGGCGAGCGGTGGCGCCGAAGCGGTCGAGACGGCGATCAAGGCTGCGCGCAAGTGGGGACACAAGATCAAAGGCATCCCCGACGGTCGAGCGGCGATCATCGCGTGCGACGGCAACTTCCACGGTCGCACGATCACGATCACCGGGCTTTCGACCGAGCAGCAGTATCGCGACGGCTTCGGGCCGTTTCCGCCGGGACTCGCGACCGTACCGTACGGTGACGCCGAGGCGCTCGAGCGCGCGATCACGCGCGACACCGCGGCGTTTCTCGTCGAGCCGATCCAGGGCGAAGCCGGCATCATCGTTCCGCCGGACGGCTATCTCGCCGCCTGTGCGAGGATTTGCCGCCAGCACGACGTGCTCTTGATCGTCGATGAAGTGCAGACCGGTCTCGGTCGCACCGGCTATCTGCTCGGCTGCGAGCACGATGGCGTCAAGCCCGACGGCGTCATCCTCGGCAAGGCGTTGGGCGGCGGACTGCTGCCGGTGTCCGCGTTCATCGCGACCGACGACGTAATGCAGGTGTTCAATCCCGGCGACCACGGCAGCACGTTCGGCGGCAATCCGCTCGCGGCGACTGTCGCGATGGCGGCGCTCGACGTGCTGTTCGACGAGCGGCTGATCGAGCGCGCGCGCGAAAGCGGCGCGCGGCTGATGGACGGACTGAAGTCGATCGCAAGTCCGCTCGTCGCCGACGTGCGCGGTCGCGGCTTGCTCGTCGGCATCGAGATCGATGCGCGGTTCGCCACGGCGAAGACAGTGGTGACGAGGATGCTCGAGCGCGGCATGTTGTCGCGCGACACGCACGGCACCGTCGTACGCATCGCGCCGCCGCTCACGATCGAAGCGTCGGCGATCGACTGGGCCGTCGGCGAGATCCGCGCCTCGCTGCGCGCGATCGAGCGGGAGCTCAAGCTCTCCGCTTGACGCCTGTCGGTGCGGCTCTCGCACTTCGTGCAGCGTCGGTTCCCGCATGACGAACATCGGGCAAGTCCAGAGTCGAGCGCGGGCGAGCGTCGCCCAAAGCGTCGTCGCCTGAACGCCGAGTCCGTGGCGAACGGAGCCCGCGAAGTCGATCGAGATCGCCTCGGCAAAGTAAGCCAACCTGGGCTACGGCGAGAGGATCCCGATCACCGTGAGCACGACGCCGATCGATCCGGTGACCGCTTCCGGAAAACGCGCGAGGACGCTGCGCGCGCCGATCACGATCAATGCGATGGCGGCGAGCAGGATCCACGGCGAGCCGGTGACGAGCCACCAGTGCGCTGCGCCGACCAGCGTATCGAGCGTGGGGATGTCGAGCCCGCTCTTGGCGATCAGCGCGGCGGATCGAAGCCGCGTCAAACGCCACGCCTCCCACACGAACGGTGCGACGACGAACGGCGCGATGGCCGGATGCGGCCACATCGCAAGCGCCGCGCATACGACGTACAGCCAACCCGCACGCCGGTCGCCGCGCGCATAAGCGATGGACGACGCGTGCGCGATCCGGCCGAGCAGAACGGTAAGCGCTAGGGCCGCGCGAGCTGGCTGTAAAGGACCAGTACTTGCGACGTTGCAACGAGCAGCGCGAAACCGATCGTGACGGCCGGCGTTGCCGTTCGCGCGACATGCCACGAGAGCAGAACCAGAAGCGCGAGCCCGGCGATGATCATCGGCATGCGCATGGCGAGCTCGGCCAGGCCAACGGAGTGCGTGATCGTCCAGTAGAGGAGGCCGAGGGGATGCTGTAATCGGCAACGTGGAAATCGAAGAACACCTGGCTCGGCGACCAGAACATCACGCGATGCACGGCGTGCCATGCATCGTCGACGAGGACCTGCCTCGTGTCTGGTCGAGGCGAAGCGCAGCGCCGATGAGCGCGGTCAGCGCGAGCGCGGTAAACAGTGTCGTGATGCGGTAACGATCGCGCGCCTCGTCGATGGTCGCGAGTTCACCGCTCTTCAGATACGCTGTCGAGCGCGCAGCGAGACGGCGCTCTACAACGCGTGGGTTCTTGTTTTCCACCACGACCGCCATCGTATACTCGCCGATCATGTTCGCCCCGACCGCGAGCCTGCTCGTCGTCGCCATCAGCTCCCGGGCGCTGTTCAACTTCGAGGAAGAGAACCGCGTCTTCGATCCGGGCGACGACAGCGCGTATCGCAAGCTCCAGCTTGCGCGCCTCGAAGAGCCGGCCCGCCCCGGCATCGCGTACCCGCTGGTCCGCAAGCTGCTTGCGTTCAATGCGGACGGCGTTCGCCGCGTCGAGGTCGTGATCCTGTCGCGCAACGATCCGGTCTCGGGCCTCCGTGTGTTCCGCTCGGTCAAGGGTGCCTCGCTCGGCATCGAGCGCGCCGTCTTCACGCGGGGCCGCTCGCCCTATGCCTACCTCGCGCCGCTGAAGGCCAATTTGTTTCTGTCCGCCAATGCGGACGACGTTCGCGCAGCGCTCTCGGCCGGCTTTCCGGCCGCGCATGTCTACCTCGAGTCGAATCTCGTCGACTCGCATCCCGACGAAGTCCGCATCGCGTTCGACGGAGACGCCGTGCTGTTCGCCGACGAGGCGGAGCGCATCTACCAGGCCGAGGGCCTGACCGCATTCCAGTCGCACGAGGCGGATCGGGCGACGCGGCCGCTGCCGCCCGGTCCGTTCAAGCCGCTGCTCGAAGCGCTGCACCGGTTGCAGATCGCCGACGATACCGATCGCGTCGCGATGAAGTTGCGTACGGCGCTGGTCACCGCGAGAAGCGCTCCGGCGCACGAACGCGCCATCCGGACGCTGATGGACTGGGACATCGATGTCGACGAGGCGATGTTCCTGGGCGGCATGGACAAGGGGCCGTTCCTGCGCGAGTTCGAGCCGGACTTCTATTTCGACGATCAGACACGACACGTCCGCAGCGCGGGCGAGCATGTGCCGAGCGGCCACGTGCCCCACGGCATCGTGAACGAGTGAGTTCGCGCGTCAGAGCGCTGCGCACACGATCACCGCGTCCAGTCCGTAGCCCTCGGCGATGCAGCCGAGCGCGACCATCTGGTCGCGAAGACCGCGACCGGCCGTCGGGCACGATATGGATCTGGTAGTTTTCGACCGGACCTTCCGATCGCACGACAGTCCGTAGCCGGAGCGGAATTTCGAGACCCGCTCGACTTTGTCGAGGGCGATGTAGTGGTGCGTAATGAAGCGCGGGAGCGGCAACGCCGGATCGACGCACGCGGCGTTCCAGTCGAGGTCGACTACGTTGGCGCGGGCAGGCGCAATCGCCACTGCCGCGAGCACCGCCATCACCGCCCAACGTGCGAAACCGGACATCGGTGATCCGTGGTCGGAAACCTATACCACGGCCCGACAACGGCTCGCGAGCCCTTCCCGTAAGACGCACGGTGACGCCGCTTCGCGCCTGCATCGGCTGCCGTTTTGCGCGACGTGTGCGAGATTCGCTTGTCGACCACGTTCGCCGCGCGGATGCCATGCCCTACGTCACCACGCAGGACAATTGCAAGCTGTATGTCAAGGACTGGGGCACCGGGCGCCCGGTTATCCTGATCCACGGATGGCCGCTTTCCGCCGACAGCTTCGACGACCTGTCGATGGCGATTGCCGACTCGGGCATGCGCGCGATTGCCTACGACCGTCGTGGCTTCGGCCGCTCCGAGCAGCCGTGGAGCGGCTACGACTACGACACATTGGCCGACGATCTGGCCTCGGTCATCCAGCAATCGGGATCGGATGACGCGACGATCGTCGGCTTCTCGATGGGCGGCGGCGAAGTGGCGCGATACATGTCGCGGCATGGCGCGCGCAACGTCCGCTCGGCGATCCTGATCGCGTCGGTCGTGCCTTACCTCGCGAAGAGCGACGACAACCCTGAAGGCGTCGACCGCGGGACGATGGACAAGATGACGATGGGGCTCGAGAAGGATCGTGCCGAGTTCTTCAAGGGCTTCTTCAAGGACTTCTATGGCGTCGGCCTCATGTCGCATCCGGTCAGCGACGGGATGCTCGAGTGGTCACGCCAGGTGGCCATGCAGGCGAGCCTCAGGGCGACGCTTGCGTGCGCGAAGGCGTTCGCGACCACGGACTTCCGGCAGGATCTGGGTTCGTTCCATGTGCCGACGCTGGTCATTCACGGCGATGCCGACAAGACCGTTCCGATCGCGGCAACCGCCCGCAAGGCGGCGGAAGGCATTCGCGACAGCACGTTGATCGAGTACGACGATGCGCCGCACGGCCTGTTCGCAACGCACAAGGATCGGCTGACCGACGACGTCGTGCGGTTCCTGCGCGGTGAGCGCGTGTCGCGGCGAAGCCTGACGCGCGATAGCGCGATGCGCGCGGGCGATGCGGAAGCCGGGATGCAGGCGACGGCAAGACCGCATTCGTCCGGCGCGGCTGCGACGGGAATCTGACGCGTCAACCGTTGGCGGCGGGGAAGAACAACGGCTCGCCGCCGATGCGATAGCTTGCGATCGCCGCCTGGCCTTCGTCGGAAACGAGCCAGTTGATGAACGCCTGCGCCTCGGCCTTCTTCACGTGCGGGTGCTTCGCGGGATTGACCATGATCGCGCCATAAGGATTGAAGAGCTTCCTGTCGCCTTCGACGACGATGCCGAGCTCGCCGCGATTCTTGAACGCGAGCCAGGTGCCGCGATCCGACAGGACGTAGGCGTTCATCGACGACGCGATGTTGAGCGCGGGTCCCATGCCCGAGCCGGTCTCGCGGTACCACGTGCCCTTGCCTTCGGCGGGATCGACTTGCGCCTCCTTGAAGTAGCGAAGCTCCGCCGCATGCGTGCCGCTCTTGTCGCCTCGCGACACGAACGGCGCCTTGGCTTTCGCAACGGCGCTCAACGCCGCCGAAATGTCCTTGCCGCCGGCGACCTTCGCCGGATCGCCTTTCGGTCCGATCAGCACAAAGTCGTTGTACATCACCTCGCGACGGCCGATGCCCGCGCCTTCGGCGACGAACTTGTCCTCGGCCGCGCGATCGTGGACGAACACCACATCCGCATCGCCGCGACGGCCGACGTCGAGCGCCTGACCGGTTCCGAGCGCGACGACCTTGACGCCGATGCCCGTCTTCTTCGTGAACATCGGCAGGATGTGGCCGAACAGTCCCGACTGCTCGGTCGACGTCGTCGAGGCGACGGTGATCGAGCGGTCCTGTGCATGCCCGGCCGGTGCCCACGCTGCCGCGACCGCAAAGACGGCGGCAATCAGTGAGCGGCGGCTCGCGACCATGGAAGCTCTCCTTTGAGGAACGCGTCGGCTTCGACCGACGCAGGTTTCGCGAAGAAGGCGTCGACCGACGCGCGTTCGACGATGCGCCCGCCGTCGATGAAGACGATCTCGTCGCCGAGGCGCTGTGCCTGGCCGAGGTTGTGCGTGATCATTACGATCTTCGTACCGGACGCGTGGATCGCGCCGATGATCGACTCGATTTCGCGTGCAGCACCCGGGTCGAGGTTCGCCGTCGGCTCGTCGAGGAACAGCACCTCCGGCTCGAGCATCCACGCACGCGCGAGCGCCAGGCGTTGTTGCTCACCGCCGGAGAGAACGCGAGCCGAGCGATGCGCAAGTTTGTGCAGCCCGACGCTTTCGAGCGCGTGCATCGCACGCGACTCGCGCTCGTGTCCGGGAACTCGAGCGACGGCAAGGGCGAACGTGAGATTGCGCAGCGCGCTGCGGCGCAAATGCACGGCACGCTGGAACACCATCGCCTGACGTCTTGGGCCGCTCGCCGGTTCGGCATGCGACCACTGGACATGTCCAGCCGTCGGCACGATCAATCCATGACACACGCGCATCAACACGCTCTTTCCTGCGCCGTTCGGTCCGAGAATCACCGTGCGCGGCCCGGCGTCGATCGTGAGGTCGATGGCGTCGAGGATCACGTTGCCGCCTGCGGCCAACGTGACGTTGCGCAGCGTCAATGGAAGCAGCGCGGGACGCCGATCAACCATGGCGGCGTTGGGCGGCTTCCTTCAGCACGTGCGCGGCGACGTTGAGCGCGAATACCAGGGCGAGCAGCACGAAGCCCAGGCCCAGCGCGAGCGGCAGGTCGCCTTTCGATGTCTCGAGCGCGATCGCCGTGGTCATCACGCGCGTGACGCCGTCGATGTTTCCGCCGACGATCATCACGGCGCCGACCTCGGCGATTGCGCGCCCGAACGCGGCCAGCACGATCGTGACGAGCGAGAAGCGCAGGTCGTGCAGCAACGCGAACGTCGACCGCAACGGACCCGCGCCGAGCGAACGGAGCTGCTCGTCGTACTCGCGCCACGCATCGGCGACCGCCTGTCGCGTCAGCGCCGCTATCAGCGGAAAGACCAGCACCGCCTGCGCGATGACCATCGCGGCCGGCGTGAACAGAATGCCGAGCGCGCCAAGCGGTCCGGCGCGCGACAACAGCAGATAGATCGCTAGCCCGGCGACGACGGCTGGCAATCCGAGGAGCGCGTTCAAGACGACGATCAGCACGTTGCGACCCGGAAAGCGCGTCACGGCGAGCGCGGCGCCGACGGGGAAGGCGAGCACGCATGCGACAACCACGGCGAGCCCGCTAACGTTGAGTGAAAGCGCGATGATCGGGTACAGCACGGCGTCGCCGCGCACGATCATCGCGAGCGCGTGCTCGAACGCAGGGCCGACGGTCGTCATCGAACGCGCGATGCTAAGCGGCGCCGGCAATCCGCCCTATATGCAAGAATCTGCCGAATGGGCCGCTTTCTGCCTGTCGTTGGCTGGCGAGTCGACGGTGGTCGCGACGGTTCGTTGCCAGTCGATGCCCGCCTGTTGCCGTTGCTTCAAAGCATCGGTGCCGAGGGCTCGCTCGCTGCCGCCGCGCGACGACTCTCGCTTCCCTACCGTACCGCGTGGGCAGTCCTCGAATCGGCGGCTCGCGTTGCCGGAACGCCGCTTGCGTCGCTTGCTCCGGGGCGCGGGGCGCAGCTGACGCCGATCGGACAGCGCCTGCTCGACGCGCACACAGCAACGACTTCGCTACTGATTGCACATACGGAACCGATCGAGATCAAGGGCGTTCGCACGACGACGGCGCCGACGCCATCCCGCCTCAAGATTGCCGCCAGCCACGACATCGCGCTCGCCCAGCTCAAGGACCGCTGGCGCCTTGCGCACGACATCGCGCTCGAGTTTCACGGCAGCGTCGAGGCGATCGAAGCGTATCGTGCTGGCCGCGCCGACGTGGCCGGCTTCCACGTCGCGATGACCGGCCGCGGTGAAACCGATCCGCTCTATGCGATGCTGGATCCGCGCCGCGACGCACTCGTCTCGTTTCTTATGCGCACGCAGGGCCTGATCGTTGCGCGCGGCAATCCGCGTCGCATCCGTCGCCTTGCGGACCTCGCCGCAACCGGATCGACGATCGTCAATCGGCAACCGGGCTCGGGAACCCGATTGCTGTTCGACCGGTTGCTCGACCGAGCCCGATTAGGCCGCGATCGGATCGCGGGCTACGCGAACGAAGAGTTCACGCACGCCGCCGTCGCGGCGACGGTCGCTGCGGGCCGCGCCGATGCGGCGTTCGGCATCGAGGCCGCCGCGGCACAGTTCGGCCTCCACTTCGTTCGGCTTGCGCGGGAGCGATATCGCTTCGTTTGCAGCGTGCGCGCCCTCGATGCGTTGCGAATCGTCGCGTTTCGCAGACTATTGAGCAGCACCGCGACGCGCGCGGTCGTGCGTCCGCTGCCCGGTTATGCGCTGGATCGGCCGGGTAGCATGGTCACGTTGCATCAACGCCGCCGCCCGAAGAACGGATACCGCGGATCGGTATAGCCGGGCGTCGACGGATGGCCCGGCCGGACGAGCGAGTCGACGAGCGCCTCGTCGTCATCGGTCCACGCCCTGCCAACCGCATCGACGTAGTCCTTCCACTGGTCGAACGTCCGCGGACCGGCGATCACCGACGAAACGATCCTGTTTTCGAGCACCCATGCGACGGCAAACTGCGTCGCCGTGCGCCCGGTGTTCTCGGCGTGCGCTTTCAACGTGTCGGCGATTGCGAGCGATTCTTCGCGGAACTCGGTCTCCTTGAGGCGTCTGTCGTTGCGCGCAGCACGCGAGTCCGGCGGCACGCTGCCCTTCGCGTACTTGCCGGTCAAGACACCGCGCGCGATCGGTGAATAGGGAACGACGCCGATGCCGTAGTGATCGCACGCGGGCAGCACCTCGACTTCCGGCATGCGGTTGAGCAGGTTGTAGTACGGCTGGCAGACGATCGGCCGCTCTACGCCCGCCCGATCGCACGCATGAACGATCTCGGCGATGCGCCAGCCACGGAAATTCGATACGCCAAAATAGCGGATCTTTCCGGCGCGTATCAGATCGCCGATCGCATGCACCGTTTCGTCGAGCGGCGTCGCGTGATCGTCGAGGTGCAGGTAGTAGATGTCGATCGTGTCGAGTCCCATGCGCGCGAGGCTCGCGTCGCACTCGGCTGCGATCCAGCGGCGCGACAGGCCGCCGTTGTTGCGCTGGCCCGGCTGCATTGCGTTTCCGACCTTCGTCGCGACGATCCATGCATCGCGCGCGTCGCGGATGGCGGCACCGGTAATCCGTTCCGACTCTCCCTTTTCGTACACGTCGGCTGTGTCGATGAAGTTCACGCCATTGTCGAGCGCGTGCGCGACGATCTCGCGCGATTCCTTTTCCGGCGTCGGTCCGCCGAACATCATCGTGCCGAGGCACACGGTCGAGACGGTGAGGCCGCTGTTGCCGAGTCTGCGATAGTCCATTGGTTGAATGGGAGTTCGAGCGGGAACCTAGAATAATCGCATGCACGTTCTATTCGAAGACGAAGGCCAGTTAAGGGCGGGCACGGTCCTCTCCGACAACGACGCTTCGCTGCAGGTCGAGGCGGTATCCGGCAAGCGCTACAAGGTCAAGGCGGGCAACGTTCTTCTGCGCTTTCCGTCGCCTTCGCCCAGCGAGACGCTCGCCTCGGCCGCAAAACTCGCCGGCGAGCTCGATGCGACGTTCCTGTGGGAAGTGTCGGGCGATGCCGACTTCGGCTTCGACGAGCTTGCGCGCGAGTACTACGGCAGCGCGGCGTCGCCGCCGCAGCAGGTCGCGGTGGCATTGCTGTTGCACGGCGCGCCGATGCACTTCTACAAGCGGGGCAGGGGCCGCTACCGCAGAGCGCCAACCGACGCGCTGAAGGCCGCGCTCGCGAGCGTCGAGCGCAAGAAGCGCGAGGCTTCCCAGGTCGAGGACTGGGTCGAGCAATTGAAGGGCAACGCGCTTCCTGACGCGATCCGCGCAAAGCTTCCGATGCTCCTTCATCGTCCGGACAAGACCGCGATCGAGTGGAAGGCGGTGTCGCTCGCGAGCGAGGCGCGCAGGATCAGCGTCGTCGCGCTGCTCGCCGCCTGCGGTGCGATTCCGTCGACGCACGACTTCCACTTCGATCGCTTCCTCGTCGACGCATTTCCGCGCGGCACGTCGTTCGACGACACCGGACCGCTGCCTGCGTTACCCGACCTGCCTGTCGCGGATCTGCGCGCATTCTCCGTCGACGATCACACGACGACCGAGATCGACGATGCATTCTCCGTGCAGGCGCTTGCGAACGGCAACTACGACATCGGCATCCACATCGCCGCACCGGCGCTCGCGATCCCGCCTGGAAGCGCGCTCGATGCCGTGGCGCGCGAGCGGCTGTCGACCGTCTACATGCCCGGACGCAAGCTCACGATGCTGCCGGAGCCGGTGATCGACGCGTTCACGTTGCGCGCGGGTTCGGCACCGCCTGCGCTCTCGCTGCACGTCGAGATCACGCCCGATGGCGTTCCGGTCGCGCATCAAACGCGATTGCAACGCGTGCCGGTCGAGGCGAATCTGCGTCTCGACGAGATCGGCGATGGCTTTGCCGACGAATCAGCCCCCGCCGACCGGTCGTGGATCGGCGAGTTCCGCATGCTCTGGAAGCTCGTCCAGCATCTGAGCCGGGAGCGAGGCAAGAACAACGTCAATCGCATCGACTTCAGCTTCTACGTCGATTGGGATGCCGACTCGCCGATAGGCGAGAAGGGTCGCGTCGACATCGTCCCGCGACCGCGCGGGTCGCCGCTCGACAAGCTCGTCGCGGAGTTGATGATCCATGTCAACAACAGCTGGGGACACGCGCTCGCCGAGGGCAGGCTTGCCGGTCTCTATCGGACGCAGTCGATGGGCAAGGTACGGATGAGCACGAAGCCCGGCGAGCATCAGGGGTTGAACCTGACGCATTACCTGTGGGCCAGCTCGCCGCTGCGCCGCTACAGCGATCTCGTCAACCAGCGGCAGTTGCTCGCATTGCTTGCCGGCGAGCGCGCGCCTTATGCCGAGAACGATGCGAAGCTCTTCGCCGCTTTGGCCGATTTCGAAGCGACGTACGGCCAGTACGCCGAGTTCCAGCATCGGATGGAGCACTACTGGTGCCTGCGCTGGCTCCTGCAGGAGAACGTCGGCGAAACGACAGGCACCGTCGTGCGCGAGAGCCTCGTGCGCCTCGATTCGCTGCCGCTCGTGTTGCGCCTGGCCGACCTGCCGTCGTTGCCAGCCGGCGCGCAGGTCCTCGTGGCGATCGGCGCGATCGACCTTCTCAACGCGACGCTCGAAGCGCGCTTCGCCGGTCGGCCGGTGGTCGACGACCGATAAGCGCGCAAGTCGGCCGCCATCCGGTTCATAGCCTCCGATAAGCGGTCGCTCTGTGTGGGTCCGCGACGACAGTTGACGCATTCGACGCGTCTTTTTGCGGTCGCAATGTTCATGACAACGACATGGCCGCATTACAATCGATGCGCTCGAGTTCTCGATTCCCCGCGTGCCTCGCCCACCCGTCGACGCGTCGATGCCTGCCCTGCTGGTGCAGGCGAAGGAGAGCGTCGCGCCGGCGCGACCCAAACGCGTGCGCAAGGCGCCCGTCGTCGCGAACGATCCGGCGATGCCGACGTCCGATATCGACGTCGCAGTCAACCCCCCGACGACGCGGCCGAAACGCGTCGCGCTGCTCGCGCCCGCCGGCGCGCTGCCGCCAGCGCGCATACCACCCGAGGCGCTCGCAAGCCCGCGCAACGACAAGCTGTTGCGAGCCACGTTCGGCATCTCGATCGCGATCCACGCGATCGTGCTCTCGATCCATTTTGCGCCGCGCGTCGTCGCGAACCTGGGGATGTCCCGCCCCCTCGAAGTGGCGCTGGTCAACGCGAAGACCAAAGACAAGCCGGTCAAGGCCGACGTGCTGGCGCAGAGCAATCTGGACGGAGGCGGCAACACCGATAAGGACCGGCGCGCGAAATCGCCGCTTCCCGTGCTGCCGAAGGACAGTCGGGAGAACGAGATCTCGGTGGCGACGCAGCGCCTCGAGCATCTCGAGCGCCAGACGAAGGAGGTGCTGGCCGCGATGAAGGCGACGCAGTCGGTCGTGGCCGGTCCGAAGGCGCCCGACGCGGCCGAGCAGCCGGACCTGCCGACGGCCAACGAGATGATGCAGAAGACGCTGGAAGCGATGCGGCTGGAAGCGCAGATCGCGAAGGACATGGACGCCTACCAGAAGCGTCCGAAGCGCAAGTTCGTCGGCGCGCGTGCGGAGGAATACCGCTTCGCCCGCTATGTCGAGGACTGGCGGCTCAAGGTCGAGCGCGTCGGCAACATGAACTATCCCGAAGCGGCCCGCGCGAAGAAGCTCTACGGCAGCCTCATCCTCACCGTGTCGATCCGGGCCGACGGCAGCGTCGAGCACGTCGAGGTCAGCAAGTCATCCGGACAGCGGATCCTCGATGCGGCCGCGGTGAAAATCGTCCAGATGGCCGCGCCGTACGCGACGTTTCCGCCGGACGTGCGCCGCGACACCGACATCCTGCACATCACGCGGACCTGGTCGTTCACGAAGGGTAGCGAACTGGTCTCTCAGTAAGCGGAATGGGATCAGATTGAATTAACGCTTGTTAAGTTGATCTGACCCCATTGGCCGGATGGCTGACAACTACGCAGTCGTGGGCAACCCGATCGCCCACTCGCAATCGCCGCAGATCCACGCGGCCTTCGCTGCGCAAACCGGCCAGGACATCGTCTACGACCGACTCCTCGCCCCGCTCGATGCGTTCGATGTCACGATCGAGGCGTTCGCCGCTGCGGGAGGACTCGGCCTCAACGTGACGATGCCGTTCAAGCAGCAGGCGTTCGCGTTGTCGCACGTGATCGCGCCGCGCGCGGAGCTTGCCGGCGCGGTGAACACGCTCTCTCGTCGCGATGGCCATTGGCATGGCGACAACACCGATGGCACCGGCATCGTCGTCGACCTGACGAAGAACCTGAGCGTCCCGATCGTCGGACGCACGCTGTTGATCCTCGGCGCTGGCGGCGCCACGCGCGGCATTCTCGGGCCGCTCCTTGCCGAGGAGCCGGCGCGCGTGTGCATTGCAAATCGCACGCGAGCACGCGCGGAAGAGATCGTGTGCCTCTTCTCTGACGCCGGATCGCTATCCGCAAGCGCGCCGCAGGACCTCGCCGAGCCTTTCGACATCGTGATCAATGCCACGCCATGGGACAGCGCAGATGACGCACGCCACTTGCCGGACACGATCTTCGAGGACGGCGCAATCGCCTACGACCTGGTCTACGCGGAGGCGCCGACACGGTTCATGCGTTGGGCGCTCGGACACGGCGTGAGCCGCGCCACCGACGGTTTCGGCATGCTGGTCGAGCAGGCGGCCGAGAGCTTCGCGATCTGGCGAGGCATCCGTCCGCAGACAGCGCCGGTGCTGGCGTCGCTCCGACCGGGCGAGCGGACGGTTTCACGCACGACCGTCTCGCGAAACGGTTGAAGCCACTGCACGGCCTGGCGGCCTGGCGGCTCGTCGGCTACGTGGCGCTCGGCCTCGTTGCGCTCGTCGTCGTCATTCACGCTTGGTATGCGGCACATATCGTGTGGTGGCGCTCTCATCCGGTCGGCGAAACGTCGTTCATGAGCCATCGAATCGACGAGCTGCAGTCGAAGAATCCGCGGGCGTCGCTCGAGTATCGATGGGTCCCGTACGACCGCATTTCGGTCCACGTCAAGCGCGCGGTGGTCGCGGCGGAGGACGCGAAGTTCGTCGATCACGAGGGCTTTGACTGGGCTGGCATCGCTTATGCGATCGAGCGGAACGAGAAACGCGGGCGCTTGATCGCCGGCGGCTCCACGATCACGCAGCAGCTCGCGAAAAATCTGTTCCTGTCGCCGACACGAAGCTGGATGCGCAAGGGACAGGAGGTGATCATCACGGTAATGCTCGAGACGATGCTGCCGAAGCGCCGCATCCTCGAGATCTACCTGAACGTCATCGAGCTGGGCGACGGCGTGTTCGGCGTCGAGGCGGCATCGCGGCGCTACTTCCGGACGTCGGCGGCTGACGTTGCGCCGGCGCAGGCTGCGCGACTCGCTGCGATGGCGCCTAATCCGCGCTTCTACGAGCGCAATCCGAATGCGCCCGGCTTGAACCGCAAGATCGGCATCATCCTCGCGCGCATGCCGGCGTCGGCGTTGCCCTAAAGCCAACGTCCGGCGCGTAGAATTCGCGCCACTTCATCGCCGCACAGGCCTCGAGAACGCCCCTCCGATGGCCGCGACCGTCGACGACAAGCCGGCCGACCGGCACGAGGCGCCCGGGCGCGTCGAGGACGCGCTTGCCGACGTCACGGCGCTCTTGCGCAAGAACCGCCTCGTCGAGGGGCTTGTTCACGAGCAGGCGACGCACGCGCCGGAGAGCGCCGTGCCGATCGAGTCGAGCGTTACGCGGAAAAACCGCGAGCTTCTGCGGCAGAAGCTCGACCACCTGCATCCCGCCGACATCGCCTGGATCCTCGAGGCGCTGCCGCTCGACGAGCGCCTCTACCTCTGGGACCTGGTCAAGGCCGATCGCGACGGCGAGATCCTGATCGAAGTCTCCGACGCGGTCCGCGAGACGCTGATCGAGTCGATGAACACGCAGGAGCTCGTCGCCGCCGCCGAGACGCTCGAAGCCGACGAGCTCGCCGGCATCGCCGACGACCTGCCGCAGGAAGTCATCGACGATGTCTTCCAGCGCTTGGCCGTAGAGGAGCGCGAGCAGCTGCGTGCCGCGATGTCGTTCGAAGAGGACATGGTCGGCGCGCTGATGGACTTCGAGGACGTGCAGGTGCGCGCCGATCTGTCGCTCGAAGCCGTGCTGCGCTATTTGCGCCGCTTCGACGAGTTGCCGTCGCAGACCGACCAGGTGTTCGTCGTCGATCGCGACGAGCGCCTGCTCGGCGTGCTGCCGATCGCCGCGCTGATCGTCAACGATCCGGCGAAGCGCGTCGACGAGGTGATGCAGCCGCCTTCGGTCAAGCTGCTGCAGCACGAGAACGCCGAATCGGCCGCCGGCGCGTTCGAGCGCTACGACCTCGTAAGCGCGCCCGTCGTCGACACGAACGATCGGCTCGTCGGCCGCGTCACCGTCGATAACGTGCTCGATTTCGTTCGCGCGCGCGGGCAGGAGGAAGTGCTGCAGCAGGCGGGTCTCGCGGAGGAAGAGGATGTCTTCGCGTCGGTCTGGCGATCATTTCGCAACCGCTGGGCGTGGCTTGCCATCAACCTGGTGACGGCGTTCATCGCTTCGCGCGTCATCGGCGTGTTCGAAGGCACGATCGAGAAGCTCGTGGCGCTCGCCGCGTTGATGCCGATCGTCGCCGGCATCGGCGGCAACTCGGGCAACCAGACGATCACGATGCTGGTGCGCGCGGTCGCGCTTGGGCAGGTCGGCCGCGAGCACGGCCAGAAGCTCATCCGCAAGGAATTGCAGGTCGCGCTGTTGAACGGACTCGTCTGGGGCGGCGTGATGGGAGTGATCGCGATGCTGCTTTATCGCGACGTCGCGCTCGGTGCGGTCATGGTGCTGGCGATGACGCTCAACCTGAGCCTTGCCGCGATCGCCGGTGTGCTGATTCCGATGACGATGCTGAAATTCGATCGCGATCCGGCGGTCGGGTCGTCGGTGTTGATCACGGCGGTCACCGATTCCGGGGGTTTTTTTATCTTTCTCGGATTGGCGACGCTGTTCTTGGTTCGGTAGCAAACGGGGATGACGCGCTACGCGCATCGCACCCCGTCTCTCTACCTTCGAAATGTTTTCTACACTCTACAATCTCAAGCCGCGCTTCCAAGCGCTGCTCCGCCCGCTTGTGCGCCGGCTCGCCGATGTCGGTGTCACGGCGAATCAAGTCACCGTCGCTGCGATGCTCGTGTCGATCGTCCTTGGCGCGTTCGTCTGCTTTCGCGCGGACGACCGCTGGCCGTTCCTGCTGTTGCCGGCATGGCTCTTCCTGCGCATGGCGTTCAACGCGATCGACGGCATGCTCGCGCGCGAGTTCGGCCAGCGCTCCGCGCTCGGCGCGTATCTCAACGAGTTGTCCGACGTGGTTTCCGATGCGGCGCTCTATTGGCCGTTCGTCATGCTCGCGCCGTTCTCGGCAGCGTCGGTCGGATTGGTGATTCTTCTTGCCGCGCTCTCGGAAATGGCGGGCGCGCTTGGGCCGATGGTCGGCGCGCAGCGACGCTACGACGGACCGATGGGCAAGTCCGATCGCGCGTCCGTGTTCGGCGCGCTCGGGCTCTACGTCGGCCTGGGCGGCGCGTTGACCGAAGGCGCGTGGTGGATCATGCCGGTCCTGTCGCTGCTGATCGCGGTCAACATCGTCAACCGCGTGCGACGCGGCGTCGCACAGGCCGGTCAACAGCGCATCGAGCCGCGTTAGTGCAAGCATTCACCACGCGTTTGGTTGCCAACGCGATCTGCGCGTTCGCACGCATCTTGACTGGCGCCCGAGCGCTGTGGAAAGGCGGGCCGCCGCTCGCCGTGCAGCGCATCTATTACGGCAACCACTCGAGCCACGGCGATTTCGTGCTGATCTGGGCGTCGCTTCCCGATGATCTGCGCGTACGGACGCGACCCGTCGCGGGCGCCGATTACTGGAACGGCAGCAAGTTGAAGCGCTGGCTGATCCACGAGGTCCTGCGCGGTGTCGTCATCGAGCGCACGCGAAGCGAGAGCGCGCCCGATCCGATCGAGCAGATGGTCGCGGCGCTCGAGAACGACGATTCGCTGATCCTGTTTCCCGAGGGGACACGCAACACGACCGACGCGACGCTGCTGCCGTTCAAGAGCGGCATCTGGCGGGTGGCGAGCGCGCGTCCCGACATCGAGTGCGTGCCGGTGTGGATCGCGAACCTGAACCGCGTGATGCCCAAGGGTGAGTTCCTGCCGATTCCGCTGCTGTGCACGCTGACGTTCGGCGCGCCGATCCGCATCGCGCGCGACGAAGACAAGGACGCGTTTGTCGCGCGAACGCGCGATGCGTTGCTGGCGCTTGCACCGCCGGCGTATTGATGCGATGACCACGCAGCCGCAGCTCCTGACGCTCTTCGCCGGCATCTTTGGGGTGCTCGTGCTCGCAAGCGCGACCGGCTGGGTGTTGCGCAGGCAAGTGGCGCGCGGCGATCCGCACGCGGCGATCGACAACCTGATCTCGCGCGTCAACGCCTGGTGGGCGATGGTCGTGTTGCTCGGCCTCGCGTTCGCGTTCGGCAAGTCCGGCGTCGTCGTGCTGTTCGGCTTCATCTCGTTCATGGCGCTGCGCGAGTTCGTGTCGCTGTCGTACACGCGGCGCGGCGACCACTGGGCGCTCGCAATGGTGTTCTTCTTCTTCCTGCCGCTGCAGTACGTGCTCGTCGGCATCGAGTGGTACGGCCTGTACACGATCCTGATTCCGGTCTACGCATTCCTGACGCTGCCGATCTTCGCCGCGCTGTCGGCCGACCTGACGCGCTTCTTCGAGCGCACCTCGAAGCTGCAGTTCGCGCTGATGGTGTGCGTTTACTGCATCTCGCACGTGCCGGCGCTGATGTCGCTGCGCATCCCGGGCTTCGACGGCGGCAACATCCTCCTCATCGCGTGGCTCGTGCTGGTCGTCCAGGGTAGCGACGTGCTGCAGTTCGTCTGGGGCAAGCTTGCCGGGCGGCGCAGGATCGCGCCGGATCTTTCCCCATCGAAGACCGTCGAAGGGTTCGTCGGCGGCATCGCGAGCGCGACGCTGGTCGGTGCGTTGCTCGCGTGGCTGACGCCGTTCAGCGCAGGGCAGGCGGCACTGATTGCGGTCGTCGTCTGCCTGATGGGCTTCTTCGGCGGCCTCGTGATGTCGGCGATGAAGCGCGATCGCGGCGTGAAGGATTGGGGCACGATCATCGAAGGTCACGGCGGAATGCTCGACCGGCTCGACTCGGTCATCTTTGCGGCGCCGGTGTACTTCCACATCATTCGCTACTGGTGGGAATAGCCCGCGTTGTAACCTGTTGACGTGTCGTGACCCATGAGCGATTCGTTCCCGCACCCGGACCTTCTCGCAGCGATTCCGCGGCTGCGGCGCTACGCCCGCGTGCTGACCGGCGAGGCGACGCGCGCCGACGACCTGGTCGCCGACACGCTCGCCCGTGCGTGGGAAAAGCGGAGGCTGTGGGAGGCGGGAACCGACCTTCGCGCGTGGCTCTTCACCGTGATGCACAACCTTTTCGTCAATCAGCGCGCGCTTGCGCGGCGGGAAGCGGGCAACGTGTCGCTCGAGACGGGGATCGAGTTTGCCGACATGTTGCAACCGGTCGTTCGGGCCACGCAGCAGACGCACGTCGAGTTGCGCGAGCTCCTGATCCTCGTCGGCCAGCTTCCGCCGGACCAGCGCGAAGTGCTGCTGCTCGCGGCCGTCGAGGAGATGACGTACGAAGAGATCGCCGGCGCGCTGGACATCCCGGTCGGCACCGTGATGTCGCGACTGTCGCGCGCACGCGAAAAGCTCCGGCGCTTCGCCAACGAGCCGGCGTTGCCGCCGATCCGGCGCGTCAAGTGAACGGCACGGTTGCATGACGCGACCCGTTGACATGACCGAAGCGGACCTCGCCGCGTTCGTCGATGGTCAGCTTCCGCCCGACCGTGCGGCGCAGGTCGAGGCGGCTATCGCGCAGGACAGCGCAGCGGCGGCGCGTGTCGCGCAACTGCGGAGCCAGAACGCGGCTCTGGTCAATGCGTTCGACGCAACGCTCGACGAACCGATCCCGACGCGGCTCGTTGCGGCTGCAGCGCCGCCGCTGGCCGCGCCTCGTGCATCGCGATGGGGGATTGCGGCCAGCCTTGTCGCGACGCTCGTGCTTGGCATCGCGCTCGGCTGGCTCGGCCGCGATGCGATGCTCGCCAGTCGCGGAACGCCCACGACGTTTGCGCGCGAGGCCGCGTTCTCGCATGCGATCTACGCGGCGAGCGACAACGGTCGCCCGGTCGAGATCAGCGCGACGGAGGAGGCGCGGCTCGTCCGCTGGCTCAATCGCCGGCTCAACGTCGAGGTGACGCCTCCCGATCTCACCGGCATCGGCTTCTCGCTCGTCGGCGGGCGGCTCGTCGCCGGCAACGAAAGACCCACCGGGCTCTTCATGTACGAGAACGCGGGCAAGGAACGGCTGACGCTTCAATGGCGAAAAAACGCGACGCGTCGCGGCGAGGAGGCATTTCGTTACGCGCACGAGAACGGCATCGGGGTGTTCTACTGGATCAGCGAGAACTGCGCCTACGCGCTGTCCGGCAACGTCGACCGCTCGCGCCTGCTCGCCGTCGCGCAAACGATTCATACGCAGCTGGCGCCGGCCTATCCGCAGCAGCGGTAAGCACGCGAGGCCTTGTCGTCCGTGGTCTTGCTATGATTTCGCAGTAAACCAATCAGGGGTCGTTCGTGCCGTTAACCGGCACGGGTCGCCCGTCGTTAGCGCTCCTGCGATGGCTTCCGTGATGCAACAGTCCGCCTTCGAGGCGGAAGTGGCCGCGTTGATCGCCAGCGCGGTCAATCTCGACGCGCCACCGTCGTCGATCGATCCGACGGCGGCGCTGTTCGGCGAAGGGCTCGGCCTCGACTCGATCGATCTGCTCGAGATCGCACTGGCGGTCACGCAGCGCTACGGTTGCGAGCTGCGCTCCGACGACCCGGACAACCGCCGGATCTTCGCATGCCTGCGCAACCTCGCGGCGCACATCGCGGAGCAGCGACGGACGTAAGCCCGGCCATCGCCCGCCTTGCACGGGGCTTCGCCATCGCCGCAGCCGTGGCCTGGCCGGTCCTGCTGCATGCGGCTCTCGTGCTCGGGCGCGACGATCGGCTGCCGGACATCACGCTGGCCGCGGTGCTGCTCGGGGCGCTGGCGCTGTTCATCGATGCGCGCAGCGTGCGCGTGCGCTGGTTCAGTATTGCGATTGGCGCGTCCACGATTCTCGTCTGGAAGACGGCACCGATGCTTCTCGTGTTCGCGCCTCAGATCGCGATCAACGCGGCAGTGGGATTCGCGTTCGCGTCGACGCTCGCGCCGGGCCGGGAGCCGCAAGTCGCCCGCTTCGCGCGCATCGTCAAAGGCGGACCGCTACCGCCGACGGAAGCGCAGTACGCGCGGCGCGTAACGTGGCTGTGGGTGTTCTACACGCTGGGTTGCGCGGTGATCGGCGCAATCCTCGCCGCGTTCGCGCCGCTTGCCGTGTGGTCGGCGTTTGCGAACGTCATCGGTTACGCGGGAATCGTCGCTTTGTTCGTCGGCGAGTACGTCTATCGCCGCCTGCGCTTTCGCTCCCAATCGCATGCGTCGCTGCTTGCGATCCTTCGCGTTGTCGCCGCCACGCGGCCGGTGACCGGCGACCGGGTGCAGCGGTGAGCTTTCGTCCGTTGCTCTCGGCCCGCGCATTCGACGGGGTCATCGGCGTCGGCCGCGGACGCGAGCTTCGTGCGGGTGCGTTCATCGCCGCGGTTGGCGCGCTCGCGCGGCGGCTGCCGGAACGGGCGCCGGCGCTGCTGTTGTGCAGCGATCGGCTCGCCTTCGCCGTTGCGTTCTGCGCGTTGCGCGTTGCACGAGGCGTCGCGTTGTTGCCGTCGAGCCACGCCGAGCAGGCGCTCGAGCGCATCGTGCGAACGCGCAAACCCGCGCTCGCGCTGGTCGATCGCCCCGGGACGCTTCCGAACGTCGGCGAGCTCGTCGTCGATCCATGGACGACGACGGATCGGCACGGCGACGACGTGCCCGAGATCGACGAGAGTGAAGTCGCAGCGATCGTGCATACATCAGGAACGAGCGGCGAACCGCAATCGCATATCAAGACCTGGGCGAACCTCGCCAATGCCGCTCGCGTGCTAGCGGACCGTGTCGATTTCAGGCCCGGCGACGCGGTCGTTGGCGCCGTGCCACCGCAACACATGTGGGGCATCGAGGCGACGGTCATGATGCCGTTGCAGAACGGAGGCGTGCTGCACCCGGGCACGCCGCTGTTGCCCGACGACATTGTCGCGGCGCTGACGCAAGCCGGCGAGCGGGCCTGGCTCGTCGGCACGCCGCTGCACATCGCCGGTTGCTTGCGCGCGAACGTCACGATGCCGCCGATGGCCGGGACGCTGTCCGCGACGGCGCCGCTCGACGCTGCACTCGCGCAGCGATTCGAAGTCGCCACGAAGGCGCCGCTCATCGAGATCTACGGCGCAACGGAAGCGGGGGTGCTTGCGAGCCGGCGCACGGCAATTGAACGTCGCTACGAGCCGCTCGACGGCGTCGTATTCGATACGAGCGGCGAACGTCCGCTCGTCAGCGGCGGCCATGTGCCGGGCAGCGTGGCGCTTTCGGATCGCATCGAGATCGACGGCGAGCGTCGCTTCACGCTGATCGGCCGCGACAGCGACCTCGTCAAGGTCGGCGGCAAGCGCACGTCGCTCGCCGTGCTGAACCACGAATTGCGCGCAATCGACGGCGTCGTCGACGGCGAATTCGTCGTTCTCGAGGGCGGCGGGATCGCGCAGCGGCTCGCTGCGCTCGTCGTGGCGCCGACGCTTTCGACGGCCGACATCACGCGCGAGCTTCGTCGCCGCATCGACGATGTGTTCCTGCCTCGTCCTCTGCACATCGTCGAGTCTCTGCCGCGCAACGCCCTCGGCAAGGCGCCGATCGACGCGCTGCGGCGGCGCGTCGTCGAATTGTCGACGAAGACGTCGGATTCGACCTCGACATCGTCACGCGTGTTCGTCGTTCCCGCGGACCATCCGGCGTTGCCCGGTCACTTCCGCGGGCGGCCGATCGTTCCCGCGGCCTGGCTCCTCACGCTGATCGGCAAGGCGTGCGACGACGCTTTCGGCTTGGACGCGCCGCGTCGGCTTGCGCAGGTGCGCTTCCGCGCGCCGCTCGTTCCCGGTCTCGCATTGCGCATTGAGCTCGTCCGCGAGACGGCGGGACGCATTGCGTTCGTCTGCGCGGATGGCGACAGGCGCGTGGCCGACGGAACGTTTGCATTGCCTGAGCGTTCATGAGCCAAGCCTGGCTCGCGCAGCGCGAGCGCGGCACGCTGTCGGCGCTGCGGCTCATCGCATGGATCACGCGGCGACTTGGCTACACGAGCGGACGTGCGCTGCTGCATCCGATCGTCATCTACTTCCTGACGTTCTCGCGCCGCGCACCGCGTGCATCGCGCAACTTCCTGACGCACGTGACGGGCCGGCCGGCGACGTGGGGCGACGTCTACCGGCACTACCTGACGTTCGCCACGACGATCCTCGATCGCGTGCTCCTCCTGGCGGGGCGCATCGGCGAGTTCCGGATCGCGGTTCACGGCGGCGAGCGCGTGCTGCGTGATCTCGAGCAGGGCCGCGGACTGCTGCTCATCGGCTCGCATGTCGGGAGCTTCGAGCTATGCCGCGCGGTCGGTCTTGCGAAGAACATGGATGTGAACATCGTCATGCACGAAGGCAATGCCGGGAAGATCGCGGCATGGATGCGTGAGGCGTCGCCGACGAACGCGCCGAAGATCATCGCGCCGGGCGACCCCGACACGATGCTGAAGATCCGCGACGCGCTGGCGCGCAACGAGATCGTCGCGATGCTGGGCGACCGGCCGATCGGCCGCAGCGAGACGCTTCGCTGCGACTTCCTCGGCAGGCCGGCGCAGTTTCCGATCGGACCGTTGCGCTTGGCGCTCGCTCTGAACGCGCCGACGCTGTTGTTCTTCGGGCTTCATCGCGCGCCGCGCGACTACGACGTGTATTTCGAGCCGCTAACGATTCCGCAAGGCGACCGCAGAAGTCAACTCGAAACGCTGGTTCGCGCATACGTCGCACGCCTCGAGCACCACACTCGCGACGCACCGCTCAACTGGTTCAATTTCTACGAGTTCTGGGAGACGGGCCCAACCGATGCAAAAGGCGTCCGTGCGTTCGGTGGAGGCCACAACGTCGGCGTCGCGCCTTTTGCATCGGATGAGATCGGGAAAAGCGCCTCGGGGCGGCCGACGCATTTGACAACTGAGACTCCGCCGCCGACGGCACGCGACAACGAGCGACATTCGTGACCGTCGGCTCCTTTCGGTCGTTTTGCACGAGGTTTGCGTTGGCGCTGCTACCGTTCACGTTCGCCGGCGCGGCCGCGCCATTCGGCGTCGAGGACGTGATGCGCTTGCTGGCGGAACGCCCGTCGGCCAGCGTGCGCTTCGTCGAGACGCGCGAGTCGCGGATGCTGAAGAAGCCGCTGACGCTTTCCGGCCGCCTCGTGTACCAAAAGCCCGACCGGCTCGAAAAGCACGTCGAATCGCCTTTCGCGGAATCGACCGTCATCGAGCGCAATGCCGTCATCGTCACCCGACCCGGCGACATCGGTCAGCCGCTGGCCGTGCCTGCGGGCACTCCGGCGCGAGCATTGATCGAAGGCTTGCGCGCGACGATGGCCGGCGACCGGTCCACGCTCGAACGGCATTTTTCGATGACCGCGTCAGGTACGCACGATCGCTGGACGCTCGTGCTCACGCCGCGCGACGACCGACTGGCTGCGGCGGTCGAGCGCGTCGAGTTCCGCGGCGAGCGCGGCAACGTCTTGCGCATCGAAGTGCGCGAGCGAAGCGGCGATCGCTCGTTGACGACGATCGATCCGCCGTCATGACACGGCGCAACGCGGTGCCCGCGATCGCGTGGGCCGCCGCTCTCGCCGCATGCGTCTGGTGGCTCGCAACCCAGCTCGTCGTCACCGCGGACCTGTCGGCGTTTCTTCCGCGCGCCGCGACGCCTTCGCAGGACCTCCTGGTCAGCCAGCTCCGCGACGGCGTTGCATCGCGTGTCGTCATCGTCGGTCTCGAGGGCGCGGATGCGAAGACGCTGGCCGACGCAAGCCGCCGGCTCGCCGCGACGCTTGCCGACGATCAGCGGTTCGTATCGGTCGTCAATGGCGATCCGGCTCGGTTCGCGCGCGAGCAGCAACTGATTGCGCGCTGGCGGTACCTGATGAGCCCCGCGATCACGCGGGATCGCTTCACGATCGAAGGTCTTCGCCGCTCGATCGGCGATGCTTTGCGCTTGCTCGCGTCACCGGTGTCCGCGATCGTCGAGCGCACGATCGCTTCCGATCCGACCGGCGAAACGTTGCGGCTTGCCCTGACGCTCGCGGGCGGCTCCAACGCGCCTGCGACGCGGGAGGGCGTCTGGTTCTCGCCGGACGGCACGCGAGCACTGCTCCTCGCGCAAACGCGTGCCGCAGGATTCGATCTCGACGCACAACGGCAAGCCGCCGAAGCGATCCGAACGGCGTTCGTGCGCGAGACAACGGGTGCGGTTCGCCTCGTCATGTCGAGTCCCGGTCTTCTCGCGGTGCAATCGCGCGAAAGCATTCAGCGCGACGCGCGCATCGCATCGTCGGCGACGCTCGTCGGCGTGCTGCTGCTGATGCTCGCGACTTATCGCTCGATGTTGCCCGCATTGCTTGCTGCGTTGCCGGCGTTGTCCGGTCTTGCGCTCGGCATCGTCGCGGTCGGCATCGCGTTCGGACCGGTGCACGCGATCACACTGGGCTTCGGCGCCGTCCTGATCGGCGAAGCGATCGACTATCCGACCTACCTGTACGCGAACCGCGCGGCCGGCGAGTCGCTCGAGGTCACGCAGCGACGCATCGGGCGCACGTTGATGCTCGCCGTCGCCACGACCGCGTGCGGCGCGTTGGCGATGCTGCTCTCCGGCTTCCGCGGTCTCGCGCAGCTTGGATTGCTGATCCTCGTCGGCGTGGTGACAGCCGGGCTAGTGACGCGTTACCTGCTGCCGGCCGTCACGCCGGATCGCTCCCTCGCGCACAAGGCGATGCAGCTGCCGATCGACGCCGAAGCCTTGCTTGCCGCACTGCGCCGTCATTCGTGGATCGCCGTTGCAGCGCTGGCGCTCGCCGCCGTCGTTCTCGTCGTCCGCCGCGACGCGCTATGGGAGGACGACCTCGCGAGCCTCAACCCGCTCGTTGCGAGTGCAAAGACAGCCGATCGCGAGCTTCGTCTGCAATCCGGCGCCCCCGATCTGCGTTATCTGGTCGTCGTCTACGGACCGGACCGCGAGAGCGCGCTTGCCGCGACCGAGCGCGTCGCTGTTGCGCTCGACGATGCGGTCGCTCGCGCGGCGCTCGCCGGTTTCGACGATGCCGCGCGCTATCTGCCCAGCGAGGGAACGCAGCGGCGCCGGCGCGACGCGCTGCCCGATCGCACGACGCTGGCGAAGTCGCTTGCCGCCGTCGTCGCCGATACGCCGTTTCGCGACGATGCATTCGCTTCGTTCGTCGACGATGTCGACCGTGCGCGCAGCGGGCCGCTGCTCACGCGCGGAGATCTCGATGGAACGGCGCTCGCGCTCAAAGTCGACAGCTTTCTCTTCGCGCAAGGCGATCGCTGGATCTCGCTCGTTCCGCTGCACGACGTCAAGGACGCCGCGGCGCTTCGGACCGCGATCGGCTCGGCGCAATTGCTCGATCTCAAAGCCGAAGCGGATGCGCTCGTAGCCGGCTATCGTGCGCAATCGCTTCGATCGACGGCGATCGGGTTCGCGGCAATCGTGGTGATCGTTCGCGTCGGCGCCGGCTCGGTCGCTACGACGCTGCGGCTCTTGGTGCCGGTCCTCGGGGCCGTGTTGCTGACGACGGCGACGCTCGTCGCCTCAGGTGAGAAACTTACGATCTTTCACCTGGTGTCGTTGCTGCTGGTCGTCGGCGTGGGTCTCAATTACGCATTGTTTTACGGTCGCCGCGCGAAGGATGCCGGCGAAGCAAACCTGACGTCGCTCTCGGTCGCGGTGGCCGGACTCGCAACGCTTTGCGCGTCGGTCTCGCTTGCTTTGACGGGTACGCCGGTGCTTCGTGCAATCGGCTTGACGACGGGTATCGGCGCCCTGTTCGCCTTCCTGCTTTCCGCCGCGTTCTCGAAGCAGTTGCGATGAAGTCCTACGTACAAGCGACGACGCTGACGTGTGCCCTCGGACGCGGCAACCGGGCGACGCTATCCGCCTTGCGCGAGCGCCGCGGTGCGCTCAAGCACCAGGACTTCGCCGGCGTGACGCTCGACACGGCGACCGGCGTCGTCGAAGGACTGGACGGTGTCGCAATGCCGATCGGCATGGAGAGCTACGATTGCCGCAGCAACCGGCTGGCCGAGCTCGCGCTGTTGCAGGACGGTTTCGCCGATGCGGTGCTCG
Organism: Casimicrobiaceae bacterium; assembly: GCA_035536655.1. Taxonomy (GTDB): domain Bacteria; phylum Pseudomonadota; class Gammaproteobacteria; order Burkholderiales; family Casimicrobiaceae; genus VBCG01. The sequence goes on from DATLNR010000066.1 coordinate 74,935, forward strand.
CGGCGCGCGAACGCTTTGGCGCGAAGCGGATCGGCTTGTACATCGGCACGAGCAGCGCCGGGATCCTCGAAGTCGAGCTGGGTTATCGCGTGCGCAACGCCGAGATCAGGGCCCTGCCCGACGGCATTCGCTACCGCGAGGCGATGAACTTGTTCTCGCCGGCCGCCTATGTGGGCGAACGATTCGACCTCGCCGGACCTGCGGTCGTGATCTCATCGGCGTGCGCGTCGAGCGCGAAGGCCTTCGCTGCCGGCGCGCGCGCGCTGTCTGCGGGAATCTGCGATGCGGTCATCGTCGGTGGCGTCGAAACGCTTTCGCTGACCACTCTCTACGGCTTTCGCTCGCTCGAGCTCTTGTCGACGCTGCCGTGCCGTCCCTGCGACTCGGGGCGCGATGGGATCTCGCTCGGCGAGGCCGCGGGTTATGCGTTGCTCACGCGCGATAGGCACAATGCGCGCATCGCGCTTTTGGGCTACGGTGAGAGTGGTGACGCGTGGCACTTGTCGACGCCCCACCCCGACGGGTTGGGCGCGGCGATGGCAATGCGCGACGCGCTGGACATGGCGGGCGTTGACGCGACGGACATCGACTACGTGAACCTCCACGGCACCGGCACGAAGACCAACGACCTGGCCGAGGACAAGGCGATCCGCGTCGTGCTCGGCGACGATGTCTCGCGCAGCTCGACGAAAGGCTTCACCGGACACGCGCTCGGCGCCGCCGGCGTCGTCGAGGCGCTGATCACGATCATGGCGATCGACGAGGGCTTCGTGCCGGGCACGCTGAACTGCACGACCGTTGATCCCGAGATCGAGGGGCGCATCGAGATCGACGGGCGGCGCGCCCGCGTCGCCCATGCGGTATCGAACTCGTTTGGCTTCGGCGGCACGAATTGCGCGTTGGTCTTTGGGAGAAATTAGTTGCGAGTCGAAGTCGCGGGCTGTGCGATCTGTGCGCCGGGTCTGCCCGACTGGCCGACCGCCGTTGAGGTGCTCACCGGCCACGCGCTTTACGATGCGTCGAAGACGCGCGATCCGCAGGCGATCGCGTTGCCGGCGAACGAGCGAAGGCGATTGCCGATCACGGCGCGATGGGCGCTTTGCGTCGGCAACGAAGCGCTCGCTGCGGCGAGCGCCGACACGAAGACGATTGCGACGGTCTTCACGTCGTGCGGTTCCGACGGCGAGATTACGCATCAGATCTGCGAGTCGCTGGCCCGCGACCCGCCCGACGTCTCGCCCACGCGCTTCCACAACTCGGTGCACAACGCGCCGTCCGGATACTGGAGCATCGGGCTCGCATCGCACGCGCCGTCGACGAGCCTTTGCGCGTTCGAGGGATCGTTCGCGGCGGGCCTCGTCGAGGCTGCGGCGCAAGTGGTCACCGAGCAGCGGCCGGTGCTGCTGATCGCTTACGACGTGCCTTACCCTGCGCCGCTCGCCAGCATGTGGCACGTCACGCGCTCGTTCTGTGCGGCGCTCGTGTTGACGCCCGTCAGCGACGCGGATTCGCCGCGCCTTGCGATCGACATCGTCGACGAAGCGCTCAAGAGCGATTGGCCGGAGGCGATACCCGCCGAGCTTCGCGTCAATCCGGCGGCCGCCGCGCTTGCGTTGCTCGCGCCGATCTCTCGACGCGAGAGCGGTCGCGTCGTCCTGCCCTATCACGCGACCAACGCCGTCGTCGTCTCCGTGTCGTGGTCGTGAACGAAGCCCATCACGTGGCCATCGCGGACCTGATCCCCCAATCGGGCGCCATGGTGCTGCTCGATCGCGTCGTCGCCCATGACCAGCGCACGATCGTCTGTCGCGCCGATTCGCATCGCGATCCCGCCAATCCGCTCGTGGACGACGGGAAGCTGCCGATCTGGGCCGGCATCGAGTACGCAGCACAGGCGATGGCCGCGCACTTCTCGCTGACGTCAGGCACAGAAGGTCGCGCGACGACCGGATTGCTGGGCGGGCTGCGCGACGTGCATTGCGAAGTGATGCGATTGGACGACGTCGAGGGCGAGCTTGTCATCGAAGCGGAGCGGTTGTCGAACGATCGGCTCGGGTCGATCTACCGGTTTCGCGTCGCGTCCAGCATGGGTTGCACGTTGATCCGGGGACGCGCGACCGTCGTGCAACAGGTCGCAACCGCGTGAAACGGCGCCCACGCCAGCTTCGTTCGCTGCCCCCAGAGGGAACCCAGTCGCTCGCTTGGGACGGCTGGCGTCCTTGCACCATCGTGGCCTACGACGATTCGGGAGTCGGCCATCTCGTGTCGACATCGCGTTTTGACTTCCCACGCCCCGATCCTCGCGCAGATACGACGCGTGGGGCCCCTCACCGGCTGCTCGCGCCACGCCCGCCGCGACCGACATGAGACGGCGCGCGCTCGTGACCGGCGGTAGCGGGGCGATCGGCAGCGCAATCTGCCGGCAGCTCGCCAACGACGGATGGCACGTGATCGTGCATGCGAACCGGGGCATCGAGCGCGCGCAGGCGCTTGCTCGCACGATCGTCGATGGCGGGATGTCAGCCGAGGCTTGCGCTTTCGATCTTCGTGACGTCGGCGCGACGTCGTCGGACATCGAGGCACTGCTGCGTGACGGGCCGGTGCAGGGCATCGTGCACAACGCCGGCGTCCACGTCGACGGTCCGCTTGCAGGGATGTCGTACGACGCGTGGCGTGCGCCGATCGATGTCGCGTTGAACGGGTTCTTCGGCGTCGTGCAGCCGCTGCTGTTGCCGATGTTGCGGACGCGGTTCGGCCGCGTCGTCGCGATCAGCTCGGTCGCCGGCATCATGGGCAACCGCGGCCAGGCGAACTACGCGGCGGCCAAGGCGGGATTGCACGGCGCGATCAAGTCGCTCGCCCGCGAAGTGGCCTCGCGCGGCGTCACGGCGAACGTCGTGGCGCCCGGAATCGTCGAGGGCGGCATGAGCGAGGGCACGTTCGACGTGGCGGCGATCGAGCGCATCGTGCCGATGAAGCGTGCCGGTCGGCCGGAAGAGGTCGCCGGTCTGGTCGGATTCCTGATGACCGAGGCGGCAGCGTATCTTTCCGGGCAGGTGATTGCAGTCGACGGAGCGATGACGTGAACGTTGTGGCGGTGGTGATTCCGGCGTACAACGAGGCGGCGACGATCCGCGACGTCGTCGAACGTACGCTCAACGTCATGCCGTCGGTCGTCGTCGTCGACGACGGCTCTGTGGACGGCACGCGCGACGCGCTTGCCGGCTTGCCGGTCACGGTGATCGTCAACGAGCGCAACCAAGGGAAGGCGCACAGCCTCTGGCGTGGCGCGCGCGTCGCGATCGAAGGCGGCGCGACGTCGATCGTAACGCTCGACGGCGACGGCCAGCACCATCCCGAGGACCTGCCGAAGATCCTGCGCGCCGCGGCGCTGAAGCCGAACGCGATCATCGTGGGCTCGCGGCTGCACGCACGGGACATCATCCCGCGCGCACGTTACCGAGCCAACCGCTTCGCCAATTTCTGGATCGCGTGGGCGGCCGGGCAGCCGCTTGCCGACTCGCAGTCCGGCTTCCGCCACTATCCCGCGCACGTGTTCGGAACGCTGGACGTCCGTCACGATCGCTGGTCATCGTTCGTGTTCGAAAGCGAAGTGATCGTCGCTGCCGCGCGAGCGGGTATCGAGATCGTTTGCGTGCCGATCGCGGTGACCTACGCGAACCCGGCACGCGCCTCGCATTTTCGTCCGGTTGCCGACATCGCGAAGATCACGATGATGATCGCCGGCCGCCTCCTTGCGACGGGGCTGAACCTGCCCGGGCTGGTGCGCAGCCTGCGGCGCGCGGCGCCGGCCGGGACCTACGCCGCGCCCGCGCGCATTCAGCGCAAGCAATGACGGCACTGCGGGCATTACGGATGTCACAGCGTCGGACGACCATGGCATCCTCGCTTTTCCACGAGCACGCGAGGGCACGGGCATGGAGGAACGACGGCATCCGGCGATATCGCTGATCGTGCCGGCGTTCAACGAGGCGCGGTACCTGCCGCAGATGCTTGCGAGCGTTCATCGTGCGCGTTCCGGCTATCGCCGCGGCTATCACGCGGTGGAGGTGATCGTCGCCGACAACGGCTCCACCGACGCAACGGCGGACATCGCTCGCGAGCACGGTTGCCGGCTGGTGCGTGTCGGCCGACGCTCGATCGCGGCCGCGCGTAACGGCGGCGCGCAAGCCGCCCGCGCCGACTGGCTCGCCTTCGTCGACGCCGATTCGCTGATTCACGAAGAGACGTTCGACGCGATCGACGACGCGCTGTCGTGCGACGACGTGGCGATCGGCGCGACCGGCGTCCGCATGAGTCGCCTCTCGGCGGGCATTCGCGCGACGACGCTTGCGATCGGCACCGTCAACCGCCTGCGTGGCATCGATACCGGCGTCGTCTTCTGTCGGCGCGGCGACTGGGCCGCAGTCGGCGGCTACGACGAGGCGCGACTTTTCGCTGAGGACCTGGCGTTCATGCTCGCGGTCAAGCGCATCGGCCGCGCGAGGGGACGGCGGTTCACGCGGCCAACCGGCGTGGCCGCCGTCACGTCTTCACGCAAATACGACCGTCATGGCGATTGGCATGTCATGACGACGCTGGTGAAGAGTTGCGGCTGGTGGCTTGTCGACCGCAACGCAATCGACCGCTTCGCGCGGCGCTACTGGTACGGCGACCGCTAGAGCGCGTTAAAGCACGAAACAACGAGCGACACTCGCGACGCCCTGCACCTTCGACGTCTTGCATTGAGTGGCTAGCGTTTGCTGCTGCTCTTGCTTGTCCGCTTGCGCGCATCCGTCTTTCGTGTCGCCGTCTTGCGCGTTCCCTTGCGCGCTGACGACGTCTTCGTCGTCTTGCGAGTCGTCGACTTGCGGCCGGTCGCCTTCTTCGTCGACTTGGGACCGGTTGCTTTCTTCGTCGACTTGCGACCGGTTGCTTTCTTCGTCGACTTTTTCGTCGCCCCCTCGCGTCCGCTTCCGCTCTTCTTGCCGCCGCCCGATTCCTTGTTCACCGTCGCCCATGCGCGCCGCTCGGCTTCGTCGCCCGATACGCCCCGGCCCTGATACCCCTCTTCGATGTGCTCGGCTTGGCGTTTCTGCTTGTCGGTGTAGGCATCCTTCGATCCGCGGGGCATGTCGGTGGCTCCGTACGAGAGTTTCCCAGTGCGCACACATTGCAGAATGTGAACGGCTTTCGCGTATCGGCGATCGGCGCGACAGCGCGTAGCCCCGCGACTAAGCATCAGCCCGTATACTCGCCACCATGCTCGCAGACGCGCCGCACCGAAGGAGGCTTGCATGCAGATAATGATGAAGTTGTTCGCCCTCGCGGTGTGGCTTGCGGCAGGAGTCGCTGTCGCGCAGCCCTTTCCATCACGCCCGGTCACATTGATCGTGCCGTGGCCGGCGGGAGGCTCGACCGACCAGGCGATGCGCGCGCTCGCCACGGCGACCGAGAAGTATCTTGGTCAGACGATCGTCATCGACAACAAGCCGGGCGCGGCCGGAACGCTCGGCGCCACGGCGATGCTTACGGCGAAGCCCGACGGCTACACGATCACGCAGATCCCGATCACCGTGTTCCGCAATCCGCACATCATCAAGGTCGGCTACGACCCGCTCGCCGACTTCACCTACATCATCGGCGTATCGGGCTACACGTTTGGCGTCGCGGTGCGGTCTGATGCACCCTGGCAGACGTGGAAGGAGCTCGTCGACTACGCAAAGGCGAACCCGGGCAAGATCTCGTACGGGACGCCCGGCCAGAACACGTCGCTGCACGTGACGATGGAAGACATCGCGCACCGTTACGGCTTCAAGTGGACGCACGTGCCGTTCAAGGGCAACGCCGACAACATGCAGGCGCTGCTCGGTGGCCACATCGACGTCTCCGCCGACGCGACCGGCTGGGGCGCGCACGTCGACGCCGGCAAGATGCGGTTGCTCGTCACATGGGGTCCGCAACGCACGAAGCGCTGGAAAGAGGTGCCGACGCTGAAAGAGCTCGGCTACGACATCGTGTCGACGTCCCCCTACGGCATCGCCGGTCCGAAAGGCATGGATCCGGCCGTCGTGAAGGTGTTGCACGACGCCTTCAAGAAAGGGATGGAGGACACGCTGCACATGCAGGCGATGGAAAAGCTCGACCAGGATCTGCTGTACATGTCGAGCGACGAGTACGCGAAGTTCGCGCGCGACATGTATGCCTCGGAGAAGGCGGCGATGGCGCGGCTCAACGCGACACAAAAATAGGCGAGAGGATAGACAGATGCGTGACGACCCATTCGACGAGCGTGACGGCCTGCGCGTAAACCCGTCGACCGTGCCGGCGATCGGCGACATCATCGATGTGCGGCTCTCGCGTCGCGCGTTGCTCAAGGGCATCGGTGCCGGTGGGGCATTCGGGCTCTTCGGCTGCGCCACGCTTGCTTCGGCGCCCGCCGCGGACGGGTCGGCGCCGCTCACTTTCACCGAAATCGGTCGCACCACCGACGAGAAGCACCATCTCGCGTCGGGCTACGACGCTCAGGTGCTGATCGCGCAGGGCGACCCGATCCATCGCGGCGCGCCGGCATATCGACCGGGCGCGCAGACCGGCGACGATCAGGAGCGGCAATTCGGCACCGACGCGGACTTCATCGCCTACATGCCGCTGCCGCGCGGCTCTAACTCGTCGACGCGGGGCCTCCTGGGCGTCAACCACGAGAACCATCGTGCCGTGCTGTGCTTTCCCGGCGTGAAGAATCTGGCGGATCTGACACGCGAGCAATGCGAAGTGCAGATGGCCGCGCAGGGCTTTTCGCTCGTCGAGATCGCGCGGGAAGGCAATCGCTGGCGCGTCGTCGTCGAGAGCCCGTTCAATCGACGCATCTCGACCAACGCGGAGATGCGCATCTCAGGACCCGCGGCGGGGCATGCGCGCATGCAAACGCCGTCTGACCCGTCGGGCACGAAAGTGTTCGGGACGTTCAACAACTGCGCGGGGGGCACGACGCCCTGGGGGACGATCCTGACGGCGGAAGAAAATTTTCAGAACTATTTCGTGGGGACTGCGGCGCAAGGCCCCGAGGCGGCGTCGCGCAAGCGCTACAACATCGCGGGTCGCGGGCGCTACGAGGCGTGGGGGCGGCATTTCGCTCGCTTCAATCTCGACAAGGAGCCGAACGAGCCGAACCGCTTCGGCTGGATCGTCGAGATCGATCCCTACGATCCGCAATCGATGCCGGTGAAACGGACGGCGCTCGGCCGCGGGGCGCACGAATGCGCGACGCAGGCGGTGAGCCACGACGGGCGCGTCGCGTTTTATTCGGGCGACGATGCGCGCATGGAGTACGTCTACAAGTTCGTGACGCGCGATCGGTTCGATCCCTCGCGGCCACGGGAGAACCGCGATCTTCTCGACAACGGTACGTTGTACGTCGCGCGCTTCGAGGCCAACGGCAAGATGCACTGGCTGCCGCTGGTCTACGGTGAAGGCCCGCTCGTTGCGGCGAACGGATTTAACAGCCAGGCCGACGTCATGATCGACGCGCGGCGCGCCGGCGATCTGTTGAAGGCGACGCCAATGGATCGTCCCGAAGACGTCGAAGCCCATCCGCTCACCGGCCGCGTCTACGTCGTGCTGACGTACAACGAGAGCCGCAAGCCCGATCAGGTCGACGCCGCGAATCCGCGGGCCAACAATCGCTTCGGCCACATCATCGAGATCGTGCCGCCGCTCGTGAACGGCAAGCCCGACCATGCGGCGACCGAATGCGACTGGGGCTTCTTCATGCTCGGCGGCAACCCCAACGATCCCGCGCACGGCGCGCGCTACGCGAATCCGGTCACGGCCAACGGGTGGGTCGCGGCGCCGGACAACGTTGCGTTCGATCCCAAAGGGCGCGTGTGGATCTCGACCGACGGTCAGGACGATTCGGCTGGTTTCAACGACAGCCTGTACGCGGCTTGCACGACCGGACCGGCGCGCGGTGCAACGCGCTGCTTCTTCAACGGTCCGCGCGGCTCGGAGATCTGTGGTCCGGCGTTTACGCCCGACGGCAAGACGTTGTTCCTCGCCGTGCAGCATCCGGGCGACGAGAAGGGATCGACGTTCGAGAAGCCGTCGACGCGCTGGCCGGATTTCAAGCCTGATATGCCGCCGCGCTCGGCGGTGGTGGCGATCACGCGGAGCGATGGCGGCGAGATCGGCGGTTAGCTTTCAACGTGAGCTGCGGTCAGCGAGCGACTTGAGCTGACCGCGCAGCACCTTCCCGGTCCCCGACGACGGTAGCGCGTCGAGGATCTTGAGCTCGGTCGGGCGCTTGTACGGCGCGAGTTGCGCGCCCGCATAGGCGAGCAATTCGGCGGATGTGACGTTCGCTCCCGGCGCGAGCTCGACGAACGCGACGACTTCCTCGTTCGCATCGGCAAGCGCTCGTCCGACGACGACCGACTGGCTCACCGCCGGATGCGCGTTCAGCACCGTCTCGATCTCGATCGGATAAACATTGAGCCCGGAGCGGATGATGAGCTCCTTCGAGCGGCCGACGATATGCAATGCGCCATCGTCGTCCTGCCGTGCGAGGTCGCCTGTTCTGAGCCAGCCGTCACGCGTGATCGCTTCGGCCGTTGCATCCGCGTCACGGTAATAGCCTTTCATGACGTTCGGACCGCTGACGCACAACTCGCCGACGCCGCCGTTCCCGACGTCGCGATCGCCTTCACCGACGATGCTGATGCGGATGCCCGGAATCGGCGGACCGACGCTCGTATCGGCGCGTGGCGCATCGAGTCGCGTCTGCGAAACCGTCGGCGAGCATTCGGTCAGCCCGTAACCGTTGTGCAGCGGCAGTCCGAAGCGCCGTTCGACATCGGCCTTCAGCGTGCGGTCGAGCGGCGATCCGCCGGCATACAGATAGCGCAGACCCGGCGTTGCAGCGCGTCCGTCGGTGCCAAGCCGTTCGAGCATGCGCGCGTACATCGCCGGAACGCCTTGAAACACTGTGAGCTCACCCCGCGCAAGCGCAGCGATCGCACGCCGCGCATCGAAGCGGGCGAACAGCACGAGGCAGGCACCGGCGCAGAACGTCCCGAGCAGCACGGAGGCGAGCCCGTAAACGTGGTAGATCGGCAACGCGCCGAACACGCGGTCGGTCGGGCCGAGCCGTCGAAGCTGCGCGGACGCCGTTGCGACGAACAGCAGGTTGGCGTGCGTCAGCATCACGCCCTTCGGGCGGCCGGACGTGCCGGACGTGTAGACGATCGCCGCGACATCATCGAGGTCGTGGTCTGGTGTTGAGTCCTCGCGACAGGAGACACGCAGCGGCCCGACGTCGGTGAAAGCGACGGGCGTTGCGCCGCACCGTTCTGCATGCGCATCGATCTCCGCCGCCGAGTCGCCGACCAACACCGTGACGCGGGGACTCGCATGATCGCGAATGCCATCGAGCTCCCGCTCGGACAATCGCGGGTTCACGATGACTGCCGTTGCGCCGCTTGCGCTTGCGGCGAACAGAAGCGCGATCATCGCGATCGAGTTTTCGGCGACGATCATCACGCGATCGCCGCGTCCGGCGCCCTCGCCGGCGAGCCATTGCGCGCCGCGGTCGATCGCGCGTTGCAACGTCCGCCAGTCGACGTTGCGCTCGCCTTCGCGCAGCGCGACCGCTTCGGGGCTCTCGCGCGACCAGCGGCGCGGAAGCTCGTCGATCCGCGCGTACGCCTCGCGACTCACCGGCTAGGCGTTCCGAATCATCGCGCGCGCGATGACGAGCTGCTGGATCTGCGTCGTGCCTTCGTAGATGCGGAACAGACGAACGTCCCGGTAGAAGCGCTCGATCGCATAGTCGGCGATGTAGCCCGCGCCGCCGTGGATCTGCACGGCGCGGTCCGCGACGCGGCCGCACATTTCCGAGGCGAATAGCTTGCAGCACGATGCTTCGAGCGACACGTCTTCGCCGCCGTCGCGCCGGCGCGACGCATCGACAACCATCGCACGCGCCGCATAGGCTTCGGCGCGGCTGTCCGCAAGCATTGCC
>DATLNR010000067.1:0-7891 GCA_035536655.1 Casimicrobiaceae bacterium
GACGAGCCGGCGCGTGCGATCGTCGAGCACGTGCCTCGTCCACGCTTCCCCCCACGCATAGCGTGTGATGAAGTCCTGGAAGTCGCGGTTGAAGTCGTTGACGTTCGCAAGCCGCGCATCGACGTAGTCGCGTCCGAGCGCTTCCTTGCGCCGCGCGAGCCCGGCGTCGTAGCGCGCGCGATCGTTGTCGACCGCACCATTGACGAGAAAATCGAGCACCGCATGCGCGAACGCGCCGGGGGCCTCGACAACCGGAATGTGCGCGACGGGCAGCTCGACCAACCGCGCGCCGGGGATGCTGCGCGCGAGCGATTGCCCGTGATCCGGCGGCGTCGCCGCGTCGTGCGTTCCGGTGATGACGAGCGTCGGCGCGCGGATCTTCGCCGCCGTCGCGCGCTGGTCCATGTCGCGGATCGCAACGCAACAGCCGATGTAGCCGTCGTCGGCGACACTGGTCAACGTCGAACGCGCGGTCGCGACCGCAGGCGGATTGCGCGATAGAAACGGCGCCGTGAACCAGCGCTGCACGACCGCATCGACGATCGCGGCCGTGCCGCCTTTGCGCACGGCGTCGATGCGCGCGGCCCAGATGTCGCCCGACATCTTGGGCGACGTGTTCGACAGCACGAGCTTGTCGAGCCGCTCGGCGGCGTGCGCGCCGAGCCACTGGCCGATCATGCCGCCGATCGAAATGCCCGCATAGTTGAAGCGATCGACGCCCGCCGCATCGGCAACCGCCAGCGCGTCTCGCGAGAGCGCTTCGATCGTGTAGTCGCCGGCCGGCGCTTCGGACGCCCCGTGACCGCGCTTGTCATGACGAATGACGCGAAAGCGCTCGATCAACCGCGGAACGATCACGTCCCAGAGCGCGACGTCGGTTCCCAGCGAATTGCCGAGCAGCAGCGGAGGCTTCGCGGGATCGCCGTCGCTGCGCCACCACAAGCGGTATCCGTCACGCTGAAGAAACGGCATCGCGGTCCTCCGGGTGCCGCCACGCCTTGAGCGCAGCGTCGATCATCGCAGCGGCCGCACCGAACTGCCGGCGCGGGTCGAACAATGCGGCGCGTGCGCTCGCATCCACGATCGACGTGAGCTCGCGATCGTCGGCCACCGTGGCCTCGAGCGTTGACTTGTCCGTCAAGACGCGTTGGCAAAGCGCTTCGACGCGCTTGTGCGCCGCCTGCTTGCCGAGCGCCGGCGTCAGCGCAATCGACAGCGCCTCGGCGTAAACGAGGCCACGCGTCGCATCGAGGTTGCGTCGCATCGCGTCGACATCGACGTCGAGACCTTCGACGACGTCAACGATCGCCTCGATCGCGCTGCCCGTAGCGGCGTACAGGTCGCGCAACGTCCACGCCTGGCCCTGCCACTGTCCAAGGCCGCGCTCGTGCTCGCCGGCGACGGACGCGATCAACGTCGCGACAAGCCCGGGTGCACGCAACGCCGCCTCCCGCGCGGTCATCGCACCGACGGGATTGCGCTTGTGCGGCAGCGCGGACGAGCCGCCGCGGCCTTCACCCGCCGGCTCTCGCACTTCACCAATCTCGGGTTGCATGAGCAGCGCGACGTCGGTCGCGATCTTGCCCGCGATGCTGCAGACGATGCCAATCTCGCTTGCCACCCGTGCGACGCGATCGCGCACGCTGTGCCAGGGCACGGTCGGCAACGCGAGATCGAGCTTGCGCGCGACCGCTTCCGCAATCGCATCGCCCTGGGGTCCGATCGCGGAACGAACGCCGCTCGCGCCCCCGAACTGCAACACGCAAGCTTGCGCGGCTGCCACCGCAAGTTGCGATCGCGACCGCGTGACCGCGTCGAGCCACACCGCCACTTTCCAGCCGAACGGCACCGGCGTCGCTGGTTGCAGCAACGTACGCGCGACGGTCGGCGTGTCACGATGGCGTTCGGCAAGCGTTGCGAGCGCATCGCCAAGCTGGTCGATCACCGCCAGGAGCACGATCGTCGCTTCGCGCAACTGCAGGACGAGCGCCGAGTCCTGCACGTCCTGGCTCGTGACGCCAAAATGGACGTACCGCGCCGCGTATTCGTCCTGCGACGCAACGATGCGCGTGAAATGCTTGACCAGCGGAATCGCGATCGTTCCGGCTCTCCGCGCTTCGCGTGCAAGCTCTGCGTAGTCGAAGTCGGCCGCGTTCGCCGCATCCCGGATAGGCTCCGCGGCCGACGCCGGAATCAGCCCGACTTCGGCTTGCGCTTCGGCAAGCGCGCACTCGAACGCCAGCATCGCGCGAACCAGCGATTCGTCGTCGAAGCACGCGGCGACGGCGGCCGATGAAAAGACGTCACGCAACGACATTCCGCAGTCGCGCAGGGCCGCCCCAAGCGACTGCTGCGCCCCCTCGGGGGGCAGCGACCGCAGGGAGCGTGGGGGTCGTCATCTCAGATGCGAAACCGCTCGAGCGTCTCGGGGGCAACGAGCTCCTCGGGCTTCAGCCGTCGCTTCGACAATCCCTGCTCGTGGTGATAGCGCAGGAACGTATCCAGCACGTGGCGGTTCGGCGCGAAGCCGTACGGCCAGAAGTCCTCGCCCAGCTCGCGTCGCGCGTCCTCGACATGCGCGATAAGCCACGGCAACATCGTCTTCAGCGCCGCGGTCTGCTGCAGATCGTCGTACGTGCGCTTCTGCGCTGCGGCGAATGCCTTCGTCAGCGACATCGCGATCCACGGATGCGCGTCGTAGAGCTCGCGCCGAACGACGACGGTGTGCATGATGGGAAAAATGCGCGTGCGACGGAAATAGTCGCGCTCGACGTCGACGTAATCGGGAAACAGGCGTCGCACCTTCTCGGGTCGCGTGCGCGCAGTCGACGGCATCCGCGCCGTCTGCAACGCTGCGATCTCGCCGTCGGCGAGCATCTTCGCGAGCGTCTGATCCGGCTTGATCGGCTCGACGTCGATGTTGTCGGGCAGGTCGAGCTTCAACTTCTCCGAACGCCCCGGCTCTTCCTCGCCGCCGGTGACGTAGCGAACGGAGTCGACCGGCACGCCGTACTCGTCTTGAAGGATGCCTCGGATCCATACCGGCGCGGTCATCTGGTACTCGGGGTTGCCGACGCGCTTGCCGCGAAGATCGGAAGGTTGGTGAATTCCCGATCCGGTGTGGATGTAGATCGACGAATGCCGGAAGAAGCGCGACGGCCACACCGGCAGCGCGATGAACGGTTGCGGATCACGTGACAGCGACACGACGTAGGAAGAGAGCGACATCTCCGCGATGTCGAACTCGCGATGCCTGAGCATGCGGAAGAATGTCTCCTCGACGGGCATGTCGAGGTAGACGAGGTCGATGCCGTCCGGCTTGATGCTCCCGTCCTGCAGCGCCCGCGTGCGGTCGTAGTTCCAGCAGCCGAGCGAAAGGCGAAGGTCCGGCATGACGGCGCTAGCATACCTGCTCGTTCCGCACTTCCCGTAACGGGTCGGCGTATCCGCTTACTGCCGATCCGGCTTCGACCATCGCTCGCCACCGCTATACGACGTCACCATGACGCCGAGCCATTGCACACGCGCAAACAACATGTCAGCGCCCGCGCCGTCGTGATCCGGCTGTCGCGCAAAACGCCACGCAGCCTGATCGCTGTATGCTGCACGAATGACGCAGATCGCCGCCATTCGCGCAACGCCCGTCACCGTTCCGTTGCACGCGCCGCTGCGCCATAGCAACGGCGCGCATTGGGGACGGTTCGTTCGAACCATCGTCGAAGTCGAAACCGATGACGGCTACGTCGGCCTGGGCGAGATGGGCGGCGGCGGCGAGGATGCAACGCGGGCATTCCAGTCGCTGCTCGATTACTTGCGCGGCCACGACGTCTTCGCGGTCGAGGCGATGCGGCTCAAGATCTGCAATCCGACGGCGAGCCTGTACAACAACCGCACGCAGCTCCATGCGGCGCTCGAGTTCGCGTGTCTCGACATCATCGGGCAGAAGACCGGCGTTCCGGTTCACGCGCTGCTCGGTGGAAAGCTGCGCGATCGCGTCGAGTTCGCGAGCTATCTGTTCTGGCGCTATCCGTCCGGCGAGGGTAACGACGGGGAAGTGCGCACGCACGAGCAGCTCGTGGCGCACGCACGGACGCTCAAGTCGCAGCACGGATTTCGAACGCACAAGCTGAAGGGCGGCGTATTTTCGCCTGCGTACGAGCTCGCCGCCTACCGCGCGCTCGCGAAAGCGTTTCCCGGCGAGGCGCTGCGCTTCGATCCCAATGGCGCGCTGCCGTTTCACGAAGCGCTTCGTTTCGCCCGCGCGATCGAGGACCTGGACAACCACTGGCTCGAGGACCCGGTGTTCGGCATTGCCCAGATGCGCACGCTGCGCGAGCACGTTCGCATTCCGCTCGCGACGAACACGATCGTCGTCAACTTCGAGCAACTCGCGGCGAATGCCGTGATGCGCGCCGTCGATGTGATCCTGCTCGACACGACGTTCTGGGGCGGCATCCGCCCGTGCATCAAGGCGGCCGGCGTCTGCGAGACGCTCGGGTTGCAAGTCGCGGTGCATAGCTCCGGCGAGCTCGGCATCCAGCTCGCGACGATGCTGCACCTGGGTGCCGTATTGCCGAACTGGAGCTACACGGCCGACGCGCACTATCACCATCTGCGGGACGACGTGATCGAAGGCGGCCCGATGCGCTATGTCGACGGTGCGATCGACGTTCCCGATCAACCCGGTCTCGGCGTCAAGCTCGATCGCGCGAAGCTCGACGAATATCACGACCTCTATCGCCGGCTCGGCGGCTACCCGTATGATCGCGATCCTGGCCGTCCCGGCTGGTTCGCGCAGGTGCCGAACCACGACTGGGCGAATCCGGACACCTCAACGCAGACGCATCGATGAGCCAACGCCTCGCCGGCAAGACGGCGCTCGTCACGGCCGCCGGCCAAGGCATGGGCCGCGCCGTTGCGCACGCGTTCGCGCGCGAAGGCGCGAAGGTCTACGCAACCGACGTCAACGAGGCGCTGCTCGACTACGATGACGCGTCGGGCGTCGTGACCCGCCGGCTCGACGTGCTGGACGACGCGGCCGTCGCGAAAACCGTTGCCGATTTGCCACCGCTGCACGTCCTGTTCAACTGCGCGGGCTTCGTGCACCACGGGTCGATCCTCGACTGCAAGCCGGAGGATTTCGCGTTCAGCATGAACCTGAACGTGCGCTCGATGTACACGGTCACGCGCGCCGCGCTGCCCGCGATGCTGAAGCGCTACGAGACCGAAGGCGTCGGTGCGTCGATCATCAACATGGCGTCCATAGCAGGCTCGATCCGGGGCCTGCCGAACCGTTTCGTTTACGGCACGAGCAAGGCGGCCGTCATCGGTCTGACCAAGTCGATCGCGGCAGACTTCGTGCAACGCGGCATCCGCTGCAACGCGATCGCACCGGGCACCGTCGATACGCCGTCGCTCAACGATCGCATCAACGCGTTTTCCGACCCGGTCGAAGCGCGCAAGGCTTTCATCGCGCGTCAGCCGATGGGCCGGCTCGCAACCGCCGACGAGATCGCGCCGCTGGTCGTGTATCTCGCGTCCGACGAGGCCGCGTTCGTCACCGGCAACGTCTATTCATGTGACGGCGGCATGACGATCTGACGTCGCGCCGTATTTGACAACGAACCGAGGGAGACTTCATGAAGCTCGTTCGCTACGGTCCACCCGGCAGGGAGAAGCCGGGGCTCATCGACGACGAAGGACGGCTACGCGACTTGTCGCGCAAAGTCGACGACATCGGAGGCGACGCGCTGTCGCCGGCATCGCTCGCCGCGCTGCGCAAGGTCAACGTCGGGCGGTTGCCGGCGGTGAAGGGACGTCCGCGCTTGGGCCCATGCGTCGGCCGCGTCGGCAAGTTCGTCGCGATCGGGTTGAACTACGTCGACCACGCGAAGGAAACCGGTTCGCCCATTCCGGAGCATCCGATCGTGTTCTTCAAGACAGATACGTCGATCTCCGGACCGAACGACCCGATCATGCTGCCGAAGGACTCGACGTCGACCGACTGGGAAGTCGAGCTCGCCGTCGTCATCGGGCGCCGCGCGCGCTATGTCGAGGAGCGTGACGCGCTGCGCTACGTCGCAGGTTATTGCATTTGCAACGATGTCTCCGAGCGCGAGTTTCAGATCAAGAAAGGCGGCGGGCAGTGGGGCAAGGGCAAGGGCTGCGACACGTTCGGCCCGCTCGGGCCGTGGATGGTCACGGCGGACGAGGTGCCGGATCCGCAAGCGCTGCCGATGTGGCTCAAGGTGAACGGCGAAGTGAGGCAAAACGGCAGCACGAGCACGATGATCTTCGGCGTCGCGAAGCTCTTGAGCGACACGTCGCGCTACATGACGCTGGAGCCGGGCGATGTCATCACGACGGGCACTCCCCCCGGCGTCGGCATGGGAATGAAGCCGACGCCGCAATACCTGAAGGCAGGCGACACCGTCGAGCTCGGCATCGAGGGGCTGGGCGTACAGACGCAGAAGGTGATCGCGTTCAAGGCCCGACGGTAGCGTCGTGCTGAAACGGCGGGACGTGTGAGATGAGCGAGGCGCCGCCGCTCAAGCGCTTCAGCGTGTAGCGCGGCTCTGTTTCTCGAACCAGCGCTTCACGAACCAGATCAGCACGGCGAACACCGCAACGACGCCGCCGACCAGCCACCAGTTGATCTTCGAAAAGTCCTCGAGCGCGGCCTCGATCTGGTTGCCGAACACTGTCGTCGTGAGTGTCCCCGGCAGCATGCCGAGAAACGTGCCGAGCAGGAAGTCGCGCAGCTTGATGCCGACGTTGCCGGCGATGAAGCCTTCGATCGCAAACGGCGCCGCCGGCACGACGCGGAGCGCGAAGCATGCGATCAGCCCTCGCCGCTTCACGACTTCGGTCACCTGGTCCATCTTGGAGCCCGCAAGGCGGCGCACCGTATCGGCGGGAAGCTTCATACCGACGACATACGTGACGAGCGCCGCGAGCAGGATGCCGGTCATCGCATAGGTGAATCCAAGCCAGGGTCCGAAAGCGAGGACGGCGAACAACGTGATCAGCGGCCGCGGGAACATCGTGAAGCACGCCGGCGTATAAGCGGCCATGACGACGATCGGCGCCCACCAGTGGCGGCCGAACGTCTGCGCCCAGTTGAACACGCGTTCCGGCGTCAGGTACTCGCGCAGCGGCGTGTAACGCCACATCGCCGCGAGCGCGGCGATGACCAGCGCGATCGTGGCGATCTTGCCCCAGGCCGGACCGCTGCGGACGTCCTTGGCGGTGGCCGTCGTCGTTGCCGCGCTCATCATCCGCTAGCAGAACATGCGTCGCGTACGCACGGAGAGCGCCGCCCGGCTGTTCCTGACGTAGGACGAGTCCGAAGTTAGGCCGGCGCAGTGCCGAGGAGTCCCCGCTTCGCCAGGTTCTCCATCAGCGACCGCGTCCCGAATGTCCAGGGTTCGACGCTGTCGCTCGTGTTCACGCGGTTGATCAGCGCACCCAACGTCGGCGTCGCGATCGTGACGACATCGCCGACGGCGTGCGTGAATCCCTGACCGGGGCCGTGCCGGTCCTGCGTCGGCGCGAACATCGTGCCGAGGAACAACGCGAAACCGTCGGGATATTGGTGATTCGCATTGATCGCCTGCGCGACGAGGTCGAGCGGATCCCGGCTGATCTTCGCGATCGAGCTCGAACCACGAAGCTCGAAGCCATCGTCGCCTTCGACATGCAACGCGATCTCGGCGCTCCGCACGTTGTCGATGCCGAAGCCGTCATCGAACAGCCGCACGAACGGCCCGATCGCGCACGACGCGTTGTTGTCCTTCGCCTTGCCGAGCAGGAGCGCGCTGCGGCCTTCGAAGTCGCGCAGGTTCACGTCGTTGCCGAGGCTCGCGCCGACGGTTTCGCCGCGACTGTTGAC
>DATLNR010000068.1:0-13753 GCA_035536655.1 Casimicrobiaceae bacterium
CGTGCGGGGGCGATACGCCTTTCAGGTAGAACGCCGCCATCGCCACCGGCGGGGACAGGAACGCGGTCTGCAGGTTGAGCGCCACCAGCAATCCAAAAAACAGCGGATCGATGCCGAAGTGGGGCAGGAGCGGGATGAAGATCGGCATGAAGATGACGATGATCTCCGTCCACTCGAGCGGCCAGCCGAGGATGAAGATGATGAACTGCGCGAGGATCATGAACTGGATCGGCGTCAGGTTCATCGACAGGACCCAGTTGTTGATGACATCCTGGCCGCCCAAGAGTGCGAACGCGGCCGAGAAGATCGATGAGCCGACGAAGAGCCAGCACACCATCGCGCTGGTCTTCGCCGTCAGGAACGACGAGTCTTTGAGGATGCTGCCGAGGTCGCGCACCGTTTGGCCGACCGCCGAGGCGCGGTGCAGGCGAACGTGGTTCAGGAAGCGGTAGATCGCTGCAAGAATGAAGCCGCCGAACGCGCCGACCGCCGCCGCCTCGGTCGGCGTCGCGAGTCCGAACACGATGGACCCCAGCACCGCGAGAATCAGGATCGCGAGCGGAAAGAACGACGCGAGAAGCATCTTGAAGATCTCGAGGCGCTCCCACGTCCATAGCGCATAGAGCACGACGGCGATTAATATCGCGAGCGCAAGGACGACCCAGAACCATGTCGGCACGGCAAGCCGCTCGGGTGGGGCTGCGGCCGTCGCGCTCCCGGGTGACTTCGCAGCCTCCGTGGGGGCCGACGCGGTACTCGCTGCGCTTCCCGGTGGCTCGGCCAACGCCGTGCCGGCCGCAGGCTCGGCCGGCGGTTCAGACAAGCCGGTCGAAGAGGAGGGCTCAGCCGGCGGCTCCGCCAGCCCTCCAGGCGTGATCGTCGTGTCGGAGCCGACGCCGAACGCCTGCAATCCGCTCGTATCGACAACTTCCGCAGGCCGCGTGGCGCCGTGCCACGTCGCCCACACGAGCGCAGCGATCGCGAGCATCGGCAGCGCCGTGATCACGAGCTGACGATAGACCACGCGCGCGGGGACGCCGTGGGTCGAGCCGCCGACGGCGCCAACGAGGCCTGACAGCGCATTGCGCCGGCGACTTGCGAGCGGCGCCAGCACCGCAGGCGTCGCCACCCGCGATTCTTCGGGCGACAACGGCGGCGCAAGCGAAGGCTTGATCTTGGTGATGATGATGACGTACGCGACGTACAGTCCGGCAAGCATGATTCCTGGGAAGAACGCGCCGGCGTAAAGCTGTACGACCGACACGCCTGCCGTTGCGCCATAGACGATCAACAGCACCGAAGGCGGAATCAGGATGCCGAGGCAGCCGCCCGCAGTGACCGCGCCAGCCGACAAGGACGTGCTGTAGCCGGCGCGCAGCATCGCCGGAAACGCGAGCAATCCCATTAAAGTGACGACAGCCCCAACGATGCCGGTGGCGGTCGCGAAGATCGCGCAGGTGACGATCGTCGCGACGGCGAGCGAGCCGGGAACACGCGCGAGCGACAGGTGAAGACTCTTGAACAAGCGCTCGATCAGCGCTGCCCGCTCGACCAGGTAGCCCATGAACACGAACAGCGGAATGGCGATCAGCACGTCGTTCGCCATGACGGCATACGCGCGCTGCACCATCAGATCGAGCACCTGCCGCACGGCAAGGTTGGGATTGACGTCGTTGTACGCGAGCCAGGCGAAGAAAACGCCCATGCCCATCAGCGTGAACGCCGTCGGGAAGCCCAGCATGATCGCGACGACGACGAGCGCGAGCATGATGAGCCCGAGGTGCCCGTTCGTGAGATTCGTCCACGGCGTGAAGATCACGATCGCGCCAACCATCAGCGCCATCAGCGAAAAGCCGAACCACAGCTCCTTGCGGACCTTCACCGCGCGGCGTCCTTCGCGAGCGGCGGCGTCGCCGCGAGGGCGGCCTCGTCGGCGTGCACCATCTCCTTCAGCTTGTCGACGTCGACTTCCGCGACGTCGGCTTCGCGCGACGGCCACCGGCCCTGCCGCAGGCAAATCACGCAGCGGATGACCTCGACGATCCCTTGCAGCAGCAGGAACGCGCCCGCGATCGGGATCACGGTCTTGAACGGATAGATCGGCGGGCCGTCGGCGGTGACGTTGCTGTGCTCGTTGATCGCCCACGACTCCGCCGCATACGCATAGCCGGCGTAGGTCAGCGCGAAGACACCGGGAATGAAGAAGACGATGTACAGGATCAGATCGATCGTCGCCTGCGTTCGCGGCTGGAAGAACCCGTACAGCACGTCACCGCGCACATGGCCGTTCTGCGCGAGCGTGTAGGCGCCCGCCATCATGAACAGCGTGCCGTAGAGCATGATCATCACGTCGAACGCCCACGCGTGCGGCTCGCCGAGCGCGTAGCGGGAGAACACTTCCCAGCTGATCTGCAGCGACAGCACGACGATCAGCCACGAGAACGCGCGGCCCACGAACGTCGAGAGCTTGTCGACGAAGAGCAGAAAGCGTTGCATCGAAGGACGGTGCCCCTTACGTCAACGCGCGTGACGACTGTGCACGAGGAAACGGCCGCCCCGGTCCTCCCGGACGGCCGCGATCCTCGATCGAGCGCCTAAGCCTTCTTCGCCGGCGCGGCCGGCTTGCCGAAGTAATGGTTGTACGCCATGCGCCGGTTGACGTTCGTGTCGAGATCCCAGCGAACGGCGCGCTCAGCAAACGCACGCTGCGACGCCTCGATCTCCTTGAACATCGGATTCTCCGCCGACTTCTTCGCCGCCGCCGCGTCGTACGCTGTGAGCTGCGTCTGCAGCACCGGATCAGGGGTCTTGTAGAAACGCACGTTCTGCTTCTGCTGCATCTCGAGATAGTCCCTCGAGTAGCGGTCGATCGCCTTCCACGACATATCGGCGGAGGCGGCCTCGACGGCACTTTCGATGACCGCCTTCATCCGCGCCGGGAGCGCGTCGTACTTGGTCTTGTTGAACGTGATCTCGAACTGCTCGGCGTTCTGATGGTAGCTCTGCAGCATGCAGACCTTGGAGACGTCGGGGAAGCCCAGGATCCGGTCGGAGGACGCGTTGTTGAATTCCGCCGCATCGAGCAGTCCGCGATCCATCGCCGGCACGATCTCGCCGCCAGGCAGCGCATTGACCGCCGCACCCAGTCCGGTGAACACGTCGATCGAGATGCCGACGGTGCGGAACTTGAGGCCCTTGAAATCCTCGTTCTTCGTGATCGGCTTCTTGAACCAGCCGAGCGGCTGCGTCGGCATCGGGCCGTACGGAAACGAAACAACGTTGGCGCCGATCGACGCATAAAGCTTTGTCAGAAGGTCCCGGCCGCCGCCGTACTTGTGCCACGAAAGCAGCATGTTGGCGTCCATGCCGAATGCCGGACCCGAGCCCCACAGCGCGAGCGCCGTCTGCTTGCCGTAGTGATAGACCAACACGCCGTGGCCGCCGTCGAGCGTGCCCTTCGAGACCGCGTCGAGCAGTCCGAACGCCGGCACGACTGCACCGGCGGGCAGCACTTCGATCTTGAGCTCGCCGCCGGTCATGTCGTTGACCTTCTTGGCGAAATCGTTCGCGTACTCGTGGAAGATGTCCTTCGCCGGCCACGTCGACTGCCAGCGCATCGAAACCGGCGACGTCTGGGACGTCGCGATCATCGGGAAGCCAAGCGCGGCGCCGGCGGCGACACCCGAGCTGGCCTTCAGGAATTTGCGGCGCGTTCCGGCTACGGCCGGCTTCGTAGTGCGTGTCATGAATCCTCCGAAAGGAAGGCGCTCTCGTGCAAAGCGCCAAGCAGCGGGTTTCTCTACCCGTTTAAGGTGACGGTGCCATGTTCGCACCGTAAGCGCGCCCGATTATATACAGCCTACCGAATACAGAAAGGGCAAGGCGCCGGTCAGCCGAGAATCCGCCGCTCGCGCAGCGCCTGCGCGAGCGTCCCCGCATCGACATACTCGAGCTCGGCGCCGACCGGAACGCCGCGCGCGAGCCGCGTCACGGCAAGTCCGCGGGGCGCGAGCAACTCGGCCAGCGTCGCCGCCGTCGCCTCCCCCTCGTTGGTGAAATTCGTCGCGAGGATCACCTCCTTGACCGAGCCGTCGTCGACGCGCCCGAGCAACCGCTCGAACGCGATCTCGCGCGGACCGATGCCATCGAGCGGGGAGAGCCGTCCCATCAGCACGAAGTACAGCCCGTCGTAGGCCTGCGTCTGCTCGACCATCAACAGGTCCGCGGGCGTCTCGACGACGCACAACAGCCCGGCGTCGCGCTTGCCCGAACGGCACAAGGCACAGATCGCATCTTCGGTGAACGTGTTGCAGCGTTCGCAATGGCGGACCTGCTGCGTCGCCTGGTCGAGCGCCCGCGCCAGCTCGCGCGCACCGAGGCGATCGTGTTGCAGCAGGTGAAGCGCCATCCGTTGCGCGGCCTTCGGGCCGACACCGGGCAGGCAGCGAAGCGCGCGCGCGAGGTCGTCGAGACTGGTCAGGCGCTCGCGCGTCGCCGGCGAACGGCGTTCGGACACGCGCGCGTTCCCGATATCAGAACGGCAGCTTGAAGCCGGGCGGGAGGCCCATGCCGCCAGTGAGACCGGCGAGCTTCTCCTGCGTTGTCGCCTCGACGCGGCGGACGGCGTCGTTGAACGCGGCGGCGATCAGGTCCTCGAGCATGTCCTTGTCCTCGCCGACCAGCGAATCGTCGATCGTCACGCGCTTGCAGTCGTGGCGGCAGGTCATCACGACCTTCACGAGCCCCGCGCCCGACTGCCCCTCGACCTCGATCTGCGCGAGCTCCGCTTGGGCTCGCTGCATGTTCTCCTGCATCTGCTGCGCCTGCTTCATCAGGCCCGCGAGCTGGTTCTTCATCATGGCGTGGTTCAGGTTCCGCTAATCAGCCGATCGGCTTGATCGAGTCGCTGCGCACCGTTCCTTCGAAGCGTTCGACGAGCTCGCGCACGAAGGGTTCATCGCGAAACGCGGCCTCGTTGCGCTCGCGTGTCGCGTCCCGCTCGCGGCGCTCGCGCGACGCGAGTGAGGCAGGCGTCGCTTCACCGACCTCGAAGGCGAGCATCAAGCGGCGGCCTGCTGCGGCTTCCAGCGCGAGCTTGAGCTTATCCGAATAGGCTCGATCGGCAAGATGCTTGTGCGACGCAGGAAGGCTCAAGTTGACGATGTGGCCGTCGATCGAGCGCAGTTCACTGTTGGCGGCCAGTTGCGCGACGAGCCCGGTCAGCTTCAGCCCGGCGACGAACGACGGCCACTGGGCCGGGTCGTTCGGCAGCGCGCTCGTCGCATTGTCCGACGTCGGTGTCGGTGTCGATCGAGCCGGTCCGGCGCTTTCGCGCACAGGTGCAACGGTCGCCGGCACCGACGTGCTCGAGTCGGTGGCGATCGCCTTGATCGTCGTCGGCCGGGAAGATGCCTTCGCCGTCGACGTCGGCCGTGAATCCTGCGCTCGCTGCGCCGGCTCGAAGGCCAGCAGCCGCAACAACGTCATCGAAAACCCCACGGCCTCGTCCGGCGCGATGGCAAGGTCTTCGCGCCCCTGTGCACAGATCTGATACGCAAGCTGTACGCTCTCGGGCGTGAAGCGCGTCGCGTAGTCGCCGATTCGCGCAGCATCTTCGAAGTTTGCAGCCGATTCGCGGACCACTTGCGCAACGGCAATGCGATGAAACAGCGCCGCCAGCTCCTCGAGCGCCGAAGCTGCCGCCAGTCCGCGTGAAGCGAGCGCGTCGCTCTCGGCGAGCAGCGCGGGGCCGTCCTGCGCATTCAGCGCATCGGCAATGCGGTAGATGTATTCGCGATCGACCGCTCCCAGCATCGTGCGCACTGCGTCCTCGCGCACCGCGCCTGCGCCGTACGCGATCGCCTGGTCCAGAAGCGACAATGCGTCACGCGCCGATCCTCGCGCCGCGCGCGCGATCGCCGCAACGCCGCCGCAATCGCGCTCGATCCCTTCGGCATCGAGGATCGTTTCGACGAGCTGCGCGATCTGCTTCGCCGGCAGCGGCTTCAAATTGAATTGCAGGCATCGCGACAGGACCGTCACCGGGATCTTTTGCGGATCGGTCGTCGCGAGCACGAACTTGACGTGCTCGGGCGGCTCCTCGAGCGTCTTCAGCATCGAATTGAAGGCGCCCTTCGACAGCATGTGCACTTCGTCGATCAGATAGACCTTCGTACGCCCGACTGTCGGCGCGTACCGCGCGTTGTCGAGGATCTCGCGCATGCTGTCGACGCCGGTGTTCGACGCCGCGTCGATCTCGATCAAGTCGACGAAGCGTCCCGTGTCGATGTCGACGCACGCCGAGCAGACGCCGCATGGCGACGCCGTCACGCCGTTCGCGCAGTTCAGGCTCTTCGCGATGATCCGGGCGATCGTCGTCTTGCCGACGCCGCGCGTGCCGGTCAACAGATACGCATGATGCAATCGTCCGCGCGTGAGGCCGTTGATCAGCGCAGTGACGACGTGCTCCTGACCGACGAGCTCGGCGAAGATCCTCGGACGCCACTTGCGGGCGAGGGCCTTATACGTCATGCACGACAGTCAGCGGCCGGCCCGGAACGACGTATTGCGTCGATCTGACTGCAAAGAAGAGGTGGCGAGCCGTTCCCCCGGCACTTGCAGAGAGCCGCTTTGGCTGCTTCCTTCCGGACCTGACCAGGTTCACGACCATGCAATGCGGGGCGACCCGCCGATGAACGGGGCGCGAATCGTCGCGCGAACGACATTATAGCGACGTGAAGTCCGCCCGACCGCCGGAAGCGCCGAAGCGGCCGCGCTTCACTATAATTTCGCCACGTTTCGACGTGGGTGACACAAACTGAGATCACGGCTTTTCCGTCGATCGATTTGGCCGTTCCGCACGTGCGCATTCGCGATCGCGCTCGTCATCACGGTCGGCGCCTGCGATGCGCCGAAGCCGACGCTCGCACCCGCGAACAAGCTCGTCGTCGCATTACGCGCCGGACCGGGCAGCTGGCTTCCCGGACCCGACGGCGTGCCGCATGGGTTCGAGCACGACTTGATCGTCGCGTTCGCCGCGGAACACAAATTGCCGCTCATCACGGTGCGCGTGCCCAACGCCGACACGCTCGCCGCGAAGATCGCCGACGGTGAAGCGCATGTCGGCATCGGTGGACTCTACCGGCCGCGCGATGCGGCTCCGCCGCGCGATCGTCATGGCTCGCCGCACGCGCTCACGTGGACGACGGGATTCCATCCGGCGAATCCGGTCGTCATCGCGCCGGCCGGCGCTCGTCCAAAGCGCTGGAGCGACTTGAACGGCGCGCAGGTCCGTTATCTCGCGGCGAGCGGGCTCGACGACGAAGTGATCGCGCTTGCGCGCGAGCATCCGAGCGTTCGCTTCACGGCGATCGATCTACCTTCGACCGATGCGCTGATCGCGCAAGTCAACGACGGCCGCGTGCCGTATGCACTGGTCAGCTCGCTGCAAGCTTCCCTTGCGCGTAACGTTCACCTGAACTTCGACGTCGCGTTCCCGGCCGGATCGACGCTCGAGGTCGCCTGGCTTGTCGGACAGGACGACGCGACGCTTCGCGAGCGACTCGACGCGTTCGTCGACAAGTCGCGCCGCAACGGCCTGATCGATCGGCTTGCGCATCGCTACTTCGCGCACGCGCGCGAAGTTCACCGCAACGAGGCCGGCGCGCTCCAGGAGCGCATGCGCACGGTGCTCCCCGATTTCCGCAAGGTCTTCGTCGAAGCGCAGGAAGCGTCGGGCATCGAATGGCGTCTGCTCGCAGCGATGGCGTATCAGGAGTCGCGCTGGGAACCGCAGGCGACGAGTGAGACCGGCGTGCGCGGCTTCATGCAGCTCACCGAGGAGACGGCGCGGCATCTGGGCGTCGCCGATCGACTCGATCCGCGCATGAGCACGATCGCGGCCGCCCGTTATCTGAAGGACTTGAGGGAGCGGCTGCCGGAGCGCATCGCCGAGCCCGACCGCACGTGGCTCGCGCTCGCCGCCTTCAACATCGGGCTTGGCCATCTGGAAGACGCGCGGATCATCGCGCAGCGGCAAAAGCGCGATCCGGACTCGTGGCAGGACGTGAAGCTTGCGCTGCCGCTGCTCGCCATCCCCGAGCACTACGAAAAGGCGAAACTCGGCTACGCACGCGGCGGCATGCCGGTCGCGTTCGTCGATCGCGTGCGCGGCTACTACGACATCCTTCTGCGCTACGAGCCGGCGCATTCGCCTCGCGTCGACGGCGCCACCAACCGCGCCTCCTAGCCGTCGGCGTTTGCCGTTGGTACGCAGATCACTTGGCGCGATGCGCGCGTTCTTCTATGATGCGCGCCACTCGCTTGCACCGCATGCCATGCCGATCCATCTGACGTCTCTTCGATCCGTTTCGATAGCCGCGATCACGCTGTTGTCTTTGAGTGCACCGCTTTCATACGCGCAGCCAGCAGCCGTTTCGCCGTTGGCGACGCCAAAGCCCGCCGTGACCACGGTTGCCGGCATGCCACCCGTGGTGGATCCGACCAACCTCTACAGCGAGCAAGCGGCCGGCAAGCTTTCGCCGTCGGTCGCGAACGACCTGCCCCGCGTGTACGTGCCGCACGTCAAGTCGAACGACGTCTACGTGATCGACCCGGCGACGATGAAGGTCGTCGACAAGTTCAAGGTCGGCATCAATCCGCATCACATCGTGCCATCGTGGGACATGAAGACGCTGTGGGTCGCGAACACCGCCGAAGGCCGCAAGGACGGCAGCGTGATCCCGATCGATCCGAAGACCGGCAAGCCGGGCAAGGCGATCCCGGTCGACGATCCGTACAACATGTATTTCTCGCCCGACGGCAAGTCGGCGATCGTCGTCGCCGAAGCCTACAAGCGGCTCGACTTCCGCGATCCGCAGACGTTCGCGCTGCAGTACTCAATCGAGGTGCCGCAATGCGCAGGCGTCAACCACGCCGACTTCGCGATCGACGGGAGCTACGCGATCTTCACCTGCGAATTCGCCGGGACGTTGGTCAAGATCGACCTCGCCAACCGCAAGATCGTCGGTTATCTGAAGCTCAAGAAGGGCCGCATGCCGCAGGACATCCGCATCTCGCCCGACGGCAAGCTGTTCTACGTCGCCGACATGAAAGCCGATGGGCTGTTCATCATCGACGGCGACGCTTTCAAGGAAGTGGGATTCCTGCCGACCGGCGTCGGGACGCACGGACTCTATCCGTCGCGCGACGGAAAAAAACTTTATGTTGCGAACCGCGGCTCGAACATCATTCGCGGCAAGCCGAAGGGGCCCGGTACGGTCAGCGTCGTCGATTTCGCAACCGGCAAGATCGAAGCGACGTGGCCGCTCAAAGGCGGCGGCAGTCCCGACATGGGCAACGTCAGCGCCGACGGCCGCTGGTTGTGGCTATCGGCGCGCTACGACGATCTGGTTTATGCGATCGACACGACGACCGGCGAGGTGACCAGCATTCCGGTCGGCCGCGAGCCGCACGGGTTGACCGTGTGGCCCCAGCCGGGGCGCTACTCTCTCGGACACACGGGAAACATGCGATAGAACCGGAAATTCGACACCGCGACCATCGGTCGTCGGTGTCGAGATTGGGTTACCTTTAATCCAACTTGATGTTCGCCGCCTTCACCACTTTCCCATAGCGCGCGATATCGTCGCCGATCAGCTTCGCGAATTCGCTCGACGATGTCGACACGGGATCGGCGCCGTTGCGCGCCATTCCCTCTCTGAAATCCGGCATCGCGACGATCGCTTTCAACTCCGCTTCCAGGCGATCGAGGATCGGCTTCGGCGTGCCGGTCGGCGCACTCACGCCGAGCCATAGCGTCGCTTCGAACCCGGGGAAGCCGCTTTCGGCAACCGTGGGCACGTCGGGAAGCGCCGGCGAGCGCGCCGTGCTGCCGACGGCGAGCGGACGCAGCTTGCCGGCTTTCGTCTGCTGCAGGATCGCCGGCATCGAGCCGAACAGCGCCTGCACGTCGCCGGCGAGCGTGGCCAATTCCGCCGGCGCGTTGCCCTTGAACGGAATATGCACGGCGTCGAACTTCGCGACGTCCTTCAGCATCTCCATCGCGAGATGCGTCGTCGTGCCATTGCCGGCGGATGCGTAGTTGAGCTTTCCCGGCTGTGACTTCGCGAGTGTCACGAATTCGGCGAGCGTGTTCGCCTTGACGCCGGTATTGACGACGAGCAGATACGGCGTGATCGCGACGAGCGACACCGGCACGAAGTCCTTGACCGGATCGTAGGCAAGCTTCGCGTACGCGGCAGGTGCAACCGCGAGCGTGCTCGTCGTGCTAAGCAGCAGCGTGTAACCATCGGCCGGACTCTTCGCCGCGTTGTCGGTGCCGATCGTGCCGCCTGCACCGCCGCGGTTGTCGACGACGACCGGCTGGCCCAGGCGCTCCGAGAGCTTTTGCGCCACCAACCGTCCGATGATGTCGGTCGATCCTCCGGCCGGGAACGGCACGACGAGCCGAATCGGTTTGGACGGATAGCGCTCCTGCGCATTCGCCGCCGTAATGCCCAGCACGGCCAGCGCCACTCCGATCGCGCGAGTCCACGACCACATGACATGCCTCCTTTCGCGTTGCGGTTCGAAGCGGCGCGACGGCGCCGCCGGTTCTACGTCGCGTATTGCACGTTCAACTCGCCGACACCATCGATATGCCCCTTCAGCCGATCGCCCTTCTGGACCGGTCCCACACCCGCCGGCGTTCCGGTGTAGATCAGATCGCCCGGAAGAAGTGTCACCAGTCGCGAGAGATGGGCGATCTGCTCCTGCACGTTCCATATCTGTTGCGACAGATCGCCCTCCTGCTTCCTGACGCCGTTGACCTCGAGCCAGATGGCACCACGCGCCGGATGCCCGATATCCTTCGTCGACCGCAGCGTGCCGCAAGGCGCCGACGCATCGAACGACTTGCCCATTTCCCATGGGCGACCGAGCTTCTTCGCTTCTCCCTGCAGATCGCGCCGCGTCATGTCGAGCCCGACCGTGTAGCCCCACACGTGATCGAGCGCGCGCTCGGCATCGACATTGATCGCCGTGCGCCCCAACGCAACGACGAGCTCGATCTCGTGATGAACGTCGCGCGTCGCGGCCGGATAGGAAAGCGTCGTGCCGTCGGCGACGATCGACGTCGCCGGCTTCATGAAGAAGAACGGCGGCTCGCGATCCGGATCGTGACCCATCTCGCGCGCGTGCTCGGCATAGTTGCGTCCGACGCAATAGATGCGGCGAACCGGAAAGCGAGCTGACGTGCCCGCGATCGAAAGCGACGGCGGTGCGCCGAGATCGATGACGAAGTCTTGGGAAACGACGGTATCGTTCATGACGTTTTTCCAATGCTGCGGCGAGGACTTTCCATCATACGCCGCGCCCCACGCTAGCTCGGCGCGACGATCCGTTCGAGGCCTTGCAGATACGGTCGCAGCGCGACCGGCACGTCGATCGAGCCGTCGGCGTTCTGGTAATTCTCCATCACCGCGACCAACGTTCGGCCGATGGCAAGCCCAGAGCCGTTCAGCGTGTGAACGAGCTCGTTGCGGCCCTGCTCGTTGCGAAAGCGGGTCTGCATCCGGCGCGCCTGGAACGCCTCGCAATTGCTGCACGAGCTGATCTCGCGATACGTATTCTGGCCGGGCAGCCACACTTCGAGATCGTAGGTCTTCGCGCTTGCAAAGCCGATATCCGCCGTGCACAGCGCAACGACGCGATAAGGCAGCTCGAGCTTCTTGAGGATCGCCTCGGCGTGCGAGGTCAGCTCCTCGAGCGCTTCGTAGCTGCGATCGGGATGGACGATGTGCACGAGCTCGACCTTGTCGAACTGGTGCTGGCGGATCATGCCGCGCGTGTCCTTGCCGTAGCTTCCTGCCTCCGAGCGAAAGCACGGCGTGTGCGCCGTCAGCTTGATCGGTAGCGACTTCGCATCGACAATCTCGTCGCGCACGCTGTTGGTCAGCGTGATCTCCGACGTCGAGATGAGGTAGAGCTTGTCTTCGCCTTCCGCGCCGCCCTTCGTCGCGGCGAACATGTCCTGCTCGAACTTCGGCAGCTGCGTCGTGCCGATCAGCGTCGCCGCATTGACGAGGTAAGGCGTGTAGCACTCGGTGTAGCCGTGCTCGCGCGTGTGCGTGTCGAGCATGAACTGGGCGAGCGCCCGATGTAGCTGTGCGAGTCCGCCGCGCATGTAGGTGAACCGGCTGCCGGCAAGCTTCGCCGCCGTCCCGAAGTCGAGCATGCCGAGCCCTTCGCCCAGGTCGACATGATCGCGGACCGGAAAGTCGAACTTGCGCGGCGTTCCGACACGACGCAGCTCGACGTTGTCGGCGTCGGAACGGCCGACCGGGACCGATCCATCGGCGAGGTTCGGCAGGTCGAGGAGAAAGTCACGCAACTTCAGCTGCACGCCGTCGAGCGCAACCTCGAGCCGCTTGACCTCGTCACCGACGCCGGTCACATCGGCAAGAATCGCCGATGCGTCCTCCCCCTTCGACTTCGCGATCCCAACCGCTTTCGACAACGCGTTGCGCTTCGCCTGCAGCTCCTGCGTGCGTGTCTGGATGTCCTTGCGCTCGCGCTCGAGCGCCTCGAAGCGCGCGCTGTCGAGCGTGACGCCCCGCTTCGCGAGCCCCGCGGCGACCTGGGCAAGATCGTTGCGCAGGCGGTTGATGTCGAGCATCGCGCGATGCTAGCAGAGCGATCGGCGCTCTAGAACGGCACGCCGTCGGGGTCGCTGGCGTCCGCGTCGCGTTTCTTCAAGCGCGCAAGCTTTTCGCGAATGCGTGCTTCCAGACCTTGTGACGTCGGCTCGTAGAACGTCACGTCGTCCATGTCGTCCGGCAGGTAACGCTCGCCCGCCGCGTACGCATCCGGCTCGTCGTGCGCATAGCGATAGCCGCTGCCGTAGCCCAGGTCCTTCATCAGCTTGGTCGGGGCGTTGCGCAACCGCAACGGAACCGGCCGTGATCCATCGCTCGCAATCAACGCTCGCGCAGCGCCGTACGCCGTGTAGACGGCATTGCTCTTCGGAGTGACTGCGAGATAGAGGACGCACTCGGCAAGCGCGAGCTCGCCTTCCGGCGTGCCAAGCCGCTCATACGTCGCGATGGCATCGAGCGCTACGCGCAACGCGCGCGGATCGGCAAGTCCGATGTCCTCGACCGACATGCGAATCATGCGCCGCCCGAGATAGAGTGGATCCGCGCCGCCGTCGAGCATCCGGCAAAGCCAGTACAACGACGCATCGGGATCGGAGCCGCGCACCGCCTTGTGCAGCGCCGAGATCTGGTCATAGAACGCCTCGCCGCCTTTGTCGAAGCGCCGGAGACTGCGCGCAATCGTTTGCTCGACGAACGCGGTGTCGATGCTCGTCTTGGATGCCTCGGTTGCCGCAACGGAGAGCTGCTCCACGAGATTGATCAGCCGCCGGCCATCGCCATCGGCGTAACCGACGACCGCATCGCGCGCCGCATCATCGATGCGCACCGTGGGCATCGCCGCGTCGACGGCGCGAGCGAACAACGAGCGAAGGTCGTCCTCGGACAGGGGCTCGAGGACGTAAACCGTCGCCCGCGACAAGAGCGCACTGTTCACCTCGAACGACGGATTCTCGGTCGTGGCACCGATGAACGTGATGAGGCCCTGCTCGACGAACGGCAGGAACGCATCCTGCTGCGCCTTGTTGAATCGGTGCACTTCGTCGACGAAGAGGATCGTCGGCCGTCCTGATTGTGCACGCGTCGCCTCGGCGCGCGCG
>DATLNR010000069.1:0-4420 GCA_035536655.1 Casimicrobiaceae bacterium
CGGCGGCGTGGCGCCCGCGTTCCAGGCCGAAGGGTTCACGCGCCCGGCGCACGTTCCGTTGATCGAGCATGGGGCGCTCATTGGCTCGCTGGTCAGCCCGCGCACGGCGCGTGAGTTCAACCTCGAAGCGAACGGCGCCAACGCCTACGAGTCGCCCGAAGCCCTGTCAATGGACGGCGGGACGCTCGACGAAGCGAATGCGTTGAATGCGCTCGACACAGGGCTTTTGATCGGCAACCTCTGGTACACGAACTACTCCGATCGCCCTGCGTGCCGCGTCACCGGCATGACGCGCTTCGCGACGTTCTGGGTCGAGGGCGGAAAGATCGTTGCGCCGATCAACGTCATGCGCTTCGACGATTCACTGTACCGCTTGCTCGGTACGCATCTCGTCGATTTGTCGACGTCGCCCGAGCTACTGCTTTCGTCGGAAAGCTACGGGTCGCGGCACTTGACGAGCGTGCGGATGCCGGGCGCGCTGATTTCGGAGATGGCGTTCACGCTGTGACGCGATGATTAAGGCGAGCGGATCCGTCGGTCAATCGGTCCCCGCCCAAGCCGCCGCCCCGCCCTCCCAGCCCTTGGGAATCGCCGACAACAGCTTCTGCGTGTACGGTTGCTTCGGCGCGCGGTAGATCTCGTCGGAATCGGCCATCTCGACCAGCTCTCCGTCGTTCATCACCATCACCTCGTCGCTGATGTACTTGACGACGGCGAGGTCGTGCGAGATGAAGATGTAGGAGAGGTCGAACTCGTCCTGCAGGTCTTGCAGCAGGTTCAGCACCTGCGCCTGCACGGATACGTCGAGCGCGGACACCGACTCGTCGCAGATCAGGATGTCGGGCTTCAACGTCAGGCAGCGCGCGATCGCGATGCGCTGCCGCTGTCCGCCGGAGAACTCGTGCGGGTACTTGTAGAACGAGACCTCGGGCAGGCCGACTTTCGCAAGCATCTCGAAGGCGAGCTCCGTGCGTTCCTGCGTCGAAGCGCCGATGCCGTGGATCGCCATCGGCTCGGTGACGATCTGACCGACGGTGAAGCGTGGATTGAGCGACGCGTACGGATTCTGGAAGATGATCTGGATGCGGCGCTTGTACGGCATGAACTCGCGGGGCGACATCTTCAGGATGTCGTTGCCTTCGAAGAACACTTCGCCGCCCGTCGCCTCGTGCAGCCGCATGACGGTCAGTCCGACGGTGGTCTTGCCGGAGCCGGATTCACCGACCAGCCCGAGCGTCTTGCCCTTGTGGAGCTTGAACGAAACGTTCTTGACCGCCTTGAATTCGCGCTTGCCGAAGATCCCCTCGCGCGAGAAGAAGCTCTTCGACAGGTTGCGCACATCGAGGATGACCGGGTCACCGGGTTCGATGCCGCGCGTGCGCTCCTCCATGTGCTTCGGGCCGCCGGGGCCGGCGAGGTAATCGTCGATCACCGGCAAGCGGAACGGACGGCGCGTCAGTCGCGGCCGGCATTGCAATAGCGCCTTCGTGTAGGCATCGCGCGGCTGCTCGAAGATCGCCCTTGCCGGTCCCTGCTCGCGAATCTCGCCGTTACGCATCACGACGACGTAGTCGGCGATCTCGCCGACGATGGCCAGGTCGTGCGTGATGAACAGCACCGACATTTGATGGCGCTTCTGCAGCTGCGCGATCAGCTCGAGGATCTGCTTCTGGATCGTGACGTCGAGCGCCGTCGTCGGCTCATCGGCGATCAGAAGCTTCGGCTCGCAGGCGATCGCCATCGCGATCATGACGCGCTGCTGCTGCCCACCCGACATCTGCGATGGATACGCCTTGACCTTGAACGTCGGATCGGGAATGCCGACTTCATCGAGAAGCTCGATCGCTCGTTTGCGTGCCGCGCTCCCGCTCATGCCGCGGTGCAGCTTCAGCACTTCCTCGAGCTGATAGCCGACGGTGAACACCGGGTTCAGCGACGTCATCGGCTCCTGGAAGATCATCGAGATGTCGTCGCCGCGCAGGTCGCGCATTTCGCGCATCGACAAGCCGACGAGATTGCGCCCGTCAAACAGGATTTCGCTACCCGGATGAACGATCGAGTTCTCCGGCGGCAGAAGCCCCAGGATCGCGAGCGAGCTCACGCTCTTCCCTGAGCCTGATTCACCGACCAGCGCGACCGTGGAATCGCGCGGAATGTCGAACGAGATGCCGCGCACCGCATCGAACACTTCGCTGCCGCCCAGGCGGAACGAGACACGCAGGTTGCGGACGCTGACGAGAGGATCGTTGGACGTCTGCATGACGCTGCGCGGGGAAGCGACGGCTGCCATCAGTGCCCTTTAAGACCTTTGAGCTTGGGGTCCAGCGCGTCGCGCAACGCATCCGTGAACAAGCTGAACGCCGTGACCAGGAACGCCATCGCGATGACCGTCGCGACGAGCTGCCACCACTTGCCGAGGATCAGCTCGTTCTGCGCTTCATTGAGCATTGATCCCCACGACACGACGTCGACCGGCACGCCGAAGCCGAGGAACGAGAGGATCACCTCGCTCTTGATGAACGCGACGACGAGGATCGAAAGCTGCACGAGCACGACGTGCGAGACGTTCGGGAAGATGTGGACGAACATCTTGCGGTGGCTCGACGCGCCGATCGCATCGGCGGCCTGAACGTATTCGCGACCCTTGTGCTTCAGGTACTCGGCGCGGATCAGGCGGAACACGCCGGTCCATCCGGTCAGACCCAGGATCAGGATGATCGTCAGCATGCCCTTCTGCTGCAGCACCGCCGCGACGGCGAGGATCAGCAGCAGATACGGGATCGAGCTGAAGACGCTGTAGAACCAGTTCAGCACGTCGTCGACCCAGCGGCCGTGATAACCGGCCAGGGCACCGAGCAGCGTGCCGATGAACGTCGCGACAAAAGCGGCCGCAAGGCCGACGAAGATCGACGTCTCGGAGCCTTTGATCGTTTTCTTCAGCACGTCGCGACCCCACTTGTCGCCACCGAATGGCAGCGTGGTTGCGCGTTGCTCGGGCTCGACCGGGGCGGCTGCGCTCCGGTTCTTCTGGATATCAGCCATCACGTCGGCGAGCGGGTCGACGGTCGATGACGCTGCGGACGATTGCGGTGAAGCCGGCGCAGCAGCCGATCCGCCCTTGAGTTGCGCGATGACATCGCCAATCGGATCGACGACCGTCGACTCGAAATCGGTCGCGAGCGTCGGACCGCTCGTCGTCGTGAGCTGCGCCTCGCGTTGCGTCGTTTCGTCGGCGCCGGCGAACGTCGGCGGCGCGTAGTTGACGCCGACCTCGCGCGCCCAGTCCTTCGCGATCAATCCGGTGCCCGACAGGATCATCAGCACGATAAACGCCGCGACGATCGCGAGCGAAACCATTCCGACGTTGTCGCGGCGCAGCCGACGCCACGCGAGTGTCCACAAGCCGGGGGAGACATGCCCCGGGACGTCGCGCGCGCGCGGCGGCGGCCGATTGGCGTCGATGAGTGCCGTGTTGATCGCCATCGCCGCCTCTACTTCAACTGAACGCGCGGATCGACCGCCTTGTACATCAGGTCGGCCGCCAGGTTCACGATCATCGTCGCCACGGCGACGTAAACGGTGATCGCCTTGATCACCGGAAAGTCGGAGCGCTCGACGGCGAGGATCACCTCGCGGCCGATACCCGGAATCGAGAAGAAGCGCTCGATCAGGAACGCACCGATGAGCAGCCCGGGCAACATGGCCATCACATGCGTGATGATCGGAATCGACGCGTTTCGCAGCACGTGCACCCACATGATGCGGTTCTCGGAGAGCCCCTTCGCGCGCGCGGTGCGGACATAGTCCTGGTTGATCTCGTCGAGGATGAACGTGCGATAGAGCCGCAGATTCGGCGCGATGCTGACGACGAGCGCGATCAGAATCGGCAGCGACGCATAAACGAACAGGTTCTCGAGGAAATTGTTGCCCCAGCCCTGCACCGGGAACCAGCCGAACTTGTAGGCGAAGACGTATTGGAAGACGATGATGTAGACCAGGATCGAGACCGACAGGGCGACGGTGCAAACGATCATGACGACGCGGTCGGTGAGCGAGCCGCGCACATAGGCGACGGCAAGTGCCAGGCCGATGGCGACGATCGTTTCAAGGATGATCAGCGGCAAGAGCACCGTCACCGAGGGTCCCAGCCGCGTCGCGAGGATGTTCGAGATCGGCTCGTTCGTGCTCCACGACGCGCCGAAGTCGACGGTCAGAATCTGCTTCAGGAAGATGCCGAGCTGTACGTAATAGGGCTGATCGACGCCGAGCTGCCGGCGGATGTTGTCGATCTGCTCCTGGTTCGAAATCTTGCCGGCGAGCACGTACGCCGGATCGCCGCCGATCCAGTTGAACAGGAAAAAGACCAGCAGTACGACGCCAAGGAGCGTCGGGACCATTTGCCACAGGCGGCGGGTGATGT
>DATLNR010000070.1:0-16231 GCA_035536655.1 Casimicrobiaceae bacterium
GCTACATCTGGCAGCACACCAAGCGCGACCAGGTGTGGCTTCTGATCGTCACGATCGGCAGCTTTCCGCTGATCTACGTCAACCTGGAGATCCCGAAGCAGATCGTCAATCGCGCGCTCGGCGGGAAGGACATCCCGTCCGACCTCTTCGGCTGGGAGCCGACGCAGATCGGCTACCTGATGTTCCTGTCGTTCGCGCTGCTCGCGCTGATCACGTTGAATGGGGCGATCAAGTACTGGTTGAACGTCTATCGCGGCGTCGTCGGCGAGCGCATGGTGCGCCGCCTGCGCTACCAGCTGTACGAAGCGGTGTTGCGCTTCCCGCTGCCGCACTTCAAGAAGACATCGGCCGGCGAGATCATTCCGATGATCACCGCCGAGACCGATCCGATCGGCGGCTTCATCGGCGAGTCGATCGCGCTGCCGGTGTTCCAGGGCGGGGTCCTGGTCACGTACATGCTGTTCATCTTCATGCAGGAGTTCTGGCTCGGCGTCGCGGCGGTCGCGCTCTACCCGTTGCAGGCGTGGCTGATTCCGCGGCTGCAGCGGCGCATCAACCAGTTGAGCAAGCGCCGCATCCTGACGACGCGCGAGCTCTCCGACCGCATCGGGGACGTGATCGGCGGCGCCGCGGAGATCCGTGCGAACAACACGCTGCGCTACGAGCTGGCCGACGCGAGCAAGAGGCTCGGCACGATCTACCGCATCCGGCTCGACATCTACAAGCGCAAGTTCTTCGTCAAGTTCCTGAACAACTTCCTCGCGCAGATCACGCCGTTCTTCTTCTATGCGGTCGGCGGCTACTTCGTCATCAAGGGCGACTTGTCGATCGGCGCGCTGGTTGCCGTGCTCGCCGCGTACAAGGACATCATCGACCCGTGGAAGGAGCTTCTCAAGTGGTACGAGACGAAGGAGGACGTGCGCGTCAAGTACGAGCAGGTGATCTCTCAATTCCAGCCGCCGGCGATGCTCGGCTCCGAACTCCTCGGCACGGTGCCCGATAAGGTGCCGCGCCTCGAAGGGCCGCTCGTCGCAAGCGGCCTTTCCTACGTCGACGAAACCGGCGGCGTGCCGATCGAGCGGCTCGATCTCGAGGTGCCGCAGGGTCAGCACGTCGCGCTGGTCGGTGCCGGTGAAAGCGGCAAAGGCGAGCTCGCGCGGCTCATCGCGCGCTTGCACTTCCCGACGTCCGGCAAGCTCGCGATCGGTAGCACCTCACTCCTGACCGCGCACGTCGCCGTCGTCGGGCGGCGCATCGCATTCGCATCGCGCAACGCGCACGTGTTTTCCGGAACGCTGCTGCATAACCTGCTCTACGGCCTCAAGCATCGGCCGACCAACGCCGACGAGGTGCGGCACGACGACTTGGGCACCCAGGATGCGGTTGCCGCGGGCAACAGTCTCGATGACATCGAGGCGAGCTGGGTCGACCTCTCCGGCGAAGAGATCGATAACTTGAAGGGGCGCGCGCTCAGGATCCTTCGCATGGTCGAGATGGACAAGGAGTTGCTCACGTTCGGGCTCGTGAGCCGCGTGTCGCCGAAGGTCGATCCGACGCTGCCGGCGATGGTGCTCGAAGCGCGCGAGCGCGTGCGCGAGCGGGTGAAGGAGGCGGAGTACGCGCCGCTGGTCGAACTGTTCGACCGCGACCGCTATCACAGCAACATCAGCGTCGGGGAGAACATCGTGTTCGGCACGCCGATCGATCGGAAGTTCGCGCCGGCGAGCCTGATGACGAACGCCGACGTGCGCAGGATGCTCGACGAGGTCGGCCTGCTCGGCGAGCTCGAGACGGCCGGCATCGAGGTTGCGCGGCTGATGATCGAGCTGTTTGCGAACGAGTCGCCGGACAGCCCGCTCTTCGCCGAATACAGCCTGGTGTCGCCGGAAGAGCTGATCGAGTTTCGCGCGGTGCTGCGCAAGATGAATGACAGGGGCGCGAAGGGGCTCACGTCGACCGAGCGCGCGCTGTTCGTTTCGCTGGCGCTCGGCGTCGTCACGGCGCGGCATCGTCTTGGCATCCCGGACGAGGCGATGCAACAGCAGATCGTCGCCGCGCGGATCGAGTTCCAACGGCGGTTCGCCGATCGCGGAGTCGTCGAGTTCTACGATGCGACGAAGTTTTCGCCCGAGCTCTCGATCCAGGACAACATCCTCTTCGGTCGGCCGGTGTACGAGCAGGCCCGCGCGCAAGCCCGTGTCACCGAGCTCGTTCGCGAGGCGGCGCTCGAGTCCGGCATGGAGGATGCGCTGATCCACAAGGGACTCGAGTTCGAGGTTGGCGCGAGCGGCGCGCGGCTGTCGTACTCGCAGAAGCAACGCATTGCGGTCGCGCGCGCGTTGATGAAGAATCCCGACGTTCTGGTCATGGACGAGCCGACGTCGGGCCTGGACCGGGCGCTCGAGCAATCGATCCTGACCGGCGTGCTCGACGAGATGAAGGGCCGCACGGTGTTCTGGGCGCTCGGGCATGCGGAGCTCGCCGAGCAGTTCGATCGCGTGCTCGTGCTCGACCATGGACGACTCGTGGATGACGGCGCATTCGAGAATCTCAAGAGCGGGAAGGCGGCACTGAAGAAGCTATTGGCTTGACTCGCGATGACCGAAGTCCCGCACGACGACGACTTCTACACAAGAGTCCCGGTGTTCCGTGACTTCGCGAGCGTCACCAACCCTGCGCTCTACGAGCCGGTGCCCGACGACTGGACGCTGGGTCTCGCCGACGTCGTCGAGTCGACGAAGGCCATCGCGCACGACCGCTACAAGACGGTGAACATGGCCGGCGCCGCAGTGATCGCGAGCGTCGGCAACGCACTCGGCAGGCGCAAGTTCCCCTACGTCTTCGGCGGCGACGGCGCAAGCTTTGCCGTGGCGCCCTGCGATGTGGAGCGCGCGCGCCAAGCGCTTGCGGCAACGGCGACATGGGCCGCCGAAGAGCTGGCTCTCGCGATGCGCGTCGCGATGGTCCCCGTCGCGCGTGTTCGCACAGCCGGGTGCGACGTCCGCGTCGCGCGTTTTGCGCAGTCGGATAGCGTCGCGTATGCGATGTTCTCGGGCGGCGGACTCTGTTGGGCGGACGCGGCAATGAAGCGCGGCGAATTCGCCATCGATGCGGCGCCATCGGGATCGCGGCCATCGCTCGACGGGCTCTCGTGCCGCTTTGCCGAATTGCCGGCGCGTCGCGGAACGATTCTTTCGATGGTCGTGATGCCGGCGCCCAACGGCGACGCTGCGGCGTTTCGTTCCGCGATCGAGGATATCGTCGTGATGGTGGAAAAGAGTCCCGACAAGTCGCGGCCGGTCCCGCGATCCGGCCTCGCGATCCGCAGCGACGGCATCGACCTCGAAGCGCGCGCGACGCGCGGAAGCAAAGCGTCGTTGTGGAAGCGAAAGATCGGCGTGCGCGCATTCACGCTGATCGCGTGGGCGATGCTGCGCTTCAGGATCGGCGCCGGCGCATTCGATCCGGCTCGCTACCTCGCGCAGGTCGTCGAGAACTCGGACTTCCGCAAGTTCGACGATGGGCTGCGCATGATTCTCGATTGCGCCCCGTCACTCGCGGATGCGATCGAGGCGCGGCTGGAGCGGGCGGCAGGCGCGGTGCGATACGGCTTGCACCGGCAGGACGCGGCGCTGATGACCTGTTTCGTCCCGTCGTACACGGCGAGCGATCACGTGCATTTCGTCGACGGCGCTCGCGGCGGCTACGCGACGGCCGCGGCGGCGCTCAAGGCCCGCGCCGGGCGAGCTTGACGATCGGCTACTTCGGCGTGTAACCGACCGACACCTGCCCCGAACACGCTGGCGGGCACGGGTCGATGCCGGGGATGCCGAGCGCGGGCTGCTGATGACCTTCGCGCGCGCGCCATCCCGGGTACTTGACGAACAGGTTGTTGAAGACGCCGCCGGGATCGTAGTTCAACGTCTTGCCCGGGTTCTTCGCGTGCCACTCGGCGTAGAGCTCTCGGCCCGTGCGATACCACGGCACGCGAAATGTCAGTCGATAAAGCGATTGCGTGATGTGCCCGCGCGAGCCGGTCTCGGGCCACATCAGATCGCCCTTCTCGATGTCCCAGTCCGGGCGCAGCAGGAAGAACTCCCTGCCCACGACGTCGCCGAAGATGAACAGCCGGCCGTTGCGGATCACGAATTCGGTCGGGTCGGAGCCGAGCTTCACGCCATACGCGGCGCCGTCCGCGCAGAACGCGCCGTATTGCGGTTCGTACTTCGCGGGATCGGCCAGGAACTGCGTGCGGTTCGCTTCGCTCGCGAAGTAGTACGTGACGTCCTTGTACTTCGCGAGAATCGACGGATAACCGCGTACCGGCTTCCCGACGGTGAAGTACGCCACCGGATCGTGACCGAGCAGCATCAGGTCCTCGCCCGCCGGCGTGCGCACGGTGGCGTACTTGACGCCGCAACCGGCCAGCATCACACCGACGAGCGTGACGAAGGCGAGCCCGACCACCCGAAACCTTGCATTGCGCATCGTTCGCCTCGCAGCCAATCGCTCGCGTCGATGGTACTCGCGGCGCGCCGTCCGCGCACCTGCGATAATCAGGTGCAGTCGCTCACGGAGATGCTCATGCCGATCGTTCTGCTGCGCCCTGCAATCGTTATCGCATTCGCGATGCTTGTCACCGGCTGCGGCACGGTCCACAACACGATCGCCGACCGTGGCGACGATCGCGTGATGCTGCGCGGCAACGACGCCGTCGCCTATGTCACGCAAGGCAAGCCGGTTCCCGGCCAGCCGTCGATCAAATCGGTCTACGACGGCGACGTTTATCGGTTTACGAGCGAGACGAATAAGCAGATGTTCGATGCGAACCCGCAGCGCTACGCGCCGGCCTATGCCGGCTTCTGCGCCAGCGGCGCGCCCTATGCGCTGAAAGCGGCGATCGGCGCCAACGTGTTCGCCGTTCATCGCGACCGGTTGTACCTGTTCGGCAGCGAGCGGAGCAAGGCGAACTTCATGATGGACGCCGACGAGAACATCAAGGTCGGCGACGCGTACTGGGCCAACGAGACGAAGGACGTGCCGTTTCGCATCCAGAACTTCAAGCGCTATGTGCTCAAGGTGCCGGGCTACAAGACCGACGCGGAGCTCGA
The DNA here is from genome assembly GCA_035536655.1 of Casimicrobiaceae bacterium. Classification (GTDB taxonomy): domain Bacteria; phylum Pseudomonadota; class Gammaproteobacteria; order Burkholderiales; family Casimicrobiaceae; genus VBCG01. The sequence goes on from DATLNR010000070.1 coordinate 5,112, forward strand.
TCAGATTCATCTGAAGCGTTTCGGGAAACTGCCGCCGGGCGCGCCGGCGCAGAAGTCGTAAGAGCTGCAAAGTGCCGGCGCCGCCGAAGGCGACTGGCGCGCGTCGCCGATGACGGCTCCGCCGAAGGCGACTGGCGCGCGTCGCCTATGACGGCTCCGCGTAACGCGCTCGCGATCGAGCGCTATCGCAGGCACGCGGCCGGCTACGATGCGTCGGCGCAGCGCACGGAGCCTCTGCGCCGGCGAACGATCGACAAGCTTGCGCTTCAGCCCGGCGACGTCGTGCTCGACGTCGGTTGCGGTACCGGCCTGTCGTTTCAAGCCATCCTCGAGCGCATCGGGTCCCGCGGCCGGCTGATGGGGATCGAGCAGAGCCCCGAGATGATGGACGTCGCGCGCGGTCGCGTCGCGGCGCAGGCGTGGACCAACGTCACGCTGATCGAAGGACCGATCGAAGACGTCGCCATCCCCGCCGAGGTCACCGCACTGCTCTTCAATTTCGTGCACGACGTGCTGCAGTCGCCGGCGGCGATGAAGCAGATCTTCGATGCCGCCGCGCCCGGCGCGCGAGTCGCCTGTCAGGGCATGAAGTTCTTTCCCTGGTGGCTTGCACCGCTCAACCTGTTCGTAATGGCGAAAGCGCGTCCGTATATGACGACGTTTGCGAACCTTTCGCAGCCGTGGACCGCATTCACGCCTTACGTTCGACGACTGCAACGCGAGACGACGATGCTGGGAATGGGGTACATCGTCTGGGGCAGGACGGCCACCCGCCTCTCGTAGGCCCGACTACGCGAACTCGAAAGCCAGCGCGCCCTTTACATCGTGGTATCGCTGCACGAGCTGATTCACGTCCATCGCGCCGAGATTCAAAACCGCATAGCGGTAGCTTCCTAGCCATTTGACCTCGCGGTCGAGCTGTGCGCCTTTCTTGACGTAGACCATCAGCTTCGCGTCTTGGTATTGGCGTTGCAGCGCCGCGATGCGTTTGCGGTCGGGAAAGGCCTTCAATCGCGGCCGGCCGAACGCGCGCAGAACGAAGCTCGCCGCGTTCCGATAGCGACCGTTGCCGCGCAGCAATGACGGCGCCTCCCCGGTCGCGAGCGCCAGCACCGCGTCGTACGTGTTGTAGCCGTCGACTTTCTCGTAGAGATCCGCGAACTGGTAGGCGATCCGCGGATTCACTTCGAGGATCGTGACGCGATCGGTGGCCGGATCGTGGAACAGCTCGACGTTGAACATGCCGTGCGCGAAGCCAAGCGCTCGAATCGCACGCGTTGCGACGTCGGCCATGCGGGCCTGCACGTCGCTCGACACCGACGACGGATATTCGAAGCGCTGGAACGCGATCGTTCCGGGATACATGACCGCATCGACGATGCCGACGATCGTCACGCCGCCGTCGACGGCGACACCCTCGACGGTCACCTGCGTCCCGACGAGCAGTTCCTCGGCGATCATGTTGTGCGAGTTCGTCGCGGCGTGCATCCCGTAATCGCGCGCGAGATCTTCGGACGGCCGGATCAGCTTCTCCAGGATGAAGCTCTCGAGCGGACCGAATGTCATCAGCGCGCGGACGTCATCGAAGGAGTCGACGCGGCGCGCGAGGATCGAATACGTCGCCTTAACCGGTTTGACGAAGCACGGGAACGGGAGGCCCATGTCCTCGGCGCGGCGGATGTCGTACGGAAACGCGGAATAACGCGGCGACGCTTCGGGAACGGCGCGTGCCAGCAGCTCGCGCGCGTAGAACTTGTGCTGCGCGTTCAGGATTGCCCGCGGATCGGCGCCGGGCAGGCCCAGGCGTTGCGTCACGACCGCCGCAATCAGCGCGCCCCATTGCTCCTCGTTGCTGATGACGCCGTCGAGGTGCTCGTTGCGATAGCGCGCGACGACCCGGTCGATGAACCGGCGGGCATCGAAGGCGGCCAGCCGCAGGTTCTCCGGGAAGCGGAAGAGGTCGAATCCTTCGTAACGGAATCGGTAGCGGCCCTTGTAGCGAGGACTTCCGAGCTCGGCCAGGTCCCACTCGTTCGGGAACAGTACGAGAATGTCTTTCAATGACGCATCTCCCTCGAATCTCCGTGAACATCGCGAGGCGCACCGCTATTCCGGCCGCTTCGGGCGCACCCGCACTGTAGCGACATACGACCGCTGCCCGGCGACGGATGCGACGAAGCGCGCATGCCCGCGCGCCGCACGTCGCTAACGATACGGATCGGCGGCATCCCGGAGCCCGTCGCCGAAGAAGTTGAACGCGAGGATGACGATGACGACCGGGACGACCGGCGCCATCAGCCACGGGTACAGCGCGACGACGTTGATGTTCTGCGCCTCGTTCAGGAGCACGCCCCAGCTCGTGATCGGCGGTCGCAAGCCGATGCCGAGGAAAGAGAGCGCGGTCTCGCCGAGGATCATGCCGGGAATCGACAGCGTCGCCGCGGCGATCAGGTGGCTCATGAAGCCTGGCAGCAGATGCCGCGAGATGATGCGTCGTGGTCGTGCTCCCATCAAGCGTGCTGCCGTCGTGTAGTCCTCCTCGCGCAGCGCCAGCAGCTTCGAGCGCACTGCACGCGCGAGATTCGTCCAGTCGAGCAGCGCGAGGATGACGGTGATGCCGAAGTAGACGAACAGCGGGCTCCACGTCACCGGCAGGACGGCGGACAGCGCCATCCATAGCGGCAACTCCGGAAAACTGCGGATCACTTCGATCACGCGCTGGATGACGTTGTCGACCCAGCCGCCGTAGTAGCCGGCGATCCCGCCGAACACCAGGCCCAAGCCGAACGAAAGCACGATGCCGAGGAGCCCGATCGTCAACGAGATACGCGTGCCGTAGATGACGCGCGAGAGCACATCGCGGCCGAGTCGATCGGTGCCGGCCAGGAACAACGTGCCGCCTTCGCCGGGGCAGACGAGATGGAACGTCGACGGGATCAGGTTCCAGAACGCGTACGGGTCGCCCGAGCAGAAGAAGCGGATCGAATAGACGCGCGAGCGATCCTCCGCGTACTCGCGCTTCAGCGTCTCCATGTTGAGCGTCTTCGTGAGCCCATACGTGAACGGGCCGATGAACTTGCCTTCGTGGAACCAGTGGATGTCCTGCGGCGACGCGTAGATGAAATCGGTATGGCGCGTGTGCAGGTGATACGGCGCGAGGATCTCGGACACGAGCGTTGACGCGTACATCACCGCCAGCACGATGCCGGCCGCGAGCGCGAGCCGATGCCGCGCGAGCTTCCACAGCATCAGCCGCCATTGCGAGGCGAGGAAGAATTTCTCCTGCTCGGCGGTCAGCGCATCCGCGCCCTGCGGGTTGAACGGCGCCTCCGAAACGTAATGCGGCAGCGGCGCTGCGGGGGGCACCGGCATCGTCGGGGAGGCGCTCATCGCGCAATGCCTCCCGTCAAGCGAATGCGCGGATCGAGCGCGGCCAATGCGAGATCGGAAATCAGCACGCCAACGACAATCAGAAGCGCAAGGAACATGAGAAACGTTCCCGCGAGGTACATGTCCTGGCTCTTCAGCGCCGTCAGCAGCATCGGGCCGGTCGTCGGCAGCGACAGCACGACAGCGATGATTTCGGCGCCGGAGATGATGTTCGGCAGAAGGCTCCCGATGTCCGAGATGAAGAAGTTGAGCGCCATGCGCAGCGGATACTTGCGCAGCAGCTTCCCGCGCGGCAGGCCCTTCGCGCGGCCGGTGACGACGTATTGCTTCTGCAGCTCGTCGAGGAGATTCGCGCGCATCTTGCGGATCATGCCGGCGGTGCCACCGACGCCGATGACGAGCACCGGGATCCACAAGTGCTCGAGCACCGACTTGACCTTGCCCCAGCTCCACGGCTGGTCGATGTAATGCGAGTCCATCAGGCCGCCGATCGACGTGCCGAACCACACGTTCGCGAGGTAGAGCATGACGAGCGCGAGCAGGAAGTTCGGGATCGCGATGCCGAGGAAGCCGAGGAGCGTCAGCCCGTAGTCACTCCAGCTGTATTGATGAGTCGCCGAGTAGATGCCGATCGGGAACGCGATCGCCCACGTGAACAGCACGGTGAAAAGCGACAGCACGATGGTGAGCACCACCCGGTCGCCAATGACGGCCGAGACGGGAAGGTTGAACTCGAACGAGTAGCCGAAGTCGCCGACGAACCAGCCCCCGACCCAGCGCACGTACTGCTCCCACAGCGGCCGGTCGAGTCCGTACTGTTCGCGCAGGAACGCGATCTTCTGCGGATCGACCGACTCGCCCTGCGCCTGCAGCTCGGCGATGTAGCTCTCGAGATAGTCGCCCGGTGGCAGCTGGATGATGATGAACACGATCACGCTGATCGCGATCAGCGTGGGGATCATGATCAGCAGCCGGCGGATGATGTAGGCGAGCACGGCTTAGAGCGAAGCGACGTTTCGGCGCATGGGTCGCGTTGTCGCTGGCAGTTGAGTACGGGCGCCGACGGGCCGTCCCAAGGCGCCCGTCTGGATCACATCCCCGACGAACAACGTGCGCCGGGGACTAATCGTCATCCTCCGGCCCCACGGACGCGTTTTTCGTCGGAAGCCTTGTCAATCCAAAACTGGTCCGGTCTGTAAATGCCGAAGTACGATCCGGGGTCGAAATTCCATAGTCCATCCGGCGGAACGTTTTTCAGCGCGCCGCCTACGACGACCGGCTGCAAGTTCCCCGTCACCGTGCCGATCGTGAACTGCTGTTCGGCGTGAATGGTCAGCATTCGACGCCAGATCTTCTCGCGCTCGGCCGTGTCGCCCGATCGCGTCCACTGCTTGAAGAGTGCGAGCAGCTCTCGCGCTTCCGGCGATTGCGGCGGCTCGCCGCCCTTGCCCTTGCTTTCCGCGTGGTTGCCCCACATCGGCCACTGCAGCTGCTCCTGCTTCGTCGGCGCGAGCTCCTCGGGGCTCATGTCGGCGCTCGGCACGCCGTTCTGCAGCCCCTGCCACACCGACATCATCGACTGGCCCGAGTAGATGCGCTTGCGGAATACCTCGCGCTGCGACGGCCGCGTGTAGAGCGCGATGCCGGCCTTTCGCCAGCTGTCGCGCATCAGCTCGAGGACATCGGTTTCCTCGGTGCTTTCACCTGCGGTGTCGACGATGACCTCGAGGGGCCGGCCGTCGCGCATCAGCCGCAAACCGTTCGCGTTTCGACCGGTCAGGCCGATCTGATCGAGAAGAGCGTTCGCCGTCTTGAGGTCGAAGCGCGCCCAGGTATCGCGAAACGTCGGATCGAACAGCGCGCTTTGTGGCAGCACCGTATTGTTCGACACCTTCGCGAGACCGAAGTAGACGACCTCGTTGATCTCGTGGCGGTTCGTCGCGAGCGACAGCGCGCGGCGGAAACGGACATCACGCATCAGCTCACGCCAAGCCGGATCCTCGGTGTTGAGGTTCGGATAGAGCGCTATCTGCGAGCCCTTGACGGTCTTCCACAGATGCACCTTGTAGCCGCTGCGCGCTTCGTTCCGCTTGAGAAACGTGTAGTCGTCGAAACGAAGATAGCGCGCCTGCAGGTCGACCTCGCCGGCGGCGGTCTTCGCCGGCACAAGCTTCTCGTCGGCGATGCTGACGGTGACGCGGTCGATGTACGGCAGCTGTTGGCCACGCGCATCGACTCGATGGAAGTACGGATTGCGCAACAGGACGAATCGCGTCGTCGGCATGGCCGTCGTGTTCATCCACGGCTCGAGCGTCGGCAAGTCCGGATTGTCGAAGCGGTTGAGCTCATCCTTGCGATTGTGCAGGCCCGCCCAATTGCGCACGCGGGCGGCCGACGCCAGCGCCTTCGCCTTGTCTTCGCCGATGTACTTCGCGTGAAACTGCTTGAGGTAGTGCGCCGGCCGATACAGATAAAGCGGCGACGGCGAGGCCAGCGCCGGCAGAAACAGCGGATTCGGCTCTTCCCATACGTAGCGGATCGTCAGCTTGTCGGGAAAGCTGACCGCAGGCGGCTTGCCGTTGACGAGAAGCGCCGTCGGCAAACCGAGCGGAGACAGCGACTTGTCGTTCGCGACGTCTTCCCAGTAGTAGCGGAAATCGTCCGATGTGAACGGTGCGCCGTCGGACCAGCGATGGCCGGGCCGCAACCGAAATGTGAACTCGCGGTCGCCGACGTTCTCGAAGCTGGCCGCGAGGTCGGCAACGAAGCGGAGCGCCTGGTCATATCCAATCACTCTCGCGTAGCCGTAGTAGGCCATCACGCGGATGTCGCGCTCCTTCGCCATCAGCATCCGCATTTCACCGCCGTAGCGGCCCGGCGCGCGGCCTTCGCCTTTCAACTCGATCGTCAACGGCTCGCTCGGCAAGCGCTCGGCCATCTTCGGCAGCTTGCCTTCCTTGACGGTCTCCTTGAGCGATGGCGGCTCGTCGACCTGAGACGCCGCGGGCAGCGCCGCGAGCGACGCGATCGCGCAGCCAACCGACGCAATGAATCCAAGCGTTCTCATGCAGCAGCTTTCGAAATGTCGGCGTTCTCCATCGCGCGCACGCAATGTCCGTTGCCGAGGTCATGCATCGTGCCCGCATCGCCGTCATGCCACGCGAACGGCGCGCGCCATTCGGACGGGTCGCGTGCCGCGCCTTCCTGCACGGTCGCGAGGTCGAGGCGGCGCCGAAGATCCGGATACGGCACGGCGGCGAGCAACCCCTGCGTGTAGGGGTGCACCGGGTCGCGAAACAGGATCTCGCGCGGCGCGATCTCGACGATGCGGCCGCGGCACATGACGGCGATCTCGTCGGCGACGTAGTCGACGACCGCGAGGTTGTGGCTGATGAACAGAAACGTGAGCCCGAGCTCGTTGCGCAGGTCGTTCAGCAGGTTCAGGATCTGCGCCTGGATCGACACGTCGAGCGCGGACACCGGTTCGTCGCAGAGCAGAAGGTCCGGCTTCAAGGCGAGAGCGCGCGCGATGCCGATCCGCTGGCGCTGTCCGCCTGAGAAGCTGTGCGGATAGCGCGACAGGAAGCGCGGATCGAGTCCGACGAGGCGCATCAGCTCCTTCACCATCTCCGCCTGATAGTCGCTGTCGCCGACCTTGTGGATGACGAGGGGCTCTTTGAGGATGTCGAATACCGTCATCCGCGGCGACAGTGATCCGATCGGGTCCTGGAAGATGTATTGCACGCGTCGACGAAAGCGCTTGAGCTCTGCCTCGTCCGCGGCGCCAACGTCGATCGCTCGTCCGCGGTCGTCGTAGACGATGCGGCCGCTGTCGGGGACGAGTGCCCGCATGATCATCTTCGACAGCGTCGTCTTTCCGCAACCGCTCTCGCCGACAAGACCGAAGCATTCGCCGCGGCGGATGTCGAGGCTCACGTCGGCAACGGCCTGCACAGTGTGCGTCTGCCCGCCGATCCAGCCCCGCTTGCGCGTCGTGAAGCGTTTGCAGACGTTGCCGACTTTGAGGATCGTGTCGTTGCCGGTGAAGCGTCCCTCGTCCGCCTTCAGCAGCGGGCCGGTCTGGTGATCGATCTCGCGCACCGGTACGAGCCGCTCGCCCGGCTTCATGTCGAAGTGCGGCACGGCGCGAAGCAGCGCCTGCAGATACGGATGCGCCGGCGCGTCGAAGATCGCGTGCACGTCGCCGGCTTCCATGACCTGTCCGCGATACAGGACGATCACTTCGTCGGCGAGATTCGCGACGACGCCCAGGTCGTGCGTGATGATCAGTACTGCCATGCCGAGGCGCTGCTGCAGATCCTTCAGGAGTGACAGGATCTGCGCCTGGATCGTCACATCGAGCGCGGTCGTCGGTTCGTCGGCGATCAGAAGCGAAGGGCGGCAGATCAGCGCCATCGCGATCATTGCCCGCTGGCGCAGGCCACCGGACAACTCGAACGGATACATCTTGAGGGCCCGCTCGGGATCGGGAAAGCCCACGAGCGCAAGCATGTTCGCGGTCTCGCGCATGCCTTCCTCCTTGCGCATCGTGTGGTGCTGGAACAGCGCCTCGCTGACCTGATCGCCGATCGTGTGCAGCGGCGACAGCGACAGCATCGGCTCCTGGAAGATCATCGAGATGCGCTTGCCCCGGATGCGGCGGTAGGCGGAGCTTTCGGGATCGATGCGCGCGAGATCGATCGGCTGCGCGCCTTCGTTCGCCCCGGCGAGCAGGATCTCGCCGTGCGTAATGCGACCGGTGCGGGGCAGGATGCCCAGGATCGCCTGCGCCGTTACCGACTTGCCGGAACCCGATTCGCCGACCAGCGCGACGGTCGTGCCCGGACGGATGCGAAACGACACGCGGTCGAGCACCGGGATGCGCATTCCGCGCAGATCGAACTCGAGCGACAGCTCGCGAACTTCGAGCAGGTTGTCCAAGCCGCCCCTTTAGGCGCTTAAGGCAGGCGCGAATTTACCGCATCGGGGACGCCGAATGCTACGGCGCCGGATCGATTGCCGCCCGCGAAACTGGCGTCGACACATCGGACGCCAGCCCAGAGGCTTCACGGAGAGTCCCAATGCTCAAGTTCGTCGAATGGATGGCCGTCGTCTACACGTTGACGCCGCATGCTCGCGTGCTCTCGACGCCCGGCGATGCCGACTGTCGGTGGCGCACCGCGGCGCGGACACGCCGGGCAGCCGAGGATCGCCGCGAGCGCCGCAACGACAACGGCGCCCGCACGGTGACGCCCGCGGGCGCGGACGAAGCCTAGGGAGGGAAGACCCCTCCCCAGCCGTCACCGGTCCCGGTTCGGCAACAGCGTTTCGTCGAACGGCGTCGTCGTGCTGGTGCGGCTCACCGTCGCGACCGTCAGGAAGCAGCGGGAGCTGGTGAAGACGGTGGGTGAAACACCTTCGCGCTGAATCTGGATCGCGAACGCGTACGTGGCGCCGGCGAGCATGTCGAACGCTGCTGGCAGGCTCGACGTGACCCAGACGTTGGCTGCGCTTGCGCCGCCGCGGGGATTGAAGTTCGGCCACACCGGCAGGAACGGCGCGCCGTTCTCGCTGTAGTACAAGTCATGCCGGTAGTTGAGCGCGCCATCGACAAGGCCACTGAATGTGCTGTCAAGGAGCGCGGCGCGCGGGTAGTTCGCAGCCGCAATCGTCGGGCTGGTGCAGACCAGCGTTGGCGTGCTGGGATTGATCGCGCCGGGATTGGCTTCCTGCCGGACGAGCGTCGGCGTCACGACATTGCCGAGCCGGTTCAGGAACGCCGCCATTTCGCCGCGCGTGACAAAGTTCGCGGGACAGTAGACGTTCGGCCCGCAGCCCAGCGTGATCGCGCGATTCTTCAACCACTCGGCGTTCGTGCAAAAGAAATCGGTGGCGGCCACGTCGGCGAACGGCGGCGTGCTGGTCGTGCAGGGATCGGCCGCGGCGGGAAGGGGTGCGAACTGCAACGCGACGCCGATCGCGAAGGCGGACAGACCGGCGGAACGTAGGGTCGTTTTCATCGAGTGTCTCCGTTGGCAAGGATCGTCGCGCACCCCTCGAGCGCGGACGCGTAACGAGCGGGTCGACAAGTCAGCTTCCCCGCACGGTCCAAAGATACAGGGTTCGCTCCCGCCCGCCGTCCGTCAGCCGAACCTTGACCGTGCGGTCCGGCTTCCAGTCGCCGAGGTCGTGAACGTGCGAGACGATGCGCGTGCCGGGCTTGAGCTTTTCGAGCTGCGGTCGCAGCTTCAGGTTGATGTGAGGCCAGAGGAACAGCGTCACGACGCTCGCATCCGAGAAGTCGGACGCGAACAGGTCGCCCTGCACGAATTTGACGCGACCGTTCACGCCCGCGCCCTTCGCGTTCTCGTTCGATTCCGCGATGCGCTTCGGATCGATGTCGATGCCGATCGCGCGGGCGCCGAAATCGCGCGCGGCTGCGATCACGATACGGCCGTCGCCGGAGCCCAGGTCGTATACGGTGTCGCTCGGCTTGACCGCAGCCAGCTCGAGCATCGCACGCACGACCTCGGGCGGAGACGGTTCGTAGGGAACGTCCGGCGCGCGCGTGACAGGCGCGGTCTGCGCATGAAGCGCGGCAGCGAGCGCTACGCCGCAGCCGAGGAGCGCGGCGCCGAAGTATCGCCGATTCATCGTCAGTCGGACCGGGCCGTCCCAACCGACTGACTGCGCCCCCTCGGGGGGCAGCGACCGGAGGGAGCGTGGGGGTCATTCATCATTTCGTACCGGCTCCGATCTTCGCTGCGGTTGCTGCGTCCGGCACCGTCCAGAAATAGACCGTGCGCGTGCCGACCTTGATCGTCTGTTCCGGCTTCCAGTCGCCCATGTCGAAGTCGTGCGAAACAATCCGCGTGCCGGGCTTCAAGGTCCTCCACAACGTCGGACGCAGTTTGAGATTTAACGACGGCAACAGATACAGCGAGACGACGGTCGCTTCGCTGATGTCGGTGGTGAACAAATCCTGGTTCAGCACCTTGACGCGATCGCCGACGTTGTTCTTCTTCACGTTCTCGTTCGCTTCCGCAATGCGCTTCGGGTCGATGTCGATGCACACCGCGCGCGCGCCGAGCTTCGCCGCCGTCACCGGAATGCGTCCGTCGCCGCAGCCCAAGTCGTACAACACATCGCCGGCCTTGACGTTCGCCACTTTCAACATCGCATCGACCACCGTCTGACGGGTGGGCACGTAAATGACATCCGGTTGCCGAAGGCCTTGCTGCGCAGGGGTCGCTGCAGCCTGTGCAGCCGGCAGCGGGCCTGCCGACGCAGTGCTGATGCCGAGCACAAGGACACCCAGGAGAGCCTTCGTGAATCTGACGCGCATGAATACCTTCCTTTGTTAGAGATATCCGCCCCGCCGAATGCGCTGGCCGATGACGAGGGGATGACTCTCATTGTACACTGCGTTGTTGGCCTCGACGTCCAAAGCCGGTCCGCCTTCGCGGCTACGCCGCTCCGGCGAGACAGGCTTCAAGCACTGGTTCTTCGAGGGCACGACCACTGAAGCCGTCGGCCCGCACGACGCAAAACCGGTGCACACGGCCGCGTGGTGGCGTGTCATGTGCCTCACGGGCGTCGACTACTTCTCCACGCTCGCCTACCAGCCAAGCATTGCGTTCATCGCCGCCGGCCTGCTGTCCCCGCTGGCCACACTCGTGCTCGTGCTGCTGACGCTCTTCGGCGCGCTGCCGATGTACTACCGCGTCGCC
>DATLNR010000071.1:0-11462 GCA_035536655.1 Casimicrobiaceae bacterium
AGCTGACCGCGGCGCGCATCATCGTTTCGGGCGGCCGCGGCATGGGCAGCGCGGAGAACTTCAAGATCATCGAAGAGCTCGCCGACAAGCTCGGCGCGGCGGTCGGCGCGTCGCGGGCCGCGGTCGATTCGGGCTTCAAGCCGAACGAGTTCCAGGTGGGCCAGACTGGCAAGATCGTAGCACCCGAGCTCTACATCGCCGTCGGCATCTCGGGCGCGATCCAGCATCTCGCGGGAATGAAGGACAGCAAGGTCATCGTCGCGATCAACAAGGATCCGGAAGCGCCAATCTTCCAGATCGCCGACTACGGGCTCGTCGGTGATCTGTTCGAGATCGTTCCTCAACTGACCGCCGAGCTGTGAACACGCGGCGGGTCGGGCCCCGTTCTATGAAACGCCCCCCACGCTCTCTACGTTCGCTGCCCCCAGAGGGAGAGCAGTCAGTGGGGTGGCGGCGGCTGGCATCCTTGCGCCGACGTGGAAATGGCAAACGTGCCCGTCGGCAAGCTCGTGTCGACTTGCGACGCCGCGATCCCCACGCCTACGGCGCGTGCGGGCGCTCGCGGCCTCCTCGCGACACGCCGTGCGCGCGGACATGAGCACCTACCGCGCGCCGCTCGCCGAAATGCAGTTCGTGCTGAACGAGCTGTCAGGGCTCGCGCAAGTCGCGTCGCTGCCAGGCTACGAAGACGCAACCGCGGATGTTGTCGCGGCGATCCTCGAACAGGCAAGCCGGTTCGCGACCGACGTCCTCGATCCGCTCAATCGAACCGGCGACGAAGAGGGCGCGACGCGACTCGACGACGGCACGGTGCGGACGCCCGCCGGCTTCAAGGATGCATACCGTCGATACTGCGACAACGGCTGGAACGGGCTCACCAAGTCGCCCGATCACGGCGGCCAGGGATTGCCGCAGCTCGTCGCCACGGCGGTCGAGGAGATGTGGCATTCGTCGAACATGGCGTTTGACCTTTGTCCGCTGTTGACGCAAGGCGCGATCGAAGCAATCGAGCTTGTCGGCACCCGTGAGCAGAAGGCGCTCTATCTGCCGAAGATGGTGTCGGGCCAGTGGACCGGGACGATGAATCTGACCGAGCCGCAAGCGGGCTCCGATCTCGCCGCCGTGCGGACGCGCGCCGTGCCACAGCGCGACGGCAGCTACAAGCTCTACGGCAACAAGATCTTCATCACCTACGGCGATCACGACTACACCGAAAACATCGTCCACCTGGTGCTGGCGAGAACGCCCGATGCGCCCGAAGGGGTGAAGGGCATCTCGCTTTTCATCGTGCCGAAGCGGCTCGTGAACGACGACGGCTCGCTCGGCGCGCGCAACGACGTCGTCTGCACGTCGATCGAGCACAAGCTCGGCATTCATGCGAGCCCGACGTGCGCGATGGCGTACGGCGATTCGGGCGGCGCCGTCGGTTATCTGATCGGCGAAGAGAATCGCGGCCTCGAGACCATGTTCATCATGATGAACCTCGCGCGCTTCTCGGTCGGCATGGAAGGCGTGGGGATCGCGGAGCGTGCGTACCAGCGTGCCGTCGCGTATGCGCGCGACCGCGTGCAGGGCAAGGCCGTCGGGCTCGACAAGGCGACCAAGGCCGGCCCGATCATCGACCATCCGGACATCCGCCGCATGCTGATGACGATGCGCGCGCATACCGAGGCGATGCGAGCCGTGGCGTATGTGACAGCCGCCGCGATGGACAATGCGCGGCGTCATCCGGATGCGAACGCGCGCAAGCGTCACCAGGCGTTCGTGGATTTGATGATCCCGATCGTCAAGGGATACTCGACCGAGACCGGTCAGATCGTCGCCTCGCTCGGCGTGCAGGTGCACGGCGGCATGGGCTACATCGAGGAAACCGGCGCCGCGCAGCATATGCGCGACGCGCGCATCACGACGATCTACGAAGGAACGACGGGCATCCAGGCGAACGATCTCGTCGGTCGCAAGACTGCGCGTGACAGCGGTGCGACGGCGCGGGCGGTGATCGGCGAAATGCAATCGGTCGCAGCGAAGCTCGCGCAACACGAGTCGCGGTCGCTGCATGACATCGGCAGCGCGCTCGGCGAAAGCGTGCGTTCGCTGGCAACCGCGGTCGACTGGGTCGTTGCGAATTTCGGCCCGCACTCGCGCGCCGTGCACGCTGGCGCGGTCAATTACCTGACGCTCTGGGGATTGGTCGCCGGAGGTTGGCAACTCGGGCGCAGTGCCCTGATCGCGGCGGACGAGCTGAAGGCGGGGCAGGGCGATGCGGAATTCCTGGGCAACAAGATCACGACCGCGCGCTTCTACGCGCTGTCATTACTGCCCCAGACTGCCGGACTTGCCGCGTCCGTGACGCAGGGTAGCAACGCCGCGCTGGCACTGGCCGCCGATCAGTTCTAGTCTGCGCCGCGCGAACGAAGCGCGCCATCCGCGGTCGCAAGGTGATTCGTCATCCTTGCGGTCAGTCGGCCGTTGATGTGGTCATGCGCATACTGAAGCTCGCGTTGGTTGGCTTTCTCTACGCAACAGGACTCGCAACCGCGTTTGCGCAGTCCGATCCGCTTGCTGTCGCTTCTCCCCGACAGGTCCCTGGGCCGTATCCGGTCGCCTGCAGCAATGTTGCGCAGGACTTCAGCCGTCTACCGGCCGGCGAACCGGCGGAGCTCACGTGGGAAGGATTCCCGCGGAACGACGGCTCCGGTCGGTATGTCACCGATCTTCTCGCCGACGCGGGCAATACGCTGACCGCACGGTTCGTCGCGCCCAACGATCGCGTGCTGTACGGATCGTGGGCGGGACAGCAGCTGACCTATGTGCTGCTCGTGTGTTACCCGACGAGCGCCGCCAACAACCGCGCCGACTATCCGCTGCCGAACGGGCGCAGCGTGCCGCGCATGCAACGCGGTTCCGAAGCGCCGATCCTTCCCGATAACGCCGGGCGCTGGCCGGTGCTCGCGTTCTCGCACGGTTACGGCGGGAGCCCGTTATCGGACGGGCACATCGAAGCGCTGTCGGTGTTCGCATCGCACGGCTATGTCGTCGTCGCGCCGTTTCACGGGGATCCGCGTTATGCGTTGCTCTCGTTCGACGACGCGAATGTCGCGCTCACCGCGATCGTGCAGTTCGAGCGGTTCACGGCGATGCAGGCGACACGACCGCTCTCCATATCTGCGGCGCTGGACGTGATGTTGTCGCATCCGCACTGGCGCGATCGGATCAACGCTGCGCGCATCGGCGGATTCGGCGCGAGCCAGGGCGGTGAGACGATGATGCTTCTGGGCGGTGCGGAGTTGACGTCGTCGATCTTCCTCGCGACGCGCCGGGTCACGCACGATGCGCGGATCAGGGCGGCGGTCGGCTACGTGCCGTACTTCGGGCAACGTATCCTGCCCGCGTTCGGACGCAACAACGCCGGCGTCGAGAACGTAGCGCTGCCGTATCTTGCGATCAGCGGCACGTTGGACACGACGGCGCCGATCGGGCTCGTCGAGGAGGCAATGCATCGGCTCGACGGCTCGCGCGCGCTGGTTGCGCTGACCGGCGTGCGTCATGGTTTCGACGAGGCGGCGTCCGGCGACATTTTCACGTGGACGCTCGAATGGCTCGATGCGTTCGTCAACGACGATCGGGCCGCGCGGGCGCGCGTGGCGCGGATGCGGTCGGTCAAAGGCGGTCGCGAGGATGTCGTGCGCATCGATTACGTCGAACCGGCCGTCGAGCTCGCGCAGGAGCGCAATGTCGTCGAGTTCTACAACGATTCCCTCGACCACTACTTCATCACCGCCGAGCCGGCCGAGATCGCGATGCTCGATCAGGGCGTCGTCGTTCCCGGCTGGCAAAGGACAGGCTTCGCGTTCAAGAGCTTCGCGCCGGGCTCGTCAGCAGCGTCGGCGACGTGCCGTTTCTTCGGCACGCCGGGACGCGGACCGAATTCGCACTTCTTCACGATCGACGTCAACGAATGCGCGATCGTTCGCGGCAATCCGGCGTGGACGTTCGAGGGCTTGGCATTCGAGGCGCTGCCGATCACGTCGAGCCTTTGCCCAACCGGTCGCGTCATCGTATGGCGGCTCTACAACAACGGCATCGGCGGCCAGGCGAACCATCGCTATCTGACGAGCCACAGCGAGATCGGCGACATGGTCGGCGCCGGCTGGCTTGTCGAAGGACCGGTGTTCTGCACGCCACCGTAACTGGGATCAGGAGTCAGAGGACAGGTATCAGCAACAGCACTGTGGCTCGCGACGGGCGCTTCCTCTCACTCCTCTAGAATGCCTGCTTCCCGCGTTCGTCGTGCCCGGCGCGGCAAGGAACGGCGATGCAGCGGTTGTGGAAGGCGTTGTTCTACTCGCTCGCCGGGCTGCGCGACGCCTGGCGGCATCCGGCGTGCCGGCTCGAGATCGTCGCCATCGTGCTCGCGGTTCCGATCGCAATCGTGCTGCCCATCGCGCTCTACGGCAAGCTGATGCTGATCGCAAGCAATGTCGCGATCTTCGTCGTGGAGCTCCTGAACACGTCGATCGAAAGTGCGATCGATCGCATCGGCGTCGAGCGCCATGAGCTGTCGCGCATCGCGAAGGACATCGGCAGCGCGGCCGTGTTCACGACGGCGCTGTTGTCGCTCGTGCTGTGGATCGTGCTGGCGGGACCGTCGGTCGTGAACTGGATCTTCACGGCGGGATGACGACGACGCCGTGATCGGCGAGCGTGAGCGCGACCGCTTCACCGGTTGCGAACGGCGTGCGGACCGCTTGCGACACGGCGAAGAGCTCGCCGATCGGCGTGGCGAGCGTGTACTCCACGGTCCCGCCCAGGTACGCCGATTTCCGCACCGTCGCCTCGAGGCCGCCGTTGTTCGCCGGATGCACGAGGATCGCTTCGGGCCGGATCGCAACGTCGACTTCGCCGTCGGGCAGTCCGCGGTGGGCGATCGGCACGACGAGCGTCCCGAGCGTGACTTCACCCGCCGCGTCGTCGCGTCGTGAAAGCAAGCCGCGCACGCGATTTGCATCGCCCATGAAGCCGGCGACGAACGCGCCGCGCGGCGCTTCGTACAACTCGCGCGGCGCACCTTCCTGAGCCATCGTTGCGCGGTCCATCACGATGATCCGATCGGAAACCGCCATCGCTTCCGCCTGATCGTGCGTGACATAGACGACGGTCAGCGCCAGGCGCTGCTGCAACTCGCGAATCTCCTCGCGCATCTGGCGGCGCAGCCGCGCATCGAGGTTCGACAGCGGCTCGTCGAAGAGCAGCACAGACGGCTCGAGGACCAGCGCACGCGCGACAGCGACACGCTGCTGCTGTCCGCCGGAAAGCTCCGAAGGCAGCCGTTGATCGAGTCCCGTCAGGCCGACGCTCGTCAACGCTCCACGCGCGCGCTCGTTGGCCTCTTTCGTCTTGCGACCGGTCACGACCAGGCCATAGCGAACGTTCTCGAGCACGTTCAGGTGCGGAAACAGCGCGTAGCTCTGGAACACCATCGAAACGTCGCGATCGGCTGCGCCGCGCTCGGTCACGTCGTCGTTCCCGATCAGGATGCGGCCGTTTGTCGGCAGCTCAAGCCCTGCGATCATGCGCAGGATCGTGGTCTTGCCGCAACCCGACGGCCCGAGAAGGGTGACCAGCGTCCCCGGCGCGATCGTGAAGGAGACGTCACGCACAGCGACGACATCCCCGTAGCGCTTGGTGACGTTGCGGAACTCGATCGACGCTGCAGTCATTGGCGTGTCGTCAAGCCGACGATGCTGCCAATTCGTCGCGTGGCGCGGGCAGCCTCGTGCGCCGGCCGAGCCGCCGCTCGCCGACGAGGCGCTGGATCAGCAGGATGACGACGACCATCATCGCGATCAACACCGAGCAATACGCGATCGCGACGCCGTAGTCGCCGTTGACGACACGATTGATGATGTAGGTCGTTGCCCACTCGTACTCGGCCGAGACGAGGAAGATAACGGCGGACACCGTCGTCATCGCGCGAACGAAGCTGTAGACCAGCGCGCCGACGATCGCCGGTTTCAACAACGGCAGCAGCACGGTTCGAAGCGTTGCAAAACCGCGCGCGCGCAGCGTGTTCGCCGCTTCGTCGAGACTCGCATCGACCTGCGCCATCGATGCCATGCCGGCGCGGACGCCGACCGGCATGTTGCGGAACACGTTGCAGACGACGAGGATGATCGCCGTACCGGTGAGCTCGATCGGCGGAACGTTGAACGCGAGGATGTACGAAACGCCGATCACCGTGCCGGGGATGGCGAACGACAGCATCGTGCCGAACTCGAACACGCGCTGGCCGACAAAGCGTTGTCGCGTCAGAAGCCATGCAGCGAGAATGCCGAGCGCCGCTGTGAGTGGCGCGGCGATCGCCGAAAGTTTGACCGTCGTCCAGAACGAGTTCCACGCGGCACCACTCCAGATCAAGCCGTTCGGACTCGACTCGACGCCGAATGCCTTGACGTAGTGCTTGAGCGTCGGCGTGTAGTCGCGGCCCCAGGTCTCGACGAAGCCGCCGGCGAGCGCCATCGCATAGATCACGACGGTCAGGAGCGCCCACGGGAATGCGACGAGTCCGCACAGCACGCTCACGCGCTGCGGCAGCGGCGTCGGCAATCCGGCGTCGCCCTTGCCGGACATCGTCGTGTAGGCGCGACGCCCGACGACGCTCCGCTGCAGAAGGAAGGCCGCGAGCGCGAACGTGAGCAAGACAAGACCAAGCGTTGCCGCGCGTCCCTGATCGAGTTGCGCGCCGACGACCGAGAAGAAGATCTCCGTCGACAGCACGCCGAAATTGCCGCCGAGCACGATCGGATTGCCGAAGTCGGCGATCGACTCGATGAAGCTGATCAGGAACGCATTTGCAAGGCCCGGTCGCATCAAAGGTAGCGAGACCGTCGCAAAGGTCGTCCAGCGATCTGCGCGGAGCGTCTGCGCCGCTTCCTCGAGCGTCGGCGATACGCCTTCGACGACGCCGATCAAAACGAGGAACGCGATCGGCGTGAAAGCGAAGACCTGCGCCAGAAGCACGCCCTGGAAGCCGTAGATCCATCGCGTTGGCTCGATGCCGAACGCGAGCTCGAGGAACTGGTTGACCAGTCCGGATCGACCGAACAGCAGGATCAGCCCCAGGCCGATGACGAACGGCGGCGTGATGATCGGCAGCACCGAGAGTACGCGGAGCACGCGGCGAAACGGTAAATTCGTTCGCGTCACGAGCAACGCGAACGCAAGTCCCAATCCCGTGCAAAGAACGGCGGAGGACAGCGCAAGCATGAGCGTGTTCCACGCGACGCCGCAACGCGTTCCGCCGCCGAGACAACCCAGGCCCCAGATCTTCTCGGTGAAGAGCCGCGCCGAGAAGGCGGACAGCGCAACGTTTCCCTCGGCCGGCTGCACGGCCGACAGCAGGATCTTCGCCACCGGAAAGAACGTGAAAAAGCCGATCAGCGCCGCGATTCCGACGACGCTGCCGGCGACGAAGCCGTCGCCTTTGAAGTAACCGCGTTGCGCGAGCCCACTCGCGAACAACATGACGAACGACGCAACGACGAGCGCCGCGCCGAGTCCCCATCCGTACTGCCCGCCGGCGAGCGGGCCGAACAAACGCTCGAGACCAGGCCACGTATACCCGCGCGCATCAATCGCGAAGCCCTGCACCAGCGTATAGACGAAACCCAGCGTGCCGACGCCGATCAGCAAGCTCGAACGGTGACGTCGCGAAAGCATCGGAAGCATCGTTGCAGCGCCGGCAAGCAGGAGCCCGCCGATCGGCCACAGCCACCAGCGCCCGTGGACCGCTGCCTGCACGAGGCCGGGCGCTTCGTTTCGCGCAGCGAATCGCCTTATCCACGCGAACGACAGCACGTTGTCCTGCAGCATGAACCACGGCAGCAGCGCGAAACCAGCTGCGCCGACGGCGAGCCAGACGGCGATGATGCGGAGGTCCCGCGCCGCGAGCGTTGCAACGATCGACGGACGCGCGACCGACGCCATCGCGTCACGCTCCGCGCATCACTTCGTCGAAGCGCCGATCTCCTTTTCCCACCGTTCGAGCAGACGCCGGCGCTCGGCGGCGCTGCCGTACTTCGCGAAGTCGTAATCGATGACCTTGATGTCGGTCAGCTTCGGCACCTGAGGCGGCAACGCAACGTTGCGGTTCGTCGGGATCGCATACTCCTTGACGTCGAGCCCGATGCGCTGCCCTTCGGTCGAGAGCGCGAAATCGACGAAGCGCTTCGCCGCATCGAGGTTGCGCGACCCGCGGATGATCGCCGTCGACCCGATCTCGTAGCCGACGCCTTCGCACGGCAGCACCGGCTCGACCGGAAAGCCGCGCACGATCTCGTTGATCACGCCGTGCAGCACGGTGCTGCCGAGCGCGGTTTCCCCGCGGCTGACCGACGTCATCGGTCCGATGCCGGAGCGTGCGTACTGGTTAACGTTTGGATGAATGGCGCGCAGCAACCTGAATGCCTCGTCCTCGCCGAACACCTGTACGATCGTGGCGAGCATCAGGTACGCCGTGCCGGACGAGTTCGGATTTCCGAGCATGATCTCGTTGCGGTACGCCGGATTGGGCAGGTCCTTCCAGCACTTCGGCACGGCGAGCTTCTTCTTGGCCATCACCTCGCTGTTGTAGCCGAGTGCGATGATGCCGCCATAGACGCCCGCGACGCGATCCTTCGACAGATCGGTGATGCGCCGCGCCCAGTCGTAGAGCTGCGCGACGTTCGGCGAGCGGTACGTTTCGAGCAGTCCTTCCTCGGCCGCCTGCATATAGGCATCGCTCGCGCCGGCCCACCACACATCCCCCTTCGGATTGTCTTTCTCGGCCTTGATCTGCGCGAGCATTTCGCCGGTGGCTTTCTGCAGTACGGCGACGCGTGTGCCCGTCGCCTTCTCGAAGCCGACGGCGAGGCCCTGGCACCACGCCGTGTTCGGCGAGCTGCAGTAGAGATTGAGCTGTGCTTGTGCGTCGGCGCATGTCGCGACCGCGACGATCGCTGCGCAGGCGAGAAAGAGGATTCGATCGAACATGGCGTTGGCCCGAAGCATGCAGCGTTATTTCGCGATCGAGCCGACTTCGCGATCCCAGCGCTCCAGCAGGCGCTTGCGCTCGGCCGACGTGCCGTACTTCGCGAAGTCGTAGTTGATGAGCTTGATGTCGGCGATCTTCGGCGAGAGCGGCGAAACCGGCGTCGCAGTGTTCGACGGAATCTGGTATTGCTTCGCCTGCGCGCCCAGCGCCTGCGCCTTCGCGGTCAATGCCCAATCGACGAACCGCTTGGCCTGATCGAGGTTGCGTGCGCCCTTGATGATCGACAGCGACCCGATCTCGTAGCCAGTTCCTTCGCACGGAGCGGCGCTGCGAATCGGAAAGTTGGCTTGCGCCTCGGTGACGACGTCGTGAATGAACGAAACGGAGGCGAGTGTTTCGCCGCGGGCCGCCGCTTTCACCGGCGCAACGCCCGAGCGCGGGTAGCTGTTGATGTTCTGGTGCAGCGCCTTCAGGTACTTGAACGCCTCCTCTTCGCCGAACACTTGCACGAGCGTGGCGATCGCCGTGTACGCTGTCCCCGACGCGTTCGGGTTCGCCATCTGCACCTCGCCCTTGTACTCGGGCTTGGCGAGGTCGCGCCAGCACGACGGCGCCGCAAGTTTCTTCTTCGCGAGCAGCTCGGTGTTGTAACCCATGCCGAGTGCGCCGAGATACATGCCCACGGTGCGGTACTTCGATTGCTCCGCCTGACGCTGCGCCCACGGCTGCAACTGCGCGAGCATCGGCGACCGGTACTCCTCGAGCAGGCCCTGCTCGGCGGCCTGCAGATGCGGATCGCCAGTCCCGCCGAACCAGACGTCGAGCTTGGGGTTCGCGCGCTCGGCCGCGATCTGCGCGAACGACTCGCCCGAGCCTTTGAGCGTCATTGCGACCTTGATGCCGGTTTCCTTCTCGAACTCGGTGGCGGCGAGACTGCACCACTCCGCCTGGACCGGGCAGATGACGTTGAGCTGACCCTGCGCGAGCGTCGGCAGGGCGACGCAGCCGAAAGCGACGAGCAATACCAGTCGCTGCCTGAACATGGAACCCCCTCGTGGAAGCGTATAACCCGCTTGAGCTGAAATCATCGTAGCGACGCGTCCTCGCGTCAACCGATCGCCATTCCAAGCCACGACGCCTCGATGACACCCGCCAGTGACCACCGCCGGCTTCCGCGGATCGGCATCGACCTCGGCGGCAGCAAGACCGAGATCATCGCGCTGGACGCGGCGGGGCAGGCGCTACTTCGACGTCGCGTCGCGACGCCGCAAGGGGACTACGAGGCGACGCTCGAGACGATCGCCGGGCTTGTGGCGACGGCTGAGGCGGAACTCCGTTGCGAGGGTGGCGCCTCGATCGGCGTCGGCACGCCCGGAGCACTTTCGCGCGCAACGGGGCTCATGCGGAATTGCAATTCGACGTGGCTGAACGACCGGCCGCTTCCCGTTGATCTTTCGCGGAGGCTTGGCCGCGCCGTCGCGATCGCGAACGACGCCAACTGCTTTGCGCTTTCCGAGGCGACCGACGGGGCGGCGGCGAACGCCGATTGCGTTTTCGGCGCCATCCTCGGCACCGGTGTCGGCGGCGGCATCGTCGTGCACGGCAGCGTGCTGGAGGGCATCAATGCCATCGCGGGCGAGTGGGGACACAATCCGCTGCCGCGGCCGCGCGACGACGAGCGGTCCGGCCCGGAGTGCTACTGCGGTCGTCGCGGCTGCATCGAGACGTATCTGTCCGGGCCCGGTATGGCGCGCGACCATGCGCGCTCGACCGGTGAGTCGCTCACGCCGGAAACGATCGTCGAACGTTCCCAGGGCGGCGATGCGCAATGCGGCGCGACGATCTCGCGCTATGAGGAGCGGCTTGCGCGGTCGCTCGCGCACATCATCAATGTCCTCGATCCCGACGTCATCGTGCTGGGCGGCGGACTGTCGAATCTCGACCGGCTCTTTACGAACGTCCCGAAGCTATGGCAGCGCTCGGTCTTCTCCGATCGCGTCGACACGCGGCTCGTGCGACCCGCGCACGGCGATTCGAGCGGCGTGCGCGGCGCGGCATGGCTGGGCGCTGGATCGACTCGTCACATGCTCCCGTAATTCGGACCGCCGCCGCCCTCGGGCGTGACCCAGACGATGTTCTGTCGAGGATCTTTGATGTCGCAGGTCTTGCAGTGCACGCAATTCGGCGCGTTGATCTGCAGCCGCTGCCCGCCGTTGCCCGCATCGACGTATTCGTAAACGCCGGCCGGGCAGTAACGCGCTTCCGGACCTGCGTAAACGGCGAGGTTCACCGCGATCGGAATCGACGGGTCGCGCAGCGTGAGATGCGACGGCTGGTTCTCTTCATGGTTCGTGTTGGACAGGAACACCGACGACAGCTTGTCGAACGTGAGGACCCCGTCGTACGTCGGATAGCGGATCTTCGGCATGCT
>DATLNR010000072.1:0-46404 GCA_035536655.1 Casimicrobiaceae bacterium
GGAACGGATTCGCGGCGCGCATCCCCGGATTCCGCGAAGGCGTGAAAAAGGCCAGCACGTGATCGGAACCAGGGAGGACCCGTGAGGCGCAATCTGACGATGACCAAAGAGCTCAAGAAGGACCTGATCGTCGGACTCGACATCGGAACGTCGAAGATCGCTGCGCTCGTGGCGGAGGTCGCGACCGACGGCACGTTGAACATCATCGGGCTCGGCACGCAGCCGTCGCGCGGGCTGAAGAAGGGCGTCGTCGTCAACATCGACACGACGATGGCGTCGATCCAGCGCGCGATCGAGGAAGCCGAGTCGATGGCGCAGTGCCGGATCAGCGAGGTGTACACCGGCGTCGCCGGCAGCCACATCCGCAGCCTGAACAGCAGCGGCATGGTGGCGATCAAAGAGAAGGAAGTGAGCGACGCGGACGTCGATCGCGTGATGGATACGGCGAAGGCGGTCGCGATTCCGAACGACCAGCAGATCCTGCACATCCTCCCGCAGGAATTCATCATCGACGGTCAGGACGGCGTACGCGAGCCGCTCGGCATGAGCGGTGTGCGGCTCGAGGTCAAGGTGCACATCGTCACCGGTGCCGTGTCCGCGGTCGAGAACATCGTCAAGTGCGTGCGCCGTTGCGGGCTCGAAGTGAACGACGTGATCCTGCAGCCGCTCGCGTCCGCGACGGCCGTGTTGAACGACGACGAGAAGGAGCTTGGCGCCTGCCTGATCGACATCGGAGGCGGAACGACCGACCTTGCGGTGTTCGCCGGCGGCGCGATCCGGCACACCGCCGTCATCCCGATCGCGGGCGACCAGGTGACGAACGACATCGCGATGACGCTGCGCACGCCCACGAAGGAAGCGGAGGAATTGAAGCTGCGCCACGGTTGCGCGTTGCGTCAGCTCGCCGGCCCGCAGGAAATCGTCGAAGTTGCCGGCGTCGGCGACCGGTCGCCACGCAAGCTTTCGCGCCAGACACTGGCCGAAGTCATCGAGCCGCGCATCGAGGAGCTCTACAAGCTCGTGCAAAACGAGCTTCGCCGTTCCGGATTCGAGGAGCTCTTGTCGTCGGGGCTCGTGCTCACCGGCGGCACGGCGCTTCTGGCCGGGATGGTCGAGCTCGGCGAAGAGGTCTTTCATCTGCCGGTGCGCGTCGGCGTGCCGGCGTACTCGGGAGGCCTCGCCGACGTCGTTCGCAACCCGCGTTACGCAACCGGCGTCGGCCTGCTGTTCGAAGGGCGCGACCAATGGCTGCGCGCGGCGGCGCTGCGAAATCAGACGGCGGGCATCGGCGGAATGGCGGAGCGGATGAGGCAATGGTTC
Source organism: Casimicrobiaceae bacterium (assembly GCA_035536655.1). Taxonomy (GTDB): domain Bacteria; phylum Pseudomonadota; class Gammaproteobacteria; order Burkholderiales; family Casimicrobiaceae; genus VBCG01. The sequence goes on from DATLNR010000072.1 coordinate 1,321, forward strand.
CGCGTGAATTTCTAGTCAGTTGCCAGTGGCAGTTGACAGTTGACAGACAGACCGACAACAGAACGTGACGAAGAGCGAGAACAGACGATGAAGCGAGAAACGGGCGGCAACGAAGGACGATCGGTGCAAACGACACTGACAACTGACTTCTGATAACTGATATCTGAACCTGACAGGAGAAGCACCAAATGTTCGAAATCATCGACCAGGACACGCAGGACGGCGCATTCATCAAGGTCATCGGCGTCGGGGGATGCGGCGGCAACGCCGTCGAGCACATGATCCGACGCGGTCTAGCGGGCGTCGACTTCATTTGCGCGAACACCGATGCGCAAGCGTTGAAGCGATCGACGGCAGCAACCCAGCTTCAGCTCGGCTCGGCGCTCACGCGAGGCCTGGGGGCGGGGGCGAAGCCGGAGATCGGACGCGACGCGGCGATGGAGGACCGCGATCGCATCGCCGAGCTGATCGAGGGCGCGGACATGCTGTTCATTACGGCGGGCATGGGCGGCGGCACAGGCACGGGTGCTGCGCCAGTGATTGCGGAGATCGCGAAGCAGCTCAACATCCTGACCGTTGCGGTCGTGACACGCCCGTTCTCGTTCGAGGCGAAGCGAACTCGTGTCGCGCAGGCGGGCATCGAGGAGCTCGGCAAGAAGGTCGATTCGCTGATCATCATTCCGAACGACAAGCTGATGCAGGTGCTCGGCGAAGACATCGGCGTGCTCGAAGCGTACGGCGCGGCAAATGACGTGCTGCATGGCGCCGTGGCGGGCATCGCCGAGGTCATCAACAACGCGGGCCTGGTCAACGTCGACTTCGCCGACGTTCGTACGGTGATGGGCGAGGTCGGCATGGCGATGATGGGATCGGCGACGGCATCCGGCGGCGACCGCGCGCGGCAGGCCGCGCAGGCCGCGGTCAAGAGCCCGTTGCTCGAGGACGTGAACCTCGCCGGCGCGCGCGGCGTGCTGGTCAACATCACCGCGTCGTCGGGATTGAAGATGAAGGAGTATCACCAGGTGATGGAGACGATCCGCGAATTCACGGCGGACGACGCAATGGTGATCGCGGGGACGGTGATCGACGATGCGATCGGCGAAGATCTTCGCGTGACGATGATCGCGACGGGCCTGGGCGGCGCGACGCGAAGCGAAACCCGGCGACCGCCGAAGCTCGAGATCCTCGAGACGCCCGAAGTCGTGCAGCGGACCGGCACGGACAATTACGGTGTTGCGATCGAGACGATCGACTACGACAAGCTCGACCAGCCAGCCGTCGTCCGTCGCCGAACCGCACCGCCGTCGCGGTCAGCGAGCAGTTTCGACGTTGCCGATATCCCCGCGTTCTTGCGCAAGCAGGCCGACTAAAGAGCCGATGCAAGGGGTGCGAACCGAATGACCTTCATCCACCGCACGCACAGACGCCCTCTTGCGTCGATCTGCTACTATTTCCGGTTGCCATGTTGAAGCAGCGCACGCTACGGAAGTCCATCTCGACCAAGGGGGTCGGCCTGCATACCGGCGCGCGCGTCGAGATCGCGCTTCACCCGGGCGCGGTCGACAGCGGCATCGTCTTTCGGCGAACCGACTTGCCCGCGCCTGTTGTCGTACCGGCCAAGGCGGTGAATGTCGGCGACACGCGCCTTTCGTCGACGCTGCGCTGCGGTTCGGCCAGCGTCTCGACGGTCGAGCACCTGATGTCCGCGCTCTGCGGTCTGGGCATCGACAACCTTCGCGTCGACATCGCCGGACCGGAAGTGCCGATCATGGACGGCAGCGCGGGTCCTTTCATTTACCTGCTGCAGTCTGCGGGAATCGTCGAGCAAGCCGCCGCGAAGAAGTACGTACGCGTCGACTCGCCGGTCGAGGTTCGCGACGGCGACAAGTGGGCGCGCTTCACGCCGTTCGACGGATTCAGGCTCGACTTCACGATCGACTTCCCGCATCCGTTGTTCGGGACCGAGAACAGGCGCGTCGTCATCGACTTCGCCGAGCACTCGTACGTCAAGGAGGTGGCGCGAGCGAGGACGTTCGGCTTCATGCAGGACGTCGAAGCGATGCGCGAGAACGGCCTCGCGCTCGGCGGCAGCCTGCAGAACGCGATCGTGCTCGACGAAACGCGCGTGCTTAACAGCGACGGGTTGCGTTACGAGAACGAGTTCGTCAAGCACAAGGTGCTGGACGCAATCGGCGACTTGTACCTGCTCGGCGCGCCGCTGATCGGCGAGTATGCGGCGTTCAAGTCGGGCCACGGGCTCAACAACATGCTGGCGCGCGCGCTGCTTGCGCGGCCCGACGCTTTCAGGCAGGTGACGTTCGACGGCGAGGAGCGCCCGCCGATGACGTTCCGGGACTGGCACCTGAAGCCCGCGTAACCGAAGCCGCCGCCGCAGCATGGTCATCGTCCGCCTGCTGCTGTTCCTGTCGCTCGCGACGATCGGCGTCGCGCTCCTCCTCTATCTTTTCAAGCGCGACCGACGCTATCTTGCGTTCGTCGTCAACGTGATCAAGTTCGCGCTGATCATGCTCGTGATCATTCTCTTGTTCTTCGCCGCCGAGCGCATCCTCGCGCCGGTCCTTGGACCGCTGCTGTGACCGATCTCATCGGCGCTTCAAGAGCCTCCGCAGCGCGACTTTGAGCGGGCCGTCGGGAAGGCCGGCTTCGAGCACGGCAAGCGGCCTCGCGCTCTCCCGGTCGAGCGAACGCGGCATGTGTTGCGCCCGCGCTCCGGCTTCTCGCAGCGGGCGGACGCGTATGTCGACGGAGCGAAACGCATGACCGTCACGTGCAAGCGCGCGCAGCATATCGGGTCCGCGCTGCCTTGCGACCGCGGCCACCGCGGCGGCGGTCGTACCGAGCACCAGCGAACCGCCGCTTGCATCGATGACGTTGAGGCGCTCGGCGATCGGCCGCGGCAGCTCGCTGCGGACGATCCTCAGAACTTCATGATCGGCGAGTCGGCGCTCGTTCCAGGCGTTGAGCTGCGCGTCGTCGTCGATGACGCGCCGAAGGGGCGCGGGCAGCGGGAATGGCGGCATCCCTCGAGCGTAACCAACGGCGGGGGCGGGGTCGAGCTGGTCCCTTGGGGTACACTAACAGGCTTCGACCGCCGCGACAGCCGGTGTTGCGGGACGGTTGCACGTTCTTCGCTTCAGGCGTCCGACACCGGGTGACGACGACGGTACCATCGACAGGGGTGAGGCCGCTTCCTCACCCCTTGTTTTTTGCTCGGCGCGGTGCATTTATAGGGTTCTCCCGTCCCCCTGGTGCGCCGAGCCGGTGCCGTTCATCCACCGCCGGCGCGCGCGGACGCCTCCCGCATCGATTGGCCAGGCGAACATGATCTCGAACATCCTTACGCGCATATTCGGCAGCCGGAACGAGCGGTTGCTGAAGACCTACGGTAGCCAAGTCCGCGCGATCAACGCGCTCGAGGCGCAGGTATCGGCGCTGCCGGACAGCGCGCTCCGTGCACGCACCGACGAGCTCAAGGCGAAGGTCGCCGGCGGCGCATCGCTCGAAGAGGTGCTTCCCGAAGCGTTCGCCGTCGTGCGCGAGGCGGGCAAACGCACGCTAGGCATGCGGCATTTCGACGTGCAGCTCCTGGGCGGCATCGCGCTCCATCACGGCAAGATCGCCGAGATGCGCACCGGCGAAGGCAAGACGCTCGTGGCGACGCTGCCTGCGTACCTGAACGCGCTGACCGGCAAGGGTGTTCACATCGTGACGGTGAACGACTACCTTGCGCAGCGGGACGCCGACTGGATGGGCCGCATCTACCGGTTCCTCGGACTTACCGTCGGCATCAACCTGTCGCAGATGCTGCACGACGACAAGCAGGTCGCTTACCGAGCCGACATCACCTACGGCACGAACAACGAGTTCGGGTTCGATTACTTGCGCGACAACATGGTGTTCGCGCCGTCCGAGCGCGTGCAGCGCGGCCTGGTGTACGCGATCGTCGACGAAGTCGACTCGATCTTGATCGACGAGGCGCGCACGCCGTTGATCATCTCGGGGCAGGCGGACGAGAACATCGAGATCTATTACCGGCTGAACGAGATTCCGTCGAAGCTGACGCGCCAAGCCGACGAGAAGGGCGAGGGCGATTACTGGGTCGACGAGAAGGCGCACCAGGTGCTCCTGTCCGAGGCGGGCCACGAGACGACCGAGGCGCTGCTCGGCAGCGCCGGCCTGATCCCGGCCGGCACGTCGCTCTACGACGCTTCGAACATCGCGATCATTCATCACCTCCATGCGGCGCTGCGCGCCCATGCGCTGTATCACCGCGATCAGCATTACGTCGTGCAGAACGGCGAGGTGATCATCGTCGACGAGTTCACCGGGCGATTGATGGCGGGGCGGCGCTGGTCCGAGGGCCTGCATCAGGCGGTCGAGGCGAAGGAAGGCGTTCGCATCCAGCGCGAGAACCAGACGCTCGCCTCGATCACGTTCCAGAACTATTTCCGCATGTACGGCAAGCTCGCCGGCATGACCGGCACCGCCGACACCGAGGCGTTCGAGTTCCAGCAGATCTATCACCTCGAGACGGTCGTCGCGCCGACGAACCTCGCGATGATCCGCAAGGACGAGAACGATCAGGTCTATCGCACGATGGACGAGAAGGTCGGCGCCGTCATCACCGACATTCGCGGCTGTCACGAGCGCGGCCAGCCGGTGCTGGTCGGCACGACGTCGATCGAGAACACCGAAATGCTGTCGAAGGTGCTCGAGCGCGAGAAGCTTGCGCATCAGGTGCTGAATGCCAAGCAGCACGCACGCGAAGCGGAGATCGTCGCGCAGGCGGGGCGCGCGGGCATGATCACCATCGCCACGAACATGGCGGGCCGCGGCACCGACATCGTGCTCGGCGGCAGCATCGAGCCGCAGATCCTGAAGATTCGCGAGGACGAGTCGATTCCGCCCGCCGACCGCGAAGCGCAGATCCAGTCGTTGCGGAACGACTGGCAGCAGCGCCACGACGCGGTGATCAACGCCGGCGGCTTGCACATCATCGGCACCGAGCGTCATGAATCGCGGCGCATCGATAACCAATTGCGCGGCCGTTCGGGCCGGCAAGGCGACCCAGGCAGCTCGCGCTTCTACCTGTCGCTCGAGGATCCGCTGTTGCGCATCTTCGGCGGCGAGCGGCTGTCCGGCATCATGGAGCGGCTCAAGATGCCGGAAGGCGAGCCGATCGAGCACTCGATCGTCAACCGGTCGATCGCGAAGGCGCAGAACCGCGTCGAGTCGCGCAATTTCGACATTCGCAAGCAGTTGCTCGAGTACGACGACGTCGCGAACGATCAGCGGAAGGTCATCTACCAGCAGCGCAACGAACTCCTCGAAGCGAACGACGTTGCGGAAACGATCGAGAATCTGGTCCGCGGCGAGATGGACACCGCCGTCCGGCGCTACGTGCCGTCCGAATCCGTCGAGGAGCAGTGGGACATCAAGGCGCTCGAGGCCGCGCTGCACGCGGACTACGGCGTATCGGCAGATGCGGGCATGTGGCTCGCGAAGGAGCCCGATCTGACCGACGAGTCGCTACGCGACCGCGTCGTCGACGTTGCGATCGCGCAGTGGAAGCGGAAGGAAGTCGAGGCCGGCGCCGATATCCTCCGCCAGTTCGAGCGCAGCATCATGCTGCAGACACTCGACCAACACTGGCGCGAGCACCTAGCGAACCTCGACCATCTGCGCCAGGGCATTCATCTTCGCGGGTACGCGCAGAAGAATCCGAAGCAGGAATACAAGCGCGAGGCGTTCGAGCTCTTCTCCGACATGCTCGATCGCGTCAAGCACGATGTCGTCAAGATCATCCTGACGGTGCAAGTACGCACGCAGGCCGACGTGCCGCCGGTCGACGAGGCGCCGCCGGTTTCGAACGTGCGCTATCAGCACGCCGATTACGAGGAAGCGCTCGCGATCGGTAACGGGAACGGTGGCGATGGCGGCGATACGGCGGTCGCGACGGCGCCGCCGAAAGCTGTGCCGTTCGCGCGGGCCGGCCAGAAAGTCGGACGCAACGATCCGTGTCCGTGCGGGAGCGGGCGGAAATACAAGCAGTGTCACGGCAGGCTGGGCTAGCGCCACGCTCTCCCGTGCCCGTTCGCTACACCCCTCCAACCGACGACGCGCTCCTGCCTGTTCAGGGCATCATGCTCGGCACGGCTGCCGCGCGCATCAAGAATTGGCAGCGTGATGATCTCCTGCTCGCGATTTGCGAGCCGGGCACCGTCGCCGCCGGCGTATTCACACGCAATCGCTTCGCAGCGGCGCCGGTCGCGGTTTGCCGCGAGCATCTCGCGTATCAGCATCGGACGGACGCACCGTTGCGCGCGCTTGTCGTCAATGCCGGCAACGCGAATGCGGGGACCGGTCAACCGGGACTCAATGCGGCGCGATCCACATGCGCTGCCGTGGGCGAGCTGTTGGGCTGTGCCCCCGAGCAGGTGTTGCCGTTCTCGACAGGCGTCATCATGGAATCGCTGCCGATCGAACGCATCGTTGCCGGCCTTCCGCTCGCGCACGCTGCCGCGCGCAGCGACGGCTGGTTCACGGCGGCGCGCGCGATCATGACGACCGACACCGTGCCGAAGGGCGCATCGCGTCGTGTCGTCGTCGACGGCGTTCCGGTCACCGTCACCGGCATCGCGAAGGGCTCGGGCATGATCCATCCCGACATGGCGACGATGCTGGCGTTCATTGCGACCGACGCACCGATCGCAGCCGACGTTCTCACCGCGATCGCGCGCGACGTGGCCGAGGTCTCCTTCAACTGTGCGACGGTCGACGGCGACACGTCGACGAACGACAGCTTCGTCGTCGCGTCGACCGGCCAGGTCCCGCTGACGCCGATCCGTTCGACAGCCGACGCAAGGCTTGCGCCGATCCGCGAGGTGGTCGAAGCGGTGGCGGTCACGCTCGCGCAAGCGATCGTACGCGACGGCGAGGGCGCGACGAAGTTCATCGAGATCCGCGTGGAAGGCGGTCGCTCGCGGCAGGAGTGCCGGAACGTCGCGTTCGGTATCGCGCACTCGCCGCTGGTCAAGACGGCGTTCTTCGCGTCCGATCCGAACCTCGGTCGCATTGTCTGCGCGATCGGCAATTCGGCGCCGCCCGACCTCGATCCCGCGCAGGTTTCGTTCTGGCTCGACGATGTCTTGGTCGTCGACCGCGGGGGCCGTGCGGCCGCATACCGCGAGGAAGACGGGCAGCGCGTGATGAACAACGATGCGGTGACGATTCGTGTCGATCTCGGGCGGGCGGCGGGACGTGCCGCGGCTCGTTCCACCGTGTGGACGTGCGACCTGTCGCACGAGTACGTGAAGATCAACGCCGAGTATCGGAGCTAGCGGCTCTTGACGCGCGATCGCCTCACGGAGCGCCTCGACGCGCTCGTGACCAAAGCGGAAACGGTGCTCGAACGCTTTGCGGCGCTGTTGCCCGCGCCGCCGGTCGACATCGACTGGTCGAGCATCGGCGCGGCGCGCTGGCGCAAGCGCGCGGGGCGCGGCTTTCTCGATCCGATCGCGAATCCGCATGTAATCGACTTCGACGCACTGGTCGCGATCGATGCGCAGAAGGCGTCGATCGACCAGAACACGCGTCAGTTCGTCGCCGGGCAGCCGGCGAACAACGTCCTGTTGACCGGGTCGCGCGGCACCGGCAAGTCGTCGCTGGTGAAGGCGATGCTTGCGCGCTATCGTACGAAAGGGCTGCGCGTCATCGAAGTGGACAAGGCCGATCTGACCGACCTGCCCGACATCGTCGAGCTGATCGCGAATCGCCGCGAGCGCTTCATTGTCTTCTGCGACGACCTGACCTTCGATGCGGGCGAGTCGGGCTACAAGGCGCTCAAGGTCGCGCTCGATGGATCGCTCGCCGCCGCGTCGCCGAACGTCCTGATCTACGCGACGTCCAACCGACGACATCTGATCCCCGAGTACATGGCCGAGAACCTCGACACGAAGCACGTCGGTGACGAGGTGCACCCCGGCGAGTCGGTGGAAGAGAAGATCTCGCTGTCCGAGCGCTTCGGGATATGGATCTCGTTCTATCCGTTCGGGCAGGACGACTACCTCGCGGCGGTCGACGGCTGGCTTGCGCGTTTCGGTGTCGGCCGCGCACAGTCGGCGAAGGATGTCGACGCGCGCTCGCGCGAAGCGATCCGGTACGCGCTCGGTCGCGGATCACGCTCGGGCCGCGTCGCATGGCAATTCGCGCGAGGCTACGCAGGCGCAAGAGCGCTTGCGCGCACGAAAGCACGGTGATGGCGGTGGTTCGGGTCGCCGCCGCGGTCCTGCTGCGGGCCGACGGACGCGTGCTACTGGCGCAGCGCCTGCCGGGAACGCCCTACGCAGGTTGGTGGGAGTTTCCGGGCGGCAAACTCGAACCGGGTGAATCGCCGCGGCATGCGCTCGAGCGCGAGCTCGGCGAAGAGCTGGGCATTGCGCTCAAACGCGCATCACCGTGGCTCGTGCAGCGCTATGTCTATCCGCATGCGGAAGTCGAGCTCAATTTCTTCCGTGTGTTCGACTGGATCGGCGAGCCGTCGGGCCGTGACGGTCAGGCGGTCGCCTGGCAGCTTCCTTGCGCGTTCGATGTCGCGCCGCTCCTGCCGGCGAACACGCGCGTCCTTGCAGCGCTGCGGTTGCCCCCGATCTATGGCATCACCTGCGCGAGCGACCTCGGTCAACGCGCGTTTCTCGAAAGCGCCGAGTCGGCTTTCGCACGCGGCTTGAGGCTCGTTCAGGTTCGAGAGAAAGAATGGCCGGCGGGTCGCCTGCGCGCATTGGCGATCGCGGTGCGCGACATTGCGCGCGCGTACGGCGCGGTCGTCCTGCTGAACGGCGACGTCGCAATGGCGCGTGAGCTCGGTCTGGATGGAGTGCATTGGACGTCCGCGCAGTTGCTCGATGCCGCGTCGCGGCCGCAAGGCCTGCTGGTCGGCGCCTCATGTCACGATGCCCGAGAGCTCGAGCACGCGGCGGCCCTGGATTGCGATTTCGCGGTGCTCGGCCCGGTCAAGGCCACGCCGTCGCACACCGCCATGCGGCCGATCGGGTGGACCGGCTTTGAGCGTTTCCGAGAGCGCGCGCGCATACCTGTCTACGCGCTCGGCGGGCTCGACGACGACGACCTCGACATCGCGATCGACCATGGCGCGCACGGCATCGCCATGCGGCGCGGCGCTTGGGCTGAACGTCGGGACGCTTAAGTGCGCTCGGGCGGCGTATCGACCGCGGGCTCTTCGCTATCGGCGGGAATCCGGTAGCGCTCGTTGGCCCATGCTCCGAAATCAATCAGCTTGCAGCGTTCCGAGCAGAACGGGCGCCACGGCGAGCCTGCCGACCATTGGACCGGCTTGCGGCAAATCGGGCAGGAAACGACACGGGCCATCGAAGGCCGACGCTACCGGTTTAGCCGCACTCTGGTTGAGTGCGCTCGAGTGGTCGGTCAATGGACCGATTGTGCCTCGCGGAGCGCATCGAACGCGAGTTGCAATGCAACCAGCTGGGCGGTCGAACGGCTGATTTCGGCCGCCAACGCACGCGGCTGCACAACCTCTGCCGTTATGCGCTGCAAGCGGCGCACAAGCCCCTGCGCGTGGTCGAGCAACGGAAGCGCGACGCCTTCGACCCTGCCGTACTTCGCGCGTGCTTCCAGGTCGACGACGATGGCCTGGAGCTCGGCGTTGAGCGCCTCCAACTCCGACAGCTCGTCTGCTTCGCGCGGGGAGGCGGACACATAAGTACGCGTCGCCGTCGCGTCGGGATTCAACTGAACGTTTCCAAGCATGGCGCTCATCCAAGTCCGTGAATGAGGCAAGTTTCGTCGCCGCCCGGTGGCCGCACAGTAGGAGAAACACCTAGCCTCCTGTAAGCAGCGGCGTGCAGCCAATGCAGACGACGAGCGGCGCTCAGCGCGCCGTGAGCGCGTTACAGATTGCAGAACGTGAGCTCGAACTCGACGTCACGGTCGTAGACGGCGCCGCGGTCCATGCCGGTGACGCCGATGAAGCGGATGTTCAGCGCGTACTTGTTCGCGCTGATCTCGGGAACGCAGGCGAGGCTGCGCGAAAGTGTCAGGCGCAGCAGCTGCGCGACCTTGGTCGTCGTCAGCATCAGCTGGAACATGCCGCGCTGCGCGACCTGCGCGCTGGCGCGCCCGTTCTCACGCAAAAGGCGCAGCACGATCGCGACGCCGGCCGCGATCGGCGTGAACGGCTCGATCCACCCCGCGAGATCCTGGCGCCGCGCGTCGGGGGGGCGGTTGAGCCAGTAGTGATACGCCGGCAGATCGAACTCTGCTACGCCGCCGGGCAGGCCCGTGCGCTGCTTGATCGCCATTAGCCATTCGTTGTCGCGCAGGTGCATGCCTGCCTTGCCCTGCTGGCTCAGCAGCTGTGAAGCGGCGCCATCGATGTCGGCAAGCAGCGCGTCGAGCGCACGATGGTCGATGTTCGGATTGTTGCGCAACGGCGCGAGGCCCTGCTTCTGGCGCTCGAGCTCCTGCACCAGATCCGCCTTCAGGTCCGCGCGCGCCGCGACATCGGTGATCTCGAAGAGCGAGACCAGCGCCGCATGATGCTCGAATGGTGCGTCGTGCGCGGTGAAATGCCGAACCCGCGCGAACAAGTCCTCGAGCCTCATCAACGTGCGAACGCGCTCATTGAGCGGATGTTCGTAGCGAACGACGCCGTCGAGGGTCTCCGCGGGCATCCGTCATTCTGCCCGATCGGGCAGCCGCGTGCGGCTTTCGCTTCGGTAAAGCGCGTCGAGTCGCGCGACCTGGGGCGCGAGCGCCGCGAGGCTTCCGCCGTTATCGATCACATCGTCGGCCATCGCAAGTCGCGCGCTGCGTGAAAGTTGCGCAGCCATGATCGCACGCACGTCCGGCTCGCTTAAGCCGCTGCGCGCCATCACGCGTGCGACCTGGACGTCCTCGGGACAATCGACGGCCAGCACGCGGTCCACGCGCCCGCGCGCGCCGCCTCGCTCGAAGAGCAGCGGCACGACGAGGACGCCGTAGTCGGCCTGCCAGACAGCGATTGCGCGATCGGCTTCGTCGCGGATCAGCGGATGCAGGCGTCGCTCGAGCTCACGACGAAACGCCGAGTCGGCGAAGGCTCGCCGCCGAAGCCACGCGCGGTCGAGGCTTCCGTCGGCAGCAACCGCATCGGAGCCGAACGCCTCGGCGACGGCACGCTGGCCCGGCATGCCGGCGGCGGAAAGCTGATGCGCGATAGCGTCGGTGTCGACGACCGGCACGCCGATCTGCGCGAATGCACTCGCCACCGCGGACTTGCCGCTGCCGATGCCGCCGGTCAACCCGACAACCAGCGCGCGGGTCACCGTCGGCTCATCTAGGGTAGATAAAGAGCCACCAGCTGGCCGCCTGCGAAGAGCGTGATCGCACCTGCGACAGCGAGGTAGGGACCGAACGGCAGTGGTTCGCGGTGATCGCGGTGCTGTACGAGCATCAGCGTCAACCCGACGATCGCGCCAACCGCCGACGACATGAGCACGATCGCCGGCAGCGTCTTCCAGCCGAGCCAGGCGCCGAGCGCGGCGAGCAGCTTGAAGTCCCCGTAGCCCATCCCTTCCTTGCCACGCACGAGCTTGAACGCCCAGTAGACGCTCCAAAGCGAAAGATAACCCGCGACGGCGCCGATCACTGCCTCGTGCAACGGAACGAAGAGGCCGAAGCTGTTGATGACGAGGCCGGCCCACAACAACGGCAGCGTGAGGTCATCGGGGAGGAGCTGCGTGTCGAGATCGACGAACGTCAACGCGAGCAGTGTCCAGAGCAGGCCGCATGCCGCGACGCCCTGCCACGTCGGACCGAACGTGGAGATCGCCAACGCTCCGAGGGCCGCGGCGATCAGCTCGACGATCGGGTAGCGGGCCGAGATCGGGCTCTTGCACGCGGAGCACCTCCCGCGCAGCGCAAGCCACGAGATCACCGGAATGTTCTCGATTGCCCGGATCCGGTGATCGCAATGCGGGCACGTCGAGCGCGGCACCACGAGATCATAGCGAGGCATCTCGACGGGCGCCTTGCCTTCGAGCTCCGCGCATTGCGCGCGCCAGCCGCGCTCGAGCATGCGCGGCAGCCGATGGATGACGACGTTGACGAAGCTGCCGACGAGGAGCCCGATCACCGCCGCGGCCGCTGTCGCGACCGCGGGCTCGAACAGCAAATCGATCACGCCCTGCCGTCGATTCGACCGCTAGACAACCGACCCGAGCTTGAAGATGGGCAGGTACATGGCGATGACCAGCCCGCCGATGACCACGCCGAGAAAGACGATGATGATCGGCTCGAGGAGGCTCGTCAGCGCGTTGACCGCGTCGTCGACTTCGCGCTCGTAGAAGTCGGCGATCTTGCCGAGCATGCCGTCAAGCGAGCCGGATTCCTCGCCGATCTGCGTCATCTGCAGCACCATGTTCGGGAACAGCTGCGTGTTGGTCATCGCGTTGGTGAGACTCGTACCGGTCGCGACGTCGTTCTGGATCTTGCGCGTGCCCTGGGCGTACAACGCATTGCCCGAGGCGCCCGCGACGGCGTCGAGCGACTCGACCAGCGGCACGCCCGCCGCGAACATCGTCGACAGCGTGCGCGTCCAGCGCGCGATCGTCGCCTTGCGCAGGATCTCGCCCAGGACCGGCAGGCGCAGCACGAGGCGATCCCAGCCGAAGCGGAACGCCTCGCTCCGCTTGAACAGCGTCACGATGGCGAAAATGGCGCCGAACAGCATCAGGAACATCGCCCACCAATAGGTGACGAAGAAGTCCGAGATCGCCATGACGATCAACGTCGGCGCCGGCAGGTCCGCGCCGAAGCTCGTGAACACTTCCTTGAACGCCGGCACGACGAACACCATGATCACCCACACGACGATGATCGCGACGACGATCACCGAGATCGGGTAGAACATCGCCGACTTGATCTTCGCTTTCAGCGCGAGGATCTTTTCCTTGTACGTCGCGAGCCGCTCGAGGATCGCGTCGATCGTTCCCGACGCCTCGCCGGCGGCGACGAGGTTGCAGTACAGGTTGTCGAAGTGCCCAGGATGTGCGCGAAACGCCTGCGCCATCGATGCGCCGGTCTCGATGCGGCCCTTGATGTCCATCATCAGCCGCGAGAAGCGGGCGTTGGCGTGGCCGCGCGCCACGATCTCGAACGATTGCAGAAGCGGCACGCCGGACTTGAGCATCGTGGCGAGCTGGCGTGTGAAGAACGTGATGTCCTTGTCGGTGACCTTCTTGCCGCCGCTGAACGTCTGCCGCTTGAGCTTCGTGATGCGGATGCCCTGACGGCGCAGGCTCGTCCTGACGACGGTTTCCGAAGCCGCCTTGGTCTCGCCGCGTACCTGCCGGTTGGCGCGGTCCAGGCCCTCCCAGACGAACGTGTACTCCCGTACCTGCGAGCGCTCCTTGCGCACTTCCTTGCGGTTTACGGCGGTGGTGGCAGTGGCCATGGCGCTTTCCTTCGCGTTTCGCTTGTCGTCGCTAGAGTGTCGTCGCGCTATTCATTGGTGACCGCCTCGATCTCTTCGAGCGAGGTCATGCCGTGCTTGACCTTGATCAAACCGGATTGCCGCAGATCCTTGACGTTCTCTTTCCGCGCCTGCTCGGCGATGTCGATCGCCGTACCGTTGCGCATGATGATCTGACGCATTTCCTCGGTGATCGGCAGCACCTGGTAGATGCCCACGCGCCCCTTGTAGCCGGTGTCCTTGCATGCGTGGCAACCCACCGGCCCCAAGGTCTGCCAGCTCCCGTCAAGATCCTCGTCGCGGAACCCCGCGCGCAATAGTGCTTCCGGCGGAATGTCCTCGGGCTTCTTGCATTGCGCGCACAGGCGACGACCGAGGCGCTGGGCGGTGATCAGGATCACCGACGAGGCGATGTTGAACGGCGCCACGCCCATGTTCTGCAGCCGCGTCAACGTCGTTGGCGCGTCGTTCGTGTGCAGCGTCGACAGCACCAGGTGGCCGGTCTGCGATGCCTTGATCGCGATGTCGGCGGTCTCGAGGTCGCGAATCTCGCCGACCATCACGATGTCGGGATCCTGGCGAAGGAATGAACGCAGCGCGTTGGCGAACGTGAGGCCCGCCTTCTCGTTGACGTTGACCTGATTGACGCCGGGCAACTGGATTTCGGCCGGATCTTCGGCGGTCGCGATGTTGATCCCCGGCTGGTTCAGGATGTTCAAGCACGTGTAGAGCGACACGGTCTTGCCCGAGCCGGTCGGGCCGGTCACGAGGATCATGCCGTACGGGCGTCCGATCGCGTGCAGCAGCGCCTGCTGCTGCTCCGGCTCGTAGCCCAGCGCCTCGATGCCGAGCTTGACGCCCGAGCTGTCGAGTATGCGCATCACGATCTTCTCGCCGAAGAGCGTCGGCAGCGTCGACACGCGGAAATCGATCGCCTTGGTCTTCGACAGCACGAGCTTCATGCGCCCGTCCTGCGGCACGCGTTTTTCGGCGATGTCGAGCCGCGAGATCACCTTGATCCGCGACGCGACCTTGTCCTTGATCGCGAGCGGCGGTTGCGCCACCTCGGACAGCACGCCGTCGACGCGATAGCGCACGCGGTAGAACTTCTCGTACGGCTCGAAGTGGATGTCGGACGCGCCGCTCGTGATCGCGTCGATCAGGATCTTCTGGATGTACTTGACGACAGGCGCATCCTCGACATCCGAGTCTTCCTCCGTGCTCGCAAGGGGCGTGCCGTCCTGCAGGTCGATCTCGAGATCCCCGAGGTTCGCCATCTCCTTCAAGTTGGCGCCGCTCGACTCGAGCATCTTGGCGATCGCCGCGCCGAGCTTGTCGTCCTCGACAACGAGCGGCTCGGGCACGAGGTTCAGCTTGAACCGGACCTCCTCGAGCGCCTGCAGGTTCGCGGGATCGGAGACCGCCACGAACAGCCGGTTGCCGCGCTTGGACAGCGGAAGGACGCGGCGCGTCGCTGCCATCTTGGCGTCGAACAGCTCCTTCGGCACCTGGTCCAAGTCGAAGGCCGCGAGATCGAACAGCGGCACGCCGAACGCGCGCGCTGCGAAGAGCGCGAGCTGTGGCGCGTTCATGCGCTTGCTCTGCAACAGCTGCTCGACGAACGTGATTCCGCTCTGGCCGGCCTGCGATTGGATGCCTTCGGCGTCGGATTCCGACAGCATCCCCTGCTGCGCGAGCGCGCGGGCGAGGCCCGAAAGGTGGCGCGTGGCGGCGTGCGTGGCCATCGGATCAGCGGTGGACGGGAGCGGTGCGTCGGACAGCCGGAGAGCCAAAGCCGAGCTCCCGGACCGGCACAAAAGCAACAAATATGCCGAAAACGCCGGCAGCGGCACGAACGGGCCAGCGGCCTGAAAAAGCAAAGGTTTGCGGCGCCGACCGACCGCTATTCCAACTGCATAAAAATTACCGGGGCGATGATGCCCGCTCGTCTACGCTTTGTAAAGCCGGCGACGTCGCGCGACCCACGGGCGGCACCAGGCGGACGACACGCACTGCGCGATCCTGCGTCTGCAGGATTTCGATGCGTTGCCCGAACACGCTGAAGCTCAAGCCGGCCTCGGGAATGTCGCCCTGCGCCTCGACGATCAGCCCGTTCAATGTTTTCGGGCCGTCGAGCGGAAAACGCGTGCCGAGCCGGCGATTGAGCATTCGGAGCGGCGACATGCCGTCGACGATCACGCTGCCGTCCGCTTCACGTCGATAGTCGTCCGCCGTGCCCGGGGCAGTCGTCGTGAACTCGCCGATGATCTCCTCGACGATATCCTCGATCGTCGTCAATCCCTTGAGCTCGCCATATTCATCGACGACGAGCCCCATGCGCTGGCGATCGTTCTGGAACTGCGTGAGCTGCGTCAAAAGCGGCGTGCCGACCGGGACGAAATAGGCCGGTCGCAACAGCTCGCGCAGACGCTCGGCGTCGATCTCGCCCGACTGCTGCAGGGCGACCACCTGCTTCACATGCAGCATTCCGACGACGTTGTCGAGCCTTTCCTCGTAGACCGGCATCCGCGTGTGGTAGCTGGTCGCGAGTTGTTGACGCAAGAGCGCCGGCTTTGCCGCGAGGTCGATACCGTGGATCAGGTGCCGCGGCGTCATCACATGGTCGACGGTGATGTTCTCGAGCTCGAACAGGTTCGCGAGCATCGCGCGGTGCTTGCCGCGGAAGTACTGGCCTTCGAGGACGAGCGAGCGCAACTCCTCGCGCGTCAGTCTTTCCGAGCCTGCGGTAGGTTCGCGAACGCGGAACAGCCGCAAAAGCCCCTGCACGAAAACGTTGACGAAGCTGACGATCCACGTGATCGGCGGCTTCAAAAGCGGCGTCAGCACGAACGAAACGTACGGCGCGAGCCGGTCCGCGTGCGTCGCGCCGATGACTTTCGGCGTGATCTCGGAGAACACGAGGATCGCGAACGTCACCGCCACGGTACCGGCAGCCAGCACAAGCTGGCCTTCGCCGAACAGCCGCTCGACGATGACCGCGGTGAGCGTCGCAGCGGCGGCGTTGATCAGGTTGTTGCCGAGCAGGATGACACCGAGCAGCCGATCGGTTTCGTTCAGAAGGCCGATCGCGAGCTTGGCGCCGCGCTCGCCGCGTGCCGCGCGGTGTTTGAGCCGGTAACGGTTGGCCGCCATCATCGCCGTTTCGGCAAGCGAGAACACGCCGGATGCGATGAGCAGGATCGCGAGCGTGATGCCGAGCGCGGTGAGGGAAAACTCGCCCATTCAGGAGTCAGGAGTCAGAAGTCAGAAGTCAGAAGTCAGAAGTCAGTCGACAGTAACTGCGCGACGCGTCGATGCGGTCACCTTTGCCACGATGCGCCGTTACTGCCAACTGACTTCTGTCAACAGCCAACTAGCGACCTAGCAGCACTTCGAGCACGAACTTGCTGCCGATGTAAGCAAGCACGAGCAACCCGGCGCCGGCGACGATCCAGTTCGCCGCCTGTCGTCCGCGCCAGCCGAAGCGCCAGCGGCCGGCCAACAGCGCCGCGAACGTCATCCACGCAAAGATCGAGAACAAACTCTTGTGCGTCAGCGTGAACGGCTTGCCGAACACATCCTCGGAGAACAGCGCGCCGCTCACCAGCGCGAGCGTCAGCAGGACGAAACCGATCGACACGATGCGAAACAGGTAGCGCTCCAGCGTGAGCAGCGGCGGCGTTGCGGCGCCGCCGGACGCGGGCAGTCCGCGATGCAATCGCTTTTCGACCCCCGACATGACGAGCGCGGTGAGCGCGGCCACGAGCAGGAAAGCATAGGCGAGCAGCGCGACGGCGATGTGGGCCGCGGCCCAGGGTTCGCCGGCATACGGGAAGCGATGCGGGTTCTGCAGCAGCGCGGGCAACAGCGCGGCGACGGCGGCGACCGGAAGAATGACGGCGGCGCTATCCGGCAGCGAGCGCAGGAATCCCGTCGCCCACGCGACCAGCACGCAAAGCGCCGCAACCAGCGATAGCGCGTTGACGAGCGAAAGGTCGAAGCCGCCGGGTGTCGCAAGCGACGACCCGAGCGCGACCGCATGCGCGACGAGCGCGACGGCCGGAAGCCACGTTGCCAGCCGGCGGGCGGGCATCGGGGCGTTCACGCCGGGCCAGTAGAGCCACGCGGCAACCGCGTACAGGGCGGCCGCGACGACGTGAACTAAAATGGACATCCGTTGTGAAGAAGCGGCCCTTCGGTCGCCGGCGCTTGGTTAAGCGCGCACGGAAAGTTTAACCGAAGCGTCGCCTCGAGCTCCCCGGCGCCGAACCTCCTTATACGATCCATGTTCGACAACCTCACCGATCGCCTGGCTCGCGTCGTCAAGACGATGCGCGGGCAGGCCCGCCTGACCGACGACAACATCGCCGACGCGCTGCGCGAAGTGCGGCTCGCACTGCTCGAAGCCGACGTTGCGCTGGCGGTCGTGAAGGACTTCGTAGCGCGCGTTCGCGAAAAGGCAGTCGGCGAGGAAGTGGCGGGTTCGCTGACACCCGGACAGGCGTTCATCGGAGTCGTGCACCGTGAGCTGACCGCGCTGATGGGCGGTGCCGCGGAACCGCTCGATCTCAAAGCCCAGCCGCCCGCTGTCGTGTTGCTGGCCGGCTTGCAGGGCGCGGGAAAGACGACGACGGCGGCAAAGCTCGCACGCCTTTTGCGCAGCGAGATGAAGAAGAAGGTGCTCGTCGTGTCGGCTGACGTCTATCGGCCAGCCGCGATCGATCAGCTCAAGGCGCTGGCTGCGCAGGTCGGCGTCGACTTCTTCCCCTCGACGCCGGACCAGAAGCCGGTCGACATTGCGCGCGCCGCCGTCGACTGGGGACGGCGACACTATCACGACGTCGTCATCGTTGACACGGCGGGGCGGCTGTCGATCGACGAAGCGATGATGCAGGAGATCCGCGCCCTGCACGCCGCCGTCACACCGGTCGAGTCGCTGTTCGTCGTCGATGCGATGCAGGGCCAGGACGCAGTCAACACGGCGCGAGCGTTCAACGAGGCGCTGCCGCTGACCGGCGTCATCCTGACCAAGCTCGACGGCGACTCGCGTGGCGGGGCTGCATTGTCGGTCCGGCATGTGACCGGTGCGCCGATCAAGTTCGCGGGCGTGGCCGAGAAGGTGACCGGGCTCGAGGTGTTCCATCCGGAGCGGATGGCGTCGCGCATCCTCGGCATGGGTGACGTGCTGACGCTCGTCGAAGAAGTGCATCGCAACGTCGACGTCGAGGAAGCGAAGAAGCTCGCGAAGAAGGTCAAGACCGGCAAGGGGTTCACGCTCGAGGACTACAAGCAGCAGGTCGTGCAGATGCGCAAGATGGGCGGCTTCTCGGCGATGCTCGACAAGCTGCCGGCCGAGCTCGCGAAGGCGGCGCAGAACGCGCAGGTCGACGAGCGCAAGATCGGCCGCGTCGAAGGCATCATCAACTCGATGACGCGCGGCGAGCGCGCGAAGCCCGAGATCATCAAGTCGTCGCGCAAGCGGCGCATCGCGAGCGGCGCTGGCGTTTCCGTGCAGGAGGTGAACCAGCTGCTCAATCAGTTCGAGCAGGCGCAAAGGATGATGAAGATGGTGGCGAAGGGCGGGGGGATGCAGAAGATGGCACGGATGCTCGGGCGGCGCTGACGGGCGTCAACGCCAATCTTTGCGGGGGACCTATTTGTAGTAGAATCAAGGGCTTTTCTCAAGGAACGCTATGGTCATCATCCGGCTTGCTCGCGGAGGCGCGAAGCAGCGCCCGTTCTACAACCTGGTCGTCACGGATTCGCGCAGCCGCCGCGACGGACGCTTCATCGAGCGCGTCGGTTTCTACAACCCGATTGCCCCGCAGGGCGAAGAGGGCTTGCGCATCGCTTACGACCGCGTGAATTACTGGACGCAGCGCGGCGCCCGGCTTTCCGACACCGTTGCGATGCTGTTGAAGCGCTCGCCGGCTCCGGTTGCACCGGCTGAAGCCGCTCCAGCACAGGCGTAGGCGCAGGAGCGCTCGAACCGCTTGAAGCCGCTGGTCGTGATGGCGCGTGTCGTCGCGCCTTACGGGGTCCGCGGCTGGATCAAAGTCGCGCCGTTCACCGAATCGCCGGACGCGCTGCTCGCGTACCGGACGTGGTGGATGACCGACCGTGAAGAAGGCAAGCTCGTGCCTCGCGACATCGTCGATGCGCGCACGCACAGCGATCACCTGGTGGCGAAGCTCGTCGGTATCGACACGCGCGAAGATGCGGCGCGCTTCAGGGGTTCGGAAGTTTCCGTGCCGCGCGATGCGCTGCCGGAGCCGCAGGACAACGAGGTCTATCTCGCCGACTTGGTGGGTTGCGAAGTCGTCACGACAGGCGGCGAGCGTTTGGGCGAAGTGGTCGATGTGCAGGATGCGGGCTCTCATCCGATCCTGCGCGTTGCCGACGAAAGCGGCGAGCGGATGATTCCGTTCGTCGACGCTTATGTGGTCAGCGTCGACCTCGAGGCGAGCCGCGTCGAAGTTCGATGGGAGCGGGATTTCGGGTAATGAGAATCGACGTCGTCACGTTGTTTCCGGACATGGTCGCGCACGCGTCGACATTCGGCGTGACCGGCCGTGCGTTGGAGCGCGCACTGTGGACGCTCGCCACGTGGAACCCGCGCGACTTCGCGACCGACAGCCACCGGACCGTCGATGATCGTCCCTATGGCGGCGGACCCGGCATGGTAATGATGGCCGAGCCGCTGGCGCAGGCGCTTCGTGCGGCGCGCGAAAGCGCGCGGAGCGTCGGCCATGTGCCGCTCACGCTGTATCTGTCACCGGCCGGCAAGCCGCTCACCCATGCGCGTGTCGTCGACCTGGCTCGCGCGCCGAACGCGAGCTATGTCCTCGTCGCCGGTCGTTACGAAGGCATCGACGAGCGCCTGATCGAAACCGAAATCGACGAGGAGATCGCGATTGGTGACTTCGTCGTCTCGGGCGGCGAGCTGCCCGCGTTGATGCTGATCGACGCGATCGTCCGTCAGTTGCCAGGCGCATTGAACGACGCTGCGTCGGCGCAGGAAGATTCGTTCGTGACGGGCCTGCTCGACTGCCCGCATTACACGCGTCCGGAGGTCTATGCGGGCGTAGCCGTTCCGGGCGTGCTGCTCTCCGGCAATCACGCGCTGATCCGCCGCTGGCGCTTGAAGGCTGCGCTCGAGCGCACAGCACTGCGCCGGCCCGACCTGTTTCACAATCGGACGCTGTCGAAGGAAGAATCGCAGCTGTTGGATGAAAGTCGGCAGCAAGCGCGGCACTAGCATGAAACGACCCCACGCTTCCCAACATCCCATGCATCAGGGCCTTTGAACCCTGCGCTGCATGTCACAACAAGGATCGTCATGAACCTGATCGAAACGCTCGAGCGC
Organism: Casimicrobiaceae bacterium; assembly: GCA_035536655.1. GTDB lineage: Bacteria > Pseudomonadota > Gammaproteobacteria > Burkholderiales > Casimicrobiaceae > VBCG01. Next base: position 22,197 of record DATLNR010000072.1, read on the forward strand.
GAGGAAATCGCGCGGCTCGGAAAGACCGTCCCCGATTTCGCTCCCGGCGACACGGTGATCGTCAACGTCAACGTCGTCGAAGGCGAGCGCAAGCGCGTGCAGGCGTACGAAGGCGTCGTCATCGGCAAGCGCAACCGCGGCCTCAACTCGTCGTTTACCGTGCGCAAGATCAGCAGCGGCGAAGGTGTCGAGCGGACGTTCCAGACCTATTCGCCGCTGATTGCATCCGTCGAGATCAAGCGCAAGGGCGACGTCCGACGCGCGAAGCTCTACTACCTTCGTGGCCGCTCCGGCAAGTCCGCGCGGATCCGCGAGAAGCTCGCGGCTCGCGACGCCCAGCCGGCCAAGGGCGAATAACGCTTCACGCGGCGGGTGTTGCAAACACGACGTTTCGGTCACGGCCGTTCGTCGGACCGCGCGCAGGCGTGCCCGTCGTCGCCCCTGCGTCGAAGTCTCGGTTTTCAAGGGCGACGCGCGCGGAAGCGCCAGCCCGGCGCTTTGACGGCGCTTTGGCGGCAAATACAAGCGGTCGTCCGGCTCTGCCGACGCGGCTTGCCTCGCCTTGCCTTTTCCACCAAGATTCCAATGGCATACCGCTGAACTCTCGAGTGTCGACGTCCCGATGAAGGCCACGCTGTACGAAGCGCTCGGCATCCCGCCCCAGGCTTCGGACGAGGACGTTCGCGCTTCACTGCGGCGGCTCATTCGCAGGTACTACGCGAAGACCCGCGACGGCCAGGGCAACGTCGAGGAAGCGCTGCGCTTCATCAACCACGCGAGCCGGATCCTGAGCGACTCGGAGCGGCGCGCGCGCTACGACCAGGAACTCGCCGTTTCATCGGGCACGACCGAGCAGCGCATCGCGCACGTGGTCAACCACGCTGTCGGACACACCGGCGAGCAGACCGAGGTCGGAGCGGACGATGTGGAGCCGGAGCCTGCCGCCGACCTCGAGGCCTCCCTCGATGCGCCGATGGATCCGGGGCTGATCGACGATCCGGCGATGGAACGCAATCTTCACCATCCCGGATTGACCGAGCGCGTCGCTTCGTTCGGTCGATCGCCGACCGCGACGCTCGCCCTGTGTGTCCTGTTCGGCGCGTTCATCGCCGTCGGCATCATGTTCGTAACGCCGGCCGATGCCGTGCTGGTCGCGAAGCAGGTTCTGGTGTGGCTGACGTTGACGCTCGTGGCGCTTGCCGTGATCTACGGCGTCGTCCACGGCCTTTCGTACCTGAGGCGCCGCGCGACGCCGCAATCGTCACCAGGGCTGCAGCCGCAGACCGATCTCGCGATCCTCAACTGGCGCCGCGAGAAGAGCGTGTTCCTCGGGACCAACCAGCCGCAGGAGGACGCGAGCTGGATCTTCCAGCTGCGCATGGCCGAGCTCGAACGCGCGAAGTCCGGCCGCACGAGCGAGCCGCGACCCTGGCACCGCCTCGCCGCGCGACTCTTCGACTATGCCATCTGGGGCCTCGTTCTCGCGCTGCTCTTATCCGAGCTCCGCGGAATGGGGCTGGTCGCGCCGCAATTGGCTTACCTGCTGTCGCATCCGTTGCTCGCGCCGATCGTCATCACGGCGACGTGGATCCCCGTCGAAGCGCTGTTGATCGCTGCGCTGAACTCGACGCCGGGCAAGTGGCTCTTCGGCGTCTATCTGCAGTTCTCGATTTCCGACGCGTACGCGCGGCGTGACACGCAGTCGCAGCTGAAGCGCGGCGCCCGTCGCGCGTTCCGCGTCTGGTGGGAAGGCGTCGCGTTCGGCTTCCCGCTGCTTGCGCCGGTGCTGGTTGCGGTGGCCTACGAGAAGCTCACGCAGAATCAGGAAACCGATTGGGACTTTGCGGAGGACGTGCTGGTAACGCACGGGCCGCCGGGCGTGCTGAACGCCGTCACCGGTGTGTGCGGCCTCGCCGCGATGCTGTGGCTGTACGGCGTTGCATGGCATCAGCCGATGGCCGAGTCGATCGACTGGGCACAGGCGACGATTACCGATGCGTTGCCGTCGGCTGCGCAATTGAAGGGCGGGCTCATCGCCGATAGCGGGCTGATCGGCGGCTTGTCGCTGCCGTCAATGGCCTCGCTCAACCTGCCCGGCCTCGGCAGCAGCGAAGACAAAGGGCCACCGCCCGGCACGCCGATCGATCCCCAGCTCGACGCCCAGTTCGCCGAGCGCCGAGCGCGCGTAGCGGTGTTACGTACCGAAGGACCGCGACTGCTGCAGGCGGGCAACTATCGACGCGCGGCCGATCTTTGCCGCATGTGGGCCGACCTGGAGCTCGGCAGCGCGGATGCATGGCGTTGCCTCGGCCAGGCGCTGCAAGGGCAGGGTGTGCATCAGGAAGCGATCAATGCGTTCCGCAAGGCGAAGCAGTACGACCCGCTCGACCGCTCGCTCGACGCGGCGATCGACCGCTCGCAGAAGGGGATCGTCGCGGACTTCCTGAACCGCTATCGGCGATAAAGCCAGCGAAAAACGCGTCCGCTCGATTAGCTGCGGCCGTAAGGTCCCGGCGCACGTTCTTCGTCGGGTTGCGGATCAGGCGCGCGGCTTGGGACGAATCTGCGCCACGCGCATTGAAAGGCGGCGCAGCCCCGAGCGATGTGCGACGGCGTGCAGCCGGCCGTCACCTGCGTCGCAGCACGAACCAGAATGCGCCGTCGTTTTCGCCGTGCTCGACGAGCTGATTGCCGGTCTGCCGCGAGAACGCCTCGAAATCGCGAACGCTCGCCGGATCGGTGGCCATGATGCGGATCAGCTGCCCGCTTTGCATGTCGTTCAGCGCCTTTTTCGTGCGCAGGATCGGCAGCGGGCAGTTCAGACCGCGCGCGTCGACTTCACGATCGGCTTGCATGCGCCGATTTTATCAAACGGCGGTCATCGGCCGCCACCACGAATGTGCTGCACGAGCGCGGTCGTCGACCGCTCGTGCTCGAACGGAATCGCGACGAAACGACCGCCGCGGGCGATCGTTTCCGCTGCGCCGACCGTCGTCTGCTCGTTATAGTCGCCGCCCTTGGCCAGCACATCGGGCGCGCATGCGAGGATCAGCGCGAGCGGCGTGTCCTCGGAGAACGGGACGACGAGATCGACGGAGCGCAGCGCGGCGATCACCGCCATGCGATCGTCGAGCGTGTTGAACGGACGGTCGTCGGACTTGCCGAGACGCCGCACCGAGGCATCGTCGTTGACGGCGACCACCAGCGCCGCACCGAGTGCGCGCGCCTTCTCGAGATACGCGACGTGCCCGCGATGCAGGATATCGAACACGCCGTTGGTGAACACCAGCGGCCGCGGAAGCGCCGCTATCTTCGCGAGAGCTTCAGTCCGTTGCACGTCGCTCGCTGTTGCGCTAGTCCGTGTACTCGAAAACCTTGACCACCCGTGCCACGTTCTTCGTCGTGCCGGCGATCTGCGCGGCCTCGTCTGCCTCGTCGCGGCGGACGATGCCCATCAAATAGACGACCTGGCGGTCGGTGACGACCTTCACGTGCATTGGAGAGAAACGCGTCGCCGTTCCGACGAAGCGCGTCTTCACCACCGACGTCGTGTAGGTGTCGTTGGTCCGCGAGCCGATCACCGATGGTGGCGCAACGACCAGCTCGTTGTGCACGGCGCGTACGCGATCGGTGCTTTTCGTGAAGTCGGCGAGCGCGTTCTTCGCGGCCTCGTCGGGCACTTCGCCGGACAACAGCACGACGCCGTTGTAGCTGGTCACACTCGCGTGCGCGCCGTCACCCCAGCGGCTTCGCGCGTATTGCGAGACCCTGGTTTCGATCGTCGCGTCGTCGATCTGCGCGCCGGCGGAGCGACGGTCGACCGCGACGATCGCCGTACCGGCGGCGCCTGCGACCAGCATGGGAACACAGCCAGCAGAAAGGATCGCGACCGCAATCGCGATTGCCGCCAGCGGGAGCGACGTGTGACTCTTCACGAAACCTCCTTGCGAAGAAAACCCGGCGTTTACGCCTCGTCGCCGAGCAACGTGCAATCAATGGCATCGCACAGGCAATGGATGGCAAGCAGATGGACCTCCTGGATGCGCGCCGTGCGATCGTGCGGAACGCAGATGTGGACATCGCGCTCCTTCAGGAGTTCGCCGATGCGGCCGCCGCCCTTGCCGGTCAGCGCGACGACGTGCATCTCGCGCTCGCGCGCGGCGCCGATCGCCGCGATGACGTTCGCCGAGTTGCCCGACGTCGAGATCGCGATCAGCACGTCCCCCTTGCGGCCGATCGCACGCACCTGCTTCGCGAAGACCTGGTCGAACGCGTAGTCGTTCGCGATCGCCGTGAGGATCGACGTGTCGGTCGATAACGCGATCGCAGGAAGCTCGGGCCGCTCACGCTCGAATCGGCCGACCATCTCAGCCGCGAAGTGTTGGGCGTCGGAAGCCGACCCGCCGTTGCCGCATGCGAGCACGCGACCGTCGGCGAAGAGACACGTCGTCACCGTGTCGGCGGCCATCGCGATCGCCGGCGCCAGCGCATCCGCGGCATCGATCTTCAGCCGGGCGCTCGCGGCGAAATGCGCCTTGATGCGGGCGACGGAGTCCACTGCGCGATTCTATCAAGGCGAGTTGCGGCCACTTCGGTTCATGCCACGTCGCGGAGCCACTCGATCGTCGCCGTGCCGTCTTCGAGCAGGACCGCATCGATGCGACATGCGGGGAGGCGCGGGAGCTTCGCGAGATACGCCGATGCCGCGGCGCGGATGCGGTCGCGCTTGGCCGCCGTGATGCTCGCCGACGCGCCGCCAAAGCGCGCATCCCGGCGCATCCGTACTTCGACGAAGACCAGCGTGTCGCCGTCGCGTGCAACGATGTCGATCTCGCCGAAGCGGCTCCTGACATTGCGCGCCACGATCGCGAGTCCTTGCGCTTCAAGGAACGCGGCGGCGCGCGCTTCGGCGATCGCGCCGGCGCGTTGCGTCGATGCGCGCCTCTCAGCGCGCATCGTGCGGAACGACGAAGCCTTGGCGAAATGTCGCGAGCGTGCCCTCGCGAACCAGCTGGCCGGCAACGAGCGTGAGGCGGCCGGTGGCGCCCATCATCTGCAGCCGCGCGGGGACGCCGTCGATGAACGCCCGTGCGACCTCGAACGCGTCGAGGCCGAGCGCATAGAGTCGTTCGAGCACCAGATTCTCGCGCGGCCGGCGGGGCAGTCGCGCGAGCGCCGGATGGTCCGGCGTGACGACCCATGGAATGTCGACGAACGTCACCCCTTCGAGATCCCGTAACGCCGCACCCTCGAGGCCCGCGTTGACCAGCGAGCTCGCGTAGGCCGGCTTCCGCGGTACGAAGCTTCGCGCGAGCGCCGCGGACGGTCCATCGAGGGCGAGCAGCGCGCCGTCGGCCGGCGTCCGGGCAAGGTCGCGACGCAACGCGCCCAGGCCGTCGACCGACGCGTCGAACGACAGCCGCTGCGGCGCCACGCTGCCGGTCAGCAGCCACTCGGTCGCGAAAGCGTTCGCGAAGCGTTTCATCAACGGCGCATCGTCGCCGATCACGACGGCGCTTGCGACGTTGTCGCCGCGCATGCGTCGCGCAAGTACTCTTGCATCGCTTTCCACCGCGAGCGCGAGCGTATAGATCTCGCGAGGCAGCAGGACGCCGTCGTCGAGTTGATTGAGCGCGAGCGTGAGCGGCAACGGTCGATCGCTTGTTGCGACCTTGCGCAGGTCGTCGCGAACCAGCGGGCCGACGACGACGCGTGCGCCCGTCGCTGTCGCGCCTTCGAAGCCGCCGAGCACGTTGTCGTCGCCGTGTCCGATGACGCGGACGCGACGCAGATTGCCGCTGGCTTCGGCCGCTGCCAGAAAGCCGTCGCGCACAGCTTCCGCCGCGCGCGCGTAGTCCGGCGATTCGAGCGGCAGAACGATCGCGATGTCGGTCGCGCGCACGACCGGCTTGACTGTCGTCGAGGGCGGCAACGGCGCAAGCGGCGATGAGGGCGCGATCGGAGCGGAAGGCAGCGGCTGCGGCGCAATCGTCGGCGGACGTCGCGCGGGATCGGCGAGCGTCGGATTCGGCACCGCCGGCGCAACCGGCCACGGGCTTGTCGGCGCACCCTGTGCCGCGCAGAATGCGTTCGCGCCGAACAAGCCGAGCATCGCGACGAAGCACAATGCGCGGCGCAGACCGCCGATGCGTGCGAAGGACGAGGCAGTGACAGGCAAGAAGAAACGACCTTCGCAGGAAACTCGTGTCGCGGCAACCGGCGCGCCGTCCGGATCATTATATGTGGTGGCGACGCCACTGGGCGCGCTCGACGACGTCACTGTTCGCGCGCGCGACACGCTCGCGTCCGTCGACCGCATCCTGGCGGAAGACACGCGCGTAACGTCCGCGCTGCTTGCGCATTGCGGCATCGCTGCGCGCGCGACCGCGCTGCATGCCTGGAACGAAATGCAGCGCATCGACGACGTGCTGCGCGGGCTGCGCGCCGGCGAGTCGATTGCGCTCGTGACCGACGCGGGCACGCCGGCCATCAGCGATCCCGGCGCGCGTCTTTGTCGTGCTGCGCACGAAGGCGGCTTTCGCGTCGTCCCGGTCCCCGGGCCGTGCGCCGCGACGGCCGCGGTGTCGGCGGCAGGACTCGTCGCCGAACGATTTCTTTTCCTCGGCTTCCTGCCCGTGAAGGTCGGTGCGCGCGCCGAGCTCCTGCAGGCGATCGGGAGCCTTCCTTTCGCGCTCGTCATCTACGAGGCGCCGCATCGTGTGCGTTCGACCGTCGAGGCGCTCGCGGGGTTGCTCGATGGCGACCGCTGGCTTGTCGTTTGTCGCGAGCTGACCAAGCGTTTCGAGGAGATCGCGCGCCTGCCTCTGCGTGATGCGCTTCGATGGTTGGACGCCGACGTGAACCGCGAACGTGGCGAGTTCGTGCTCGTCGTCGATGCGACGGTCGAACGGGTCGCGGTGCCGATCGCGCTGGACGTCGGTAGCGAGAGATGGCTGCGCGCGCTGCTCGCCGAGCTCGCGCCTTCCGCGGCTGCGCGCATAGTGAGCGCGGTCAGCGGCGTGCCGCGTGCGACGGTTTACGACCGCGCGCTCGAGCTCAAACGCAGCTCGGAATAGTGGGCTGTAACGGTCAAATCCGGAGTGAGGATCGGTGGACCTTCAACGCCGTGGGAACTCTGCCGTGCCGTCACGCACTTCGGATCTGGCCGTTACAGTCCACGAGGTCAGCGACGGGTGACCGCGAGCGCCTTGCGTCCGAGCCAGCTTCGCTCGAGCGCCTTCAGCGTCCTCGCCATCGTGTCGTGTCGACCGGCGAGCGACGTAAGCTCGGAGAGACGGCGGGACAGATCGCGCTCGAGCGTCCCGAGCCGGTCCGAATGATTGCGGACCTCGCCCGCGAGTCGATCGCGCTCGCTTGCAAGCGACGTCTCCGCGCTTGCCCGGCGTGCGAGCTCGTCGCGCAGCGCCGCGGCGGCATGATCGACGGCTTGCGCGCGCGCGGTCAGTGCCGTGCGATCGTTGTCGAGGATCTTCAAGTCGGTTCGGGCCGAGTCCAGCTCGCTCTTCAGGCGATCGAGCTGACGCATAGCCTCGTCACGCTCCTTGCGCATCGCATCGCGTTCGGACTGCATCGTGTGCAACGTGATGCGCGCCTCCTCGAGCTCGTGCGAGAGCGTGGCGTTGTGCTGGTTCCACGCCTGTTCCGCGGCACGCGTCTGCTCGACTTCGGCGATCAGCACCTTCAGGTGCTCCTGGGCGATCGCGAACTGTTCGGACTGCGCCTGGGCCGTGTTGCGCTCCTGTTCCAGCGCGTCCGACAAACGCGAGATCGTGCTGCGCTCGTCCTCGAGATCGCGATGCGCGCCGACGAGCTCGAGTCGCAGCGCCTGTTCACGCTCCGGCTGGTCTGCGATCGTGTCGGCGATGCGGTTCACGTCGCTGCGCAGCTGGCCGAGCGCCTCTTCCATCCGCACGTCGCGGCCCTCCGCATTGCCGATCGACGACAACGCGCGGATTCGCTCGTGAAGCTGCGCTTCGTCCCGATCGCGCGCTTCCTGCGCGCGGCGCGCCTGCGACAACGACGCTTCGAGCGTTGCGACATGGGCGAGCGCGTCGGCAAGTGCGTCGGCCTGGCGTTCGGCGTGCACGCGGTCGGTGGCGAGCTCCTGCGAAAGCCATGGCGGAATCGCCTGCGTCAGCGCCGAGTACGCTTCGCGAACAAGCGACTCGATCGTGCGCTTCGGATCGGTGCCCGGAGAGAGTGCGGCGAGCTGTCGATAACCTTCGTCGACGACGCGGTCGATGCCCGATGACAGCGATGCGCCCGCCGTCTGACGATCGTCACCGAAGTGCTTGAGGTCGCGCCGAATCGCGGACGACGCCGCTTCGCGGGCGTTGCGCTCGATGTTCAATCCGAACCGCGTCTCGGCAACGATATGTGCGAGGACCGCAGCTGGCGCATCGAGCAGGCGATCGTAGGTGACGAGCGTTCGCGGCATGCCGCGTGTGATCCGCTCCCCTTCGCTCAAATAGTGCAACCAGATCGCGAACGTCTTCTCGGAGGCGAACGGTTCGCGCTTCGCGAGCGACGCCGCAACTTCGGCGGGTCGGCGCACGAGCATCACGGCGCCCACGTCGAACCCCCCATGCTCGAGCCGCTCGCGCCAAAACGCTGCGGTCAACGCAAGTCGAGGATCGTTGAGCAACAGATGCGGCGCGTGCCCGAACTCGTCGGCGAGCATCGCGTCCGCTTCGCCTTCGAGCGCACGGACGGCAGCGCGGTCGCGCCAGCGCTCCGGTGGCGGAACAAGCGAGTCCCAGCGCAGGCCGAGCGCCGCCAGCAGCCGATGGTTGAGCGCGACCAGCCGATCGCACTGCCAGCTGGCCGCAGGTTCGCTGGCCGGTACGACGAACTGGCGGCCGGCATGGGCGCCGGCATGGGTCAGTGCGCCGGCGAGCGCAGTGGCGCCGCTGCGAGGACAGGCGATCAGCAGTAGAGCGTTACGTTGCATGGCTCGGGTGGTTTCCGCTCGCGGTGCCGCCGCCGAGCACGCGGGGCGTGCATCGACGGCCGCGGCGAGCCGCGGAACGGGCAGGGTCCCAAGCAGAGGCGAACCTCGTGCCAGGCGGTCTCCGCGGCAGCGCCTGCGGCAGTTTCCCGGCCACGAGGGGCCAGCCGTGCCGTTTAGCGCGACTGCCGGTCGAAACGGCGCTCGCCGGCTGCCGCGGCACGGCAGCGGCGCGACGACGCGCGGCGGCTTGCCGCTCGGCGACGGGCGAGCAACCGTGAGAAGCCGATTTCGAAACTGTCGTTTGGCGGACAGCGCTGTTGACGAATCACCGCGCCCTGCCCTTCCCGAGGGATGGGTGACAGTTTGTTCCGGACACATGGGTAACACTTCTGCACTTTGCGGGAGCGCAAAGTGCCTTGGCAGGAGTGTTCCAAGATGGATGAGCGCGTCCGGTTTGTGGCCCGCCTCCTGGGCGGCGAGAAAATGGCGGTGCTGTGCCGCGAGTTCGACATCTCGCGCAAGACTGGCTACAAGATCTTCCAGCGATACAAGGATTTCGGCGCCGTCGGACTGACCGACCGCAGCCGTCGCCCGTACCGGCAGGCCAACCAGCTGCCGATTCAAGTCGAAACACTGATCATTCGGCTCAGGCGCGAGCACCCGAGTTGGGGCGCGCCGAAGATCCGCGAGAAGCTGCGCCGGCTGCATGATGACGTGCAGACGCCGGCGATTAGCACCGTGCACGCTGTTCTCGATCGCCACGGGCTGGTCAGTCGCGGCCGTAGGCACCGCCGCCACAAAGCGCAGGGCACGAGCTTGTCGCGTCCGCGGCTGCCGAACGATCTATGGTGCGCCGACTACAAAGGCGGATTCATGCTCGCCGATCGCCGCTACTGCTACCCGCTCACCATCAGCGACTTCGCGACGCGCTCTCTCTTCAGCTGCGAGGCGCTGGCGACAACGCAAGAAACCTACGTCTTCGCCATCTTCGAGCGCGTATTCAAGGAATTCGGCCTGCCCAAGGCGATCCGCACCGATAACGGCGTGCCCTTCGCCAGTCCGCACGCGCTGTTCGGGTTGAGCAAGCTTGCCGTGTGGTGGTTGCGCCTGGGTGTCGAGATCGAACGCATCAAACCCGGCCATCCGACTGAGAACGGCCGCCATGAGCGCATTCACCTGACGTTGAAGAAAGAGGCGACCAAACCCGCCTCGCAGAATCTGCTGCAACAGCAGGCCCGCTTTGACGACTTCCTCGATTGCTACAACCAGGAGCGTCCGCACCAGGCGCTGGACATGAAGTACCCGGCCGAGCTCTACCAACCTTCACCGCGACCCTATCGCGGCCTAAGCGAGCTTGCCTACCCGTTCCACGACCGCACGATTACCGTGACCCAGTGCGGGCGCATCTGCATGGCTCCCTACAAGATCATGCTCAGCACCGTGTTCGCGGGTCAGAACGTCGGCGTGAAGCAGGTCGAAGATAAGATCTGGCTGGTGAGCTTTATCGACTACGACTTGGGCTTTTTCGACGAGGAGACCACTCGCCTCGAGCCCATCGCAAACCCGTTCGAGGCAAAAGTGTTACCTATGTGTCCGGAATAAACTGTTACCGATGTCCCCGGAACAGACACACCCAATGACAAGTGGGCCCGCCTGGACTCGAACCAGGGACCAAAGGATTATGAGTCCTCTGCTCTAACCGACTGAGCTACGGGCCCGCCGTTCGACACTTCAGCGCCGAAGGCTAGCACGCGACGAAGCGAACGATCGGAAGCGCGCGATTCAGCCAAACCGCGCTGCAAAGCAAGAACGCCCCGCCGAAGCGGAGCGTTCTTTTTATGCGACCCGCAACTTCGCGGTTACTTCTTGGCCGGCTGCGTGTTCATCCTCTGATCGCTCGCGCTTCCCGGCGGCTGCGGTGCGGAGCCGGTTGCCTGCGTCGAGCTTGTCGGCATGCCGGTACCCGGCCCGGCGGTGCCTGTCGTCGCGGCCGTGTCCTTGCCCGGGGTGGCCGTGGTGCCCTTCGTCGCGGGCGCTGTAGCGGAGCCTGTACCGGAACCGGCTGTCGTCCCCGTGCCGTTCGTGGCGCTCGCGCGACGGTCGCGCGGCGCGTTCTTCACCGCTGCTTCGGTCGTCTTCGCGAGCTGCAGATGCTGCTCGAGCACCGGAACCGTCTTCGTCGTGAACGCCTTGAGGTCGGCGTCCTTCGCCGACTTCGACATCGAGCGGAAGTCGCGAATGTCCTTCTGATGATCGTCGATCATCTCGGCGATGTAAGCACGATCGAAATCGTTCGCGGACCGTTTCGCCATCTTGTCCATCGCGCGCTTGTGAGCGCTGTCGATTGCGGCCGGCGGCGTCACGCCCTTCGACTTCGCGATCTGCATCAGTTCGGCGTTGGCCTTTGTGTGATCGTCGACGAGGCGCTTCGCGTAGTCCTTGACTTGCTGGCTCTGTGCCTTGTCGACGGCCATTTTCGACATTTCGACTTCGGCCATCCCGCCGATCGCCGCCTTCTCGACAAAACGGCGCTCGCTCGCCGATAGCGACGTCGTCGCCCCGGTCTTCGTCGCCGCGGCGCTGCTCGAAGCTCCGGTGCCGGCGCCTTTGTCGATGCCGGTCGAGCCGGCGGCGGGCGGGGACGGCGTTGCGGCGGGCGGCGGGGACGGCGTTGCGGCGGGCGGCGGCGCGGTCGTGCCGGCGGCCGGTTTCGTCGGGCTCGATCCACTCGTTGCGGGAGCGGTGGATTGTGCAACGGCGCCGCTCGCGAGACCGGCCGCGATCAGCGCTGCCAAGAGCGTCGTGCGGGGGGATGTCATCGTCATCTCCTAAAGAAGGGGGGCGTTCAAACGGAGCAACATCTGCAAGAAGCATGCGCTGCGACGCAAACGCCCGCGACACTATGAAAAACGCGTGCGCAGCGCGCGCTTGGCGCGCGGCCAGCAGACCAATTTACCGGTCGTCTTTGTCAAACGCTCCGGACCAGGCACGTTCAACGGGTTGCGCGCTGCGCGGTTGACGCCCGCATCGCAAGTCGGCGCCAAAACGAAAACGCCCCGATCGCGGGGCGTTTTGCCGTCGCCGTTGTTGCCGACTAGCGTCGATTCGGGTTGTCGGGCCGCGCGTCACGGCGGTTGCGGACGCCGTCGCCGTCACGATCGCGGTCGCGGCGGTTGCGAACCCCGTCGTTGTCGCGATCGCGGTCGAAGCGATTGGCGACGCCGTCGCCATCGAAGTCGCGCGTCCAGGGCCGGTCGACCCAGCCGCCGGAGACGAAGCGCCATTCGCCGTTGCGGTGGACCCAGCGATGCGGGTGCCAGTGCATGCCAGGGCGAGCACGAACCCAGTGCCCGCCAACCCAGACATGATGGCCGTTGCGCCAAGCCCAGTGCCCCGGCGCCCAGACGTAGCCCTTGCGCTGCGACGGGATGACTTCCACACGCGGCTCCGGCGGCGCCACGCGCACGACGAGGTTGACGTCGGCGGTTGCCGGCAGGCTCGTTGCGGTGGCGGCGAGCAGCAATACGCCAGCCACGGCGGTGTGCTTCCACATCATCGGGATTCTCCGCATGAAAGATGGGGGATACTGACATAGCGTGCATCGTTGCGGTCGCGTTGACCGATGGGCGCGTGCTTTCGACCGGCGGGGTTCGCACCGCGCCGGCGACCAACCGGGGGGAACATGGACAAGCGATTCTTCATTGCCTGGATCGTCGTATTCGTCGCGTGGATGGCCGGCAGCATCGTGGTGCACGGGATGCTGCTTCGTGCGGATTATCTTGCGCTCTCCAACCTGTTCCGTCCGGAAGGCGAGGCGCAGCAATACTTTCCGTTGATGATTCTCGCGCACGTCATTCTGGCCGGCGCGTTCACCTGGATCTATGCGCGCGGCCGCGAGGCCCGGCCGTGGACCGGGCAGGGTGTGCGCTATGGCGTCGCCATCGCCTTGCTCACGGTGGTGCCGACGTACCTCATCTATTACGTCGTGCAGCCGACGCCTGGCAGCCTCGCAGCACGGCAGATCGCGTTCGACGCGATCCTGATCGTGCTGCTCGGTCTTGTCGTCGCGTTCATGTACCGCGACCGCACGGCGGCTTGATCGATCAGGCCGGCGCCTTGGCGCGGTTGCGCTCGAGCCAGCCGTCGACGAGTGCAACGATGCGATCCACTGCGTCCGATCGCATTCCTTTCTGCGCGGCGATCGACTGCACGAGCCGGTCGACGCGCTCGACGTTCGGCGCGCCCGCGGCGAGCGCTCGCGCCGCGGACGACGGGCTCGCGAGCGACTGCGCGGCCTGTGCGTACTTCTCGAACGGCACGAGATCGCGATCCGCGGCGCCGAGCTTGCTGCATAGCTCGCCGACCCACGCGTAGACCGCGCGCGACGCAGCCGCATCCTGGTGCACCGCATCGCGGATCGATTGCATGCCGTCTTCGCGCACGCAGCGGTAGTTGCCGGCGATCAGCATGCTCCATTTCGCGAGCGGCACGAACACCGAGTCGTGAACCTTGAGCTTCACCGGCAGCTCGATCGCCCCGTCCGGCGTTTGAAGGCGCGATGCCTCGATATCGGACTCGAGACGGCGCAAGAGCTTCGTGTGCTCGTCCGAATCGAATCGCGCGGCCTTGAAGTTCGTCGGCAATCGCACCTGAAGGACATTGACCGGTTCGTCGGGCGGCCGGAACGCCTGCGGGTCGGGGCTGCATAGCGTCATCAGCGCCGCGTCGAAGCTGTCCCAGACCGCTGCATCGGTGTAAGCGCCGCGAAGCTTCGCGACATCGAGCCCCGGCAGCCGCGCAAGATAGGGAAGCGGCGGCATGTTCATGATCGACATGCACGGCCGTTTCGCCTCGGCGATCGCGTCCACGAGCTTGCGGACACCGGGCGAGCGGTACTGAGGCTCCTGCATCGCCAGCACGACGAGATCGTAGGCCGACGGGTCCACATCGTCGGCTCCGCTCGCGCTCAACCGTCCGCGCAGAGTCCTCGACGCGACGTCGACGAGCTCGGCGCGACCTTTGACCGGCATGCGCACGCGGATTCCGTCCGCGTTGATCAGGCTCGCTTCGGCCGGCAGACAGACGAGTCGCGTCGTGTGACCGGCAAGCAGCAACCGGATCGCGAGCAGCGATCCATACGACGCGCCGAGGATCAGCACGTTGGCGGGCTGAGGCATCGATTCCTCCTTTCGGCCGGCATCGCGGACTTTGGCAACCGGCTGTGCTGCGAGACGTCTTCGCGTCCGCGTTAAAACGGCGAGAGAGAGTTTAATAGGCAATCGGTCGTCGTGCGCGTGTGGAACCCATTGCGCAACCGATACGAAGACCCTATCCTCGCGCGCGCCCGCACCCATGCCGCATCCGGAGCGCGGGCGCTGCGAGAAAGGTGAAGATGAAGCTGACGCTGGTTGGATCGCGCTACTTCGGCGCCGCCGTGTTCAACGCGCTGCGCGAGGATGGCTGCAACGTCGCGCAAGTCGTTGCGCCGGCCGGCGACGACCGTCTTGCGCTTGCAGCAAAGGCGGCCGGATCGGCGCTCCACGTTCTCGCCGATCCCAAGGTGATGCCGGGTGACGCCGTGGCCCGCGACACCGACCTCATCGTGGCCGCGCATACGCACGCGCGGGTCAGTGACGAGGCGCTGGCGCGTTCGCGCCACGGAGGCATCGGTTATCACCCGTCGCTTCTTCCGCGGCATCGTGGCATCGCGGCCGTGGAGTGGACGATCCGGCAGCGCGACCCGATCGCGGGCGGCACCGTCTACCACCTTGCCGATGGTTGGGATGCGGGACCGATCGCCGCGCAGGAGTGGTGCTTCGTCGGCCGCGACGAGACGGCGCGCGAGTTGTGGGAACGCGCCCTTGCGCCGATGGGAATCGCTTTGCTCAGACAGGTCGTGCGCCACGTGCGCCAGCACGACGTGCTTCCGGCAAAGCCGCAGGACGAACGCTTCGCGACGCAGGCGCCGCTTGTAAGGCCGACGGAGACGCCGCTCGAAACGCAGTGATGAGCAAGCCCCCGAGGGCATCGCTGCATCCATGCGAAAACGCCCCGGCATGCCGGGGCGTTCTTGTTTTTCGATGCAAACGTTCGTCGGTCACTCCCCCTCGAGGAAGCTCCGCAGCTTCTCCGACCGCGAGGGATGGCGCAGCTTGCGCAGCGCCTTCGCCTCGATCTGTCGAATGCGCTCGCGCGTGACGTCGAACTGCTTGCCGACTTCCTCGAGCGTGTGGTCGGTGTTCATCTCGATGCCGAAGCGCATGCGCAGCACCTTCGCCTCGCGCGGCGTCAGCGAGTCGAGGATCTCCTTGCACACGTCGCGAAGGCTCGCATTGACTGCGGCCTCCGACGGCGCGATCGTCGACAGATCCTCGATGAAGTCGCCGAGGTGCGAGTCGTCGTCGTCGCCGATCGGCGTCTCCATCGAGATCGGCTCCTTGGAGATCTTCAGGATCTTGCGGATCTTCTCCTCGGGCATCTCCATCTTCTCGGCGAGCGTCGCAGGGTCCGGCTCCTGGCCCGTCTCCTGCAGGATTTGACGCGAGATCCGGTTCATCTTGTTGATCGTCTCGATCATGTGCACCGGGATGCGGATCGTGCGCGCCTGGTCGGCGATGCTGCGCGTGATCGCCTGGCGGATCCACCACGTCGCGTACGTCGAGAATTTGTAGCCGCGCCGGTACTCGAACTTGTCGACGGCCTTCATCAGGCCGATGTTGCCTTCCTGGATCAGGTCGAGGAACTGCAGGCCGCGGTTCGTGTACTTCTTCGCGATGGAGATCACGAGCCGCAGGTTCGCCTCGGTCATCTCGCGCTTCGCCTTCCGCGCCTTCGCTTCGCCGGTCGACATCTGCTTGTTGATGTCCTTCAAGTCCTTCAAGGAAATCATCACGCGGTTCTGCAGGTCGATCAGCTTCTGCTGCTGCTCGACGATCGCCTGGCGGTACTTGGCGAGCTGCTCGCTGTACGGATGGTGCGCGGATACCTCGCTGTCGATCCAGCGCAGGCTCACCTCGCGCTCGGGAAACTTCTTGATGAAGTCCGGTCGCGGCATGCCGCCCTTGTTGACCACCAGGTCCTGGATCTTGCGCTCGATCTGGCGGATGTTGTCGACTTCGCTGCGCACGCTGTCGCACAGCCGCTCGACCTGGCGCGCCGAGAAGCGGATCTGCGTGAACTCCGCACCGATTTTCTTCTGCAGCTCGATGTACTTCGGCGCCTTGTGCCCTTCCTTCTGCAGCACGACGAGCATGCGCGCGTAGAGCTTGCGGATCGTGGCGAAGCGCTCGAGCGCCGCGACCTTGAGCCGTTCGAGGTTCTCCGCGGCGATCGCGCCGGCGTCGGCTTCGGACTCCTCCTCGTCCTCCTCGTCGCCTTCCTCGTCGTCGGCCGCCTCGATCTCGGTCAGCTGCTCGTTGAAGTCCATGAGCCCGTCGACCAGATCGTCGATCTTGAGCTCATCCTTCTCGATCTTTTCCGCCAGATCCAGAATCTGCTGCACCGTCATCGGGCACGCCGAGATGGCCATGATCATGTGCTTCAGGCCGTCCTCGATGCGCTTGGCGATCTCGATCTCGCCTTCGCGCGTCAACAGCTCGACGCTGCCCATCTCGCGCATGTACATGCGGACCGGATCCGTCGTGCGGCCGAATTCCGAATCGAGCGTGGAGGCGGCGGCTTCGGCTTCCTCTTCGACGTCTTCGGCGGGTGCCGCGGGCGTCGCCTCGGCCATCAGCAGCGTGTCGGCATCCGGGGCGTTGTCGTACACCTGGATGCCCATGTCGCCGATCATCGAGATCACGCCCTCGATCTGCTCGGCGTCGAGTACGTCGTCGGGCAGGTGATCGTTGATCTCGGCGTAGGTCAGATAGCCGCGCTCCTTGCCGAGCACGATCAGGCTCTTCAACCGGCGCTTTCGCGCCTCGACGTCGGCGGGCGTCAGCTCGCGCGGCGCTTCGGCCTGGCGACCGTTGCGTCCCTTCTTCTGCGCTGCGTCTTCCGCGCGCTTGCCTGCAATCCTTGCGGCGATTTCGCTCGTCGTCGGCTTCGCGCCGGGAACGCCCTTGCCGGGGGCGACCGGAACCGACGGTGCGCCCTTGACCGCCGCCGTTTTCGCGGCCTTCCCGGTGAGCTTGACTGGCGCAACCGGTGCCTTGGCCGGCGTCTTGGGCGGCGTTGGCTTCGCCGTCGGCTTCGCTGCCGGCTTGACCGCCGTTCTCGACTTGACGGCCGCCTTGCGCTTGCGCAGTGCCGTCCTCAGTGCAGTCCTATCGCGCGCGCCCGAGCGCGGCTTTGCCGCAACCTTGGCCTTGGGCTTCGAGCGCTTGACGGCCAACTTGCGAGCGGAAGGGCGAACCGGCTTGCGTGCCGACGTCCGGGCCGTGCGGGCGACGACCTTGCGCGCGCGCGTACGCCCTTTCGCGGGCGACTTACGGGAGGGTTTGGCAGGCTTCTTGGCCATGACGATCCTTGATTCGGTAGCTTTGGAGCGAGCGGACGAGACCCGCATCGCGGGCACCGCGGCGCCTCAAAGGACGCATATGGGGTCGGCGCGGGCAAACCGCAAATTTTACTACGATTTCAGCGCCTTTCGCTCGGTTTCGACGGGCGGCGCGGCGCTTCCGCTGCGCGCGCTAGCGGCCGCCTGGCGTCGCGGACCGACGAACGAGATCGAGCTGACGCAGCCGCTCGGCCTCCTCGGCAGGCTGCGCCGGCGCCTCGTTGTCGATCGACTGCGCGCGCCCTTGCCGTTGCGCGAGAAGCCACCATCGCCGCACCCCTTCGGAAAACTCCGCCGCGGCGAGCTCCGGCGCGAGCCCCTGCTCGTGCGCGCTCGCCAGCGCCGCCGCCAGCACTTCGTCGTGCTTCGACCCGGCAAAACGCTGCATGACCGCCGCGGTGGTCAGGCCATTCGGATGCTCGGCGCAAAACTCGACCAGCGCATGCAAAGCGGCGTGCTCGGGCGTCGCAGCGTCCGCCGGCGGCAGCACGACGTTGTCCGCCAACCGAGGTTGGAGCAGTAGCGCCTGCATCAGTTCACGGACGAGCGAAGGTGCGCGGCGGGACGGCTTGCGGATCGCGACGCGCGGTGACGACGGACCGCGTTCGTCGCGCCGCTCGTCGCTTGCGGAAGCGACGAGCGCCTTGAGCTCGTCTTCGGGGAGCCCGGTGAGCTCGCCCAGGCGCCGGCGCAGCAGCGCCTTCAGGATCGGCGCCTCGATGCGCGAAAGATGCGGTCGTGCGGCCGCGATCAGCGACGCGCGGCCCTCGGATGAAGTCGGCGGATGTTGCGCCGCGAGCTCCCGCAGCATCATTTCCGAAAGCGGCACGGCCTGCGCAAGCGCCTGCTCGAACGCCGCGCTGCCACGACGGCGAACGCTGTCGTCCGGATCCTCGCCGTCGGGCAGCAACAAGAACTTCACGTTTTTCCCATCGGTCAAGGCGGGCAGCGCGTTCTCGAGGGCCCGCCACGCGGCGCGACGGCCGGCGTCGTCGCCGTCGAAACAGAACACGACGGTATCGGTGAGGCGGAAGAGCTTCTGCACATGCACGGCCGTCGTGGCCGTGCCGAGCGTCGCCACGGCCTGGCCCACGCCGTGCTGCGCAAGCGCAACGACGTCCATGTAGCCTTCGACGACGACGGCGTAGCCGGCGTCGCGGATCCCCTGTCGCGCGTGGAAAAGCCCGTAAAGCTCGCGGCCTTTCGAGAACACCGGCGTTTCGGGCGAGTTCAGGTACTTCGGTTCGCCGCGATCGATCACGCGTCCGCCAAAGCCGACGACACGGCCGCGCGCATCGTGAATCGGGAACATGATGCGATCGCGAAAGCGGTCGTAACGCTTGCCGCCGTCGCCGCGGACGACGAGTCCGGCTGCTTCCAACGCGGTATCGTCGTAATCCGCGAATGCCCCCTCCAGCGATTGCCATGCATCGGGCGCGTAGCCGATGCCGTAGCGCGCAGCGATCGCGCCGGTCAGGCCGCGGCCCTTGAGGTAGTCGATCGCCCGCGGGCTCTCCTTCAGCTTCGCGCGGTAGAACTTCGCGGCGGCAAGCAAATGCTCGGTCAGATCGAGCGCTTCCTCGCGGCGTTCCTTGTCGTTCGGGCGCTCGTCGCGCGGAACGGTGAGGCCCACGTCGCGCGCGAGCTCCTCCACCGCCTCGGGGAAGCTCTTCTGCGCGTACTCCATCAGAAAGCCGATCGCCGTGCCGTGCGCACCGCAGCCGAAGCAGTGGTAGAACTGCTTCGTCGGAGAAACCGAGAACGACGGCGTCTTTTCGCTATGGAATGGGCAGCACGCGACGAAGTTCGCGCCCGCCTTCCTGAGCGGCACGAGCCGGTCGATGACCTCGACGATGTCGACGCGGTGAAGCAGCGTCTGGATGAAGTCGTTCGGGATCATCGATGGCGCCGCCGTGCCGATTATAGGAGCGACGCCCGTCGTGTGCGCTACTGCGTCAGTGCGCAGGGCCGCCGTTTCATCCGAGGCGCGCCTTGACCTTGTCGGAGGCGACCTTCAGGTCGGCGCGACCGGCAAGCCGCGGCTTCAGCGTCGCCATCGTCTTGCCGATGCCGGCAGCGCCGCTCGCGCCGGTTTCGCGGATCGCTTCGTCGACCATCGCGTCGACTTCGGCGTCGGTTAATGGCTGCGGCAGATAGGCGGTCAGCACGCCGATCTCCGCTTGCTCGTTGGCCGCGAGGTCCGGCCGCTTGCCGGCAGAAAACTGCGCGATCGCGTCGCGGCGCTGCTTCACCATCTTGTCGATGACGGAAAGGACGTCGGCGTCGCCGAGCTCGATGCGCTCGTCGACTTCACGCTGCTTGATCGCGGCGAGCAGCATGCGGATCGTCGAAAGGCGCGGCGCATCCTTCGCGCGCATCGCGGCTTTCATGTCGTCGGTGATCTTCGCCTTGAGCGTCATGTGGGTCGCGCCGGGCCGTCCCAAGCGACCGACTGCACCCCCTCGGGGGGCAGCGAGCAAAGCGAGCGCGGGGGTCGTTTCATCGGTTGTCCAAACGAAAAGGGGCGAATCGCTTCGCCCCAGGTAGTAACCCAATCTCGACGGCGAGGCTTGAGGCCCCCCGTCGACTTTGTGACGGCTGCAGATCAATAGAGCTTAGGCGGCAGTTGCTGGCTGCGCAGGCGCTTGTAGTGGCGCTTGACCGCTGCCGCCTTCTTCCGCTTGCGCTCGGCCGTCGGCTTTTCGTAGAACTCGCGCGCGCGGAGCTCGGTCAGCAGGCCGGTTTTTTCGATCGTGCGCTTGAAACGGCGCAGGGCGGCTTCGAACGGCTCGTTTTCGCGTACGCGGACGGAAGGCATGAAGTCGGTGGACCTGGGCGGTGCTGTCGAAGGAAAGCTTGCCAGTATAGCGCGGCGCGCCCGTACCGAGCAAATCGGGTCCAGTCACGCGGGGAGGCCGCTGCGATAATCGCGCGATGCGCGTTCTCGGCATCGAAACCTCGTGCGACGAGACCGGCGCGGCGGTCTACGACACCGACGCGGGCCTTGTTGCGCATGCGCTGCATTCGCAGGTCGCGTTGCACCGACCGTACGGCGGCGTCGTGCCGGAGCTCGCGTCGCGCGATCACATTCGGCACTTGGTGCCTTTGCTAGAACGCGTCGTCGCCGACGCGCGCATCGAGCTTTCCGATCTAGACGCGATCGCTTACACCGAAGGCCCGGGGCTTGCGGGGGCGCTCCTCGTCGGCGCGAGCGTCGGCAGTGCGCTCGCGTTCGCGTTACGGAAACCCGCGATCGGCGTCCATCATCTCGAAGCGCATCTGTTGAGTCCGCTGCTCTCGGATCCGAAGCCGCCGTTTCCTTTCGTTGCGCTACTCGTGTCGGGAGGGCACAGCCAGCTCTATGCCGTCGATGACTTCGCGCGTTATCGACTGCTCGGGGACACGCTCGACGATGCGGCCGGCGAGGCGTTCGACAAGAGCGCGACGCTGCTCGGCCTTCCATATCCGGGTGGACCCGCGCTCGAGCAGCTCGCGAAGCAAGGGCGGCCCGGTTCCGTGGCGCTGCCGCGTCCGATGATCGACGCCGATTCGCTCGACATGAGCTTCTCCGGCTTGAAGACGGCGGTGCTGACGCTCGTGCGCAGTGCGCAAGCGGCGCAGAAGCTGACCGACTCGATGCGCGCTGACATCGCGCGCGAATTCCAGTCGTCGGTGGTCGATGTGCTGGTTGTGAAGTCGCTTGCTGCGCTACGGGCCATCGGGTGCAAGACGCTCGTCGTTGCGGGCGGCGTGGGGGCGAATCGAGCGCTGCGCGAGAACCTCATCGAGAAAACGCAGCGTCACGGCGCGCGCGCTTACTTTCCGGAGCTTGCGTTTTGCACCGACAACGGGGCAATGATTGCGCTTGCCGGCGCGATGCGGCTTGCGCAACAGTCGTCCGGCAGCGGCGCGTTCGGTGTGCGGCCGCGGTGGCCGCTGGCGGAGCTTGCAGGGTAGCGGGGGGCGTCGACGCGAAGCCGGCGCTACTGATCCGGTCCGCCGATGCGCCGCTCGCTGCCTGCGATCAGCGATCTGATGTTGTCGCGATGCCGCCAGAACAGGAGCGCTGCCATCGGCAGCATCGTCCACGCGACGAGGTCGTTTCCGCGCACGTAGAACATGCCCAGCGGCATGAGCACCGCTGTGGTCAGCGCGGCGAGCGAGCTGATCCTGAAGCCGAACGCCATCGTCAGCCAGACGATCGCGAGCAACAGGCCGAGCGGCCAATGCAGCGCGAATACGATGCCGGCCGCGGTCGCGACACCCTTGCCGCCGCGGAACCGATGGAAGACCGGGTACAGGTGACCGATGAAGACGGCGAGCGCGGCGGCGGGCGCCGTCCACGCGGGAAGCGACCCGTGCGACGCGATGTTGCCCGCGAGGAACACCGCGACGAATCCCTTGATCGCGTCGCCCAGCAGCGTGAGGAGCGCCGCCTTGCGATTGCCGGTGCGCAACACGTTGGAGGCGCCGGGATTGCCGGAGCCGTGGTCGCGCGGGTCGGGGAGGTCGAAGGCGCGCGAAACGACGACGGCGAACGAGATCGAGCCGACGAGGTAGGCGCCGAGCACGGTCATCAACGCGGCAAGCACGATGCGTCGCGGTCGCTTGAAGGCCTGACGATAGAATCGCCGCGGATTCTAGCAACCCGC
Organism: Casimicrobiaceae bacterium; assembly: GCA_035536655.1. Classification (GTDB taxonomy): domain Bacteria; phylum Pseudomonadota; class Gammaproteobacteria; order Burkholderiales; family Casimicrobiaceae; genus VBCG01. The sequence continues at coordinate 44,320 of DATLNR010000072.1, forward strand.
GAATCGCGCAACGCTCGATGAACACGATCTTCATCCACGACTTCCGCGTTGCGACGAAGATCGGCGTCTACGACTGGGAGCGCAAGGTCACGCAGACGGTCCGGCTCGATCTCGACATCGGGCTTCTGAGCGACGCGGCGTTTCGTTCGGGACGCTTCGACGATGCGCTCGACTACGCGGCCGTCGTCGAGCGATTGCGCCGCTTTGCGGCCGAACATCCGTACCCGTTGCTCGAGCGCTTCGCACAGGCGATCGCCGATGTCGTGCTGAGCGAGTTTCCCGCCGAGTGGGTCAAAGTCCGGGTGGCCAAGCCGTCCGCGATTGCCGGCGTTCGCGAGCTCGGCGTGGCGATCGAGCGCCATCGCGGGGCCTGAAGCGCGCGTCGACTGTTGCACGGACGCCGCACCGGCGGCGCGTTTGACCCGACCGGCGCGTGCAGGACGAGGCACCGATCGGCGAGAATGCGGCGAGCCTTCGAGCGCTCTTCGACTTGACAGCCTCCACGCCCCGTTACGCGCTGTACGGCCTGTTCACGCTCTCCGGCTTCTGCGGCCTGATCTACGAATCGATCTGGTCGCACTACCTGCGCAATTATCTCGGGCACGCCGCGCACGGGCAGACGGTCGTGCTGGTGATCTTCGTCGGCGGGCTCGCGCTCGGCGCGTGGCTCGCGGGCCGCTACAGCGAGCGCGTACGCGAGCCTCTGCTGGCCTATGCAGGCGCGGAGGTCTTCGTCGGCTTGTTCGCGTTCCTGTTCCATCCGCTGTTCGTCGGCGTGACCGGTTGGAGCTACGACGCGCTGTTGCCCCGCGTGTGCGGCGCGACCGGCGTGTGCGCGACGCAATGGATCATCGCAGCGCTGCTGATCGCTTTGCCCGCGATCGCGCTCGGCGCCACGTTCCCCTGGATGGTGGCCGGCGTGCTGAGGCGCTACCGGGAACGGCCCGGGCACGAGGTCAGCGTGCTCTATTTCCTCAACAGCCTCGGTGCGGTCGTCGGCGTCCTTGCAAGCGCGTTCGTGTTGATTCCGTGGCTCGGCTTGCCTGCGACGCTGGCAACGGCCGGTGCGCTCAACGTGGCGATCGGCGTCGCCGTGTTCCTCATCGCGCGCGCCACACGGCCGCTAGCCGTCTCCGTCGAGCTGCCGGAGGAAATAGCTGAAACGCCGCGTCCCGAGTCAACGAAGCGCAAGAAATCATCTGCACCGCCCCAAGCGCCGCGTCGGTCGGCGCCGCTCGTTGTCGTATTCCTTGGCGTCGCTGCGCTGACCGGGCTCTCGTCGTTCATCTACGAGATCGTCTGGATCCGCATGCTGTCGATGGTGCTCGGTGCATCGACGCATGCGTTCGAGCTGATGCTGGCCGCATTCATCCTCGGCCTTGCCGCGGGGGGTGCATGGATCCGCAACCGTATCGACGGCATCGCCGATGCGCGCGCGTATCTCGGGCACGTGCAAATCATCATGGGTATCGCGGCGCTTTTGACGTTGCCGCTCTACCACAGTCTGTTCGATGCGCTCGCCTGGCTTCTCACCGGGCTGAACCGCAGCTTTTCCGGTTACTGGCTCTTTCACGTGGCCAGCGCCGCGCTCGCGCTCGTCGTCATGCTGCCCGCGACGTTCTTCGCCGGGATGACGCTGCCCTTGATCACGCGGCGTCTGCTCGACGAGAAATCCGGCGAGCGCGCGATCGGCTTCGTCTACGCAGCGAACACCGGGGGCGCGATCGTCGGCGTGATCGTCGCGGTTCACCTGCTGATTCCGCTCGCCGGGCTCAAGACGGCGCTTGTCGCCGGTGCCGCGATCGATATCGGGCTGGGGATCTATCTGTTGCGCCGACCGCGCGGCGAGCTCGCGTTCAGCTGGCCGGGTTTCGCGATGGTCATCGCGGGACTGGGCGTCATCGGCGTCGTCGCCGCGGGCTTCTCGATCGATCCGAAAAGAGCGGCATCCGGCGTCTACCGTGAAGGCTACGCGCGGATCAGCGCGGACGCGAAGGTCCTGTTCCACGCCGACGGCAAGACGGCGACGGTGACTGTCGTCGAGATCAACGGTTTGCGCATGCTGCGCACCAACGGGAAGACCGA